>NZ_CP045649.1:3074682-3375708 GCF_009557055.1 Nocardioides sp. dk884 | reverse complement strand
CGTCCTCCTCGAGCCCCCGGACCACCACGTGGACGGGTATGTCGATGCGGGCGACGGCCGCCTCGATGGCCGCCTCCTCGGCGGGGTCCACGTGCCGCGCCATGCCTGGGCCGATGTGGACGCCGTCCTCGCGCAGGTCCGCCACGATCTCGGCGACGGGGTTGGGCTCGGTCATCGGGTTCCCTTCGAGGCCGGGCGGGGGCGGTTGCGGAACGGGCGGCCGGTGGCGAGGCGGGCCAGCCCGGTGAGCAGGTAGGCGCCGGCCGCGGTGGGGGCCGCGACCATCAGCAGGGCGGCGGCAATGCCGCCGCCGACCCCGCCCCAGTAGTCGTTGGACTCGGCGTCCTCGAGGGCGCCGCTGGCGGGCAGCCCGGTGATGAAGTCGCTCAGCTGGGTCTCGGCGTCGCCGACGTTCTCGAGGTCGGGCACCTCCCACCCGAGCCGCTTGCCCTCGGGCACGTCGACGCCGACGTCCTCGGGGCCCTGCCAGACGATGTAGATGCCCGGCTCGCCGAGCTCGGTCGCCAGCTGGTCGGGCAGGGTGAACGAGTACGGCTCGGGACCGGCCTGCTTGCTGGACTCCCAGACCAGCACGTGCACCGGCACGGGTGCGTCGGCGATGAGCCGCTCGAGGCGCTGTTCGCCCTCGACCGAGACCATGTCGCGACCGTCGGGCGCGACGTACACGGGGTCCTCGCGCAGCGCGGCGATCGCCCCCTGCACCCGGTCACCGGGCTCGCGCGCGGTCTGCTCGCCGCGCTGGTCGACCAGGTGGACGCCGAGCGCGGCGCCGCCGAGGCCGAGCAGGCAGGCGAGCCCGAGGTCGACGACGTGGCGTCCGGTCAGATCGACCCCGCCCCGGGCGAGGTCGAGGAGGTTGTCGGTGGACGCCTTCTTGGCGTTGGCGTGCGTCCGCCCGGGATGGCCCGAGCGGGGGCGCTTGCGGGCGCTCATCGGGTGGCCCGCCGGTCCTCGAGCACGGTGCGCCACAGGTCGTCGCTGATCGCGCCGAAGCCGGTGCGCGCCCACACGTCGTCGCCCTCCCAGTAGGGGCGCAGACGTCGCAGCCGGCCGCGCACGACCAGCGGGTCGGCCAGCTCGGGCCGGGACTGGGCGCGCCGGCACCGCCCGCACGCGGGCAGGTCGACCTCGTCGCCGGTGCCGACGGGGGCGGCCACCCGGGCGGTGCCCTCCCCGTGCCAGGGGTTGAAGAAGCAGGGCCGGTACGCCGCGCTCGGCTGGTCGAGCAGTCGTTGAGCGGTGCGGACCAGCACCAGGGCGCCGAGGGACTCGAGCAGGTCGGCATCGCGCTCCTCACCCGTGTCGAGCAGGGTGCGGGCGGCGGTGCGGGAGCCGTCGAGGCGCTGCTCGTCGGTCGGGTCCAGACCGGTGGCGGAGCGTCGCAGCAGCGCGCGGTCGAGGACCGACAGCTCCTTCTCGGCGCGGCGGCGCGCGTCCTGTGCCGTCGGCGCGGCGGGGGTGTCCGCGACGGTGTCGGGACGGGTGCCGGTGGGGATGCCTCGGGCGACGGCGGTGCCGGGCGCGAGCTCACGCCAGCGGGCGATGGTGCGCAGCACGAACCACGCGACGATCGCCACCCCGACGCCCAGCCCGGTGGCGACCACCGCGTAGGTGCCCTCGGTCGGTGCGCTGATGTCCTCGCTGAGGGTGCTGCCGCGGTTCACCCAGAGATCGCCGGTGCGGTACTCCGCGAGCTGGTCATCGGGCAGCGGCTCGGCGTCGTTGAGGGCGGTCGCGACCAGCTCGGCGGCCGCGCCGGCCGCGCTGGGCGAGGCGTCGTCGGCGTACGGCGCGTTGACGTCGTAGATGTCCCACTTTCCGGGGGCCTCGGCGCCGTACGTCTGCCAGCCGAGGTGGCCGAAGTCGGGGTTCAGCGAGACGACGTAGAGCCCGTCCTCGCCGATCTCGGCGTGCAGCAGGGAGGCCAGCTCGTCCTCGGGCCGGTCGTCGGCGAACCCGCCGGGGGACTGCACCAGGGCGACGTACACCGGGAAGTCGGCCCCGTCGATGAGCTCGGTGAGGGCGTCGTCGACGGCGTCGCGCTGCCCGTTGCCCATGATCTCCTGGACGATCACGGGGTCCTCGCGCAAGGCGGCGGCGAGCCCCTCGACGCTCCAGGTGGGGGCGTCGAGGGGCTCGTCGTCACGCGGCTGGGGTGCCGGCGGGCCGGAGTTCACCGCCGGTCACTACCCGAGAGGCGGATCGCTCAGTCCTTGATCTCGCAGATGACCTCGCCGTTGCTGACGGTGGCGCCGACCTCGGCCTTGAGCCCGGTCACGGTGCCGGCCTTGTGGGCCTTGAGCGGCTGCTCCATCTTCATCGCCTCCATGACGACCACGACGTCGCCCTCGGCGACCTCCTGGCCCTCCTCGACGGCGATCTTGACGATCGTGCCCTGCATCGGGCTGGCCACGGCGTCGCCGCTGACCGCGGCGCCGGCCTTCTTGCCCGCCGCGCGCTTCGGCTTCTTGGCGCCGTTGGTCGCGCCGCCGCCGATGGAGCCGAGCCCGCCGGGCACGACGACCTCGAGGCGGCGCCCGCCGACCTCGACGACGACGGTGTGGCGGTCCTCGGCCTCGGGGGCGTCGGGGGTGTCGCCGGCGTACGGCTGGATCTGGTTGTCGAAGTCGGTCTCGATCCAGGTCGTGTAGACGTCGAACTTCTCGCCGTCACCGATGAACGCCGGGTCCTCCACCACGGTGGCGTGGAACGGGATGACCGTGGGCATGCCGTCGACCTTGAACTCGGCCAGGGCGCGGCGCGAGCGCTCCAGCGCCTGGGTGCGGTCGCGGCCGGTGACGACGAGCTTGGCGATGAGGGAGTCGAACGAGCCCGGGATGGTCTCGCCCTTCTCGTAGCCACCGTCGACGCGGATGCCGGGGCCCTGCGGCGGCGCCCACTCGGTGAGGGTGCCGGGGGCCGGCATGAAGTTGCGGCCGCCGTCCTCGGCGTTGATGCGGAACTCGATGGAGTGGCCGTGGATCTCCGGGTCGTCGTACCCGAGCTCCTCGCCCGCGGCGATGCGGAACATCTCGCGGACCAGGTCGATCCCGGTGACCTCCTCGGAGACGCAGTGCTCGACCTGGAGGCGGGTGTTGACCTCGAGGAAGGAGATGGTGCCGTCGGCGGCCACGAGGAACTCGCAGGTGCCGGCGCCGACGTAGCCGGCCTCGCGCAGGATCGCCTTGGAGGAGGTGTAGAGCTTCTCGACCTGCTCGTCGGTCAGGAACGGCGCGGGCGCCTCCTCGACCAGCTTCTGGTGGCGACGCTGCAGCGAGCAGTCGCGGGTCGAGATGACGACCACGTTGCCGTGGGAGTCGGCCAGGCACTGGGTCTCGACGTGGCGCGGGCGGTCGAGGAACTTCTCGACCAGGCACTCGCCGCGACCGAACGCGGTGACGGCCTCGCGGACGGCGGACTCGTAGGCGTCGGGGATCTCCTCGAGCGTGCGGGCGACCTTGAGGCCGCGGCCACCGCCGCCGAAGACGGCCTTGATCGCGACCGGCAGGCCGTTCGCCTTGGCGAACTCGACGACCTCGTCGGCGTCCTTGACCGGGTCCTTGGTGCCGGGCGCGAGGGGCGCGTTGGCCTTCTGCGCGATGTGCTTGGCCTTGGCCTTGTCGCCCAGGGCGTCGATCGCCTCGGGGGACGGGCCGATCCAGATCAGCCCGGCGTCGAGGACGGCCTGGGCGAACTGGGCGTTCTCGGCGAGGAAGCCGTAGCCCGGGTGCACCGAGTCGGCGCCGGACTTCTTCGCGACCGCGATGATCTTCTCGATGTCGAGGTAGGACTCCGCGGGGGTCGCTCCCTGCAGCGAGTGGGCCTCGTCGGCCATGCGGACGAACACTGCGTCGCGGTCGGGCTCGGCGTAGACCGCCACGCTCCCGATCCCGGCGTCCTTGCACGCGCGGATGACCCGGACTGCGATCTCACCGCGGTTGGCGATGAGAACCTTCTGCAACGGCTTGCTCTCCGGCACCTGTACTCCTGGTCGTCGTGACGCTTGATGTCTCCGCGCGGCAGGCTACCTCCTGCCGATCCGCGGCTTCGGGATGGTCGCATCCTGAGCCATCCCCCGCGCCCGCGCTGCCCGGTCAGCGGAACGAAGGGCACGTACGCCGAGTCGGCGCCAATGGTTGCGCGAGTCGGCGTCCATGGCGCGCCGAGTCGGCGCCCATGGCGGGGTGGTTAACAAACGCTAACCAGCGGGCTAGCATGCCGAGATGAGCACCGGATTCGAGCTGTCCCGCGAGCACGAGGAGTTCCGCCGCAGCGTGCGCGAGTTCGCGGAGGCGGAGATCGCTCCGCACGCGGGGACGTGGGATCGCGAGCACCACTTCCCCGTCGAGGTCGTGCAGCGCATGGGCGAGCTCGGGCTGTTCGGGCTCACCGCTCCCGAGGAGTACGGCGGGGCGGGGGAGGACGGCGACTTCACCAGCCTCTGCGTGGCGATCGAGGAGATCGGGCGCGTGGACCAGTCGATGGGCATCACGCTCGAGGCGGGGGTGGGGCTGGGGATCAGCCCGATCCTGGCCTTCGGCACCCCCGAGCAGAAGCAGACCTGGCTGCCCGACCTCGTCGCGGGGCGCCGGCTGGCCGGGTTCGGGCTCACCGAGCACGGCGGAGGCTCCGACGCCGGGGCCACCCGCACCCGCGCCGTGCTCGAGGACGGCGAGTGGGTGATCGACGGCGCGAAGCAGTTCATCACCAACTCCGGCTCCTCGATCACCAGCCTGGTGACCGTGACCGCCCGCACCGCGGTGACCGAGCCCGGGGAGCGGCCCGAGATCAGCACGATCATGGTGCCCGCCGGCACGCCCGGCTTCACCGCCGAGAAGGCCTACGACAAGCTCGGCTGGCACGCCTCCGACACCCACCCGCTGTCCTTCGACGCGGTCCGGGTCCCGGAGGCCAACCTGCTCGGGGAGCGGGGACGCGGCTACGCGCAGTTCCTGGCCACCCTCGACGACGGCCGGGTCGCGATCGCCGCGCTCGCCGTCGGGTGCCTGCAGGCGTGCCTGGACATGAGCGTCACCTACGCCCTGGGCCGGGAGACGTTCGGGGGACCGATCGGGCGCAAGCAGGGCGTGGCCTTCCAGATCGCCGACCTCGAGGTGATGCTCGAGTCCAGCCGGCTGCTGACCTACAAGGCGGCCGCGATGAAGGACGCCGGCGCCCCGGTCGCGGAGTTCAAGCGGGCCGCGGCGATCGCCAAGCTGCACGCCACCGAGTCGGCGGTCACCGCCACCCGGATCGCGACGCAGGTCTTCGGTGGCTACGGCTTCATGGAGGAGTACCCCGTCGCCCGCTTCTACCGCGACGCCAAGGTGCTCGAGATCGGCGAGGGCACCTCCGAGGTGCAGCGGATGCTCATCGCCCGGGGGCTCGGCCTGCCGGTGGAGTGAGCCGGTGGAGTGAGCCGGTGGAGTGAGCCGTGCACGCGACCTCACCGGTGCTGTGTGAACATCGGGTATGCCCCGTTCTCGTGTGCTCGCCATCGTCCAGGCCGGAGGTGCCGGCGGTCGTCTCGACGTCTTGACCCGGGAGCGCGCCAAGCCGGCGCTGCCCTTCGCCGGCGCCTGGCAGCTGGTCGACCTGCCGCTGTCCAACCTCGCGCACAGCGGGATCACCGACGTGTGGCTGGCGGTGCAGTTCCAGGGATCCACCCTCGAGGAGCAGGTCGCCAACGGCCGCCCGTGGGACCTCGACCGCAACCACGGCGGGTTGCGGCTGCTGATGCCCGAGCAGGGGACCGGCACCGCCGACGAGGACGGGTTCGCCCAGGGCAACGCGGACGCGCTCTACCGCATCCGCGACCAGGTCCGCGCGGCCGCGCCGGACGAGGTCGTGGTCCTCAGCGCCGACCACATCTACCGCCTCGACTTCAACGACGTGCTGGACACCCATCGCCGCGCGGGCGCCGAGTGCACGGTGGTCACCACGACCGTCCCGCCCGGTGACCGGGCCGAGGACCACGCGGTGGTCGAGCACGACGCCGACGGGCGGGTGACCCGCTTCGCCTACAAGCCCGAGCAGGCGTCGAGCGACACGATCGCGACCGAGGCCTTCGTCTACGACCGTGAGGTGCTCATCGAGGTGCTCGAGGAGCTGCACCGCGAGCTCACCCACCAGGCCGACGAGGGCGACACCGGCCTCGGCGACTTCGGCGAGCACCTGGTGCCGCGGCTGGTCGAGCGCGGGCGCACCGTCGTCCACGCGTACGGCGGCTACTGGCGCGACCTCGGGCAGCCGCACCTCTACCTGCGCGCGCACCGCGACTTCCTCACCGACGACCACGAGGTGCTGGACTACCCGGGCTGGCCGATCCTGACCCGGCAGCCGCAGCGCAGCCCGGCGCGGGTGCTCGACGGCGGGGTCGTGACCGACTCGATGCTGAGCCCGGGCGCCCGCGTCGCGGGGACCGTGCGCCGCAGCGTGCTCGGGCCCGGGGCGGTCGTGGAGGCCGGCGCCGAGGTGGAGGACAGCGTCGTGGGTGCCGACACGGTCGTGCGCGCCGGCGCCCGGGTGGCTTGGGCGGTGCTCGACAGTGACTGCGAGGTGGCGGCCGGCGCCGTGATCGAGGGCGCCGGCGAGGCCGCCCTCGACGACCCCGACCTGGTGACGCTCGTGGGCCGCGGCTCGGTCGTGGGCCGCGGTGTCCGGCTGGAGCCCGGAAGTCGGCTGGAGCCCGGCTCGACCGCCTGAGTGTGCCCTTCAGTAGCCTGTGGCCCATGTCGAGCCGCTGGCGCCGCTACCTGACCGAGGCGGTTCGCTTCCTCGCCGTCGGGGGCTTGGCCACGCTGGTCGCGCTGGTGCTGTTCAACCTGCTGGTCCACGGCTTCGGTGCCGAGCGGCTCGCGCTGCTGGAGAGCGAGCCGATCCTGGCCTACGTGCTGGCCAACACCGTCGGCATGGCGGTGAGCTTCCACGGCAGCCGCAACTACGCCTTCAAGGACCGGTCGGTGCGCCCCGCGGACGGCGGCATCTCGGCGTTCATCGTCATCAACGCGGTCACGATGCTGCTCCCGATCGGGTGCCTGACGATCAGCCGGGAGGTGCTGGGTCTCGCCGACCCGGTCTCCGACAACATCGCCGCCAACGTGATCGGCCTCGTCCTCGGGATGACGGCGCGGTTCTTCTTGTTCCGCACCTTCGTCTTCCGCCGCCCGCTGCCGCTCCTGGCCGAGGACCGCTCGGGCGTCAGTGCCGCGGGGCCGTCCACAGGTGCGTCCAGGAGTGTCCCAGCTGGGCGAGCAGCTCCCTGAGCAACGGCAGGCTGACCCCCACCACGTTGTGGTGGTCGCCCTCGATGCCGGTGATGAACGCGCCGCCGAGGCCATCGACGGTGAAGGCGCCGGCGACGTGCAGCGGCTCGCCGGTCGCGACGTACGCCGCGATCTCCTCATCGCTCACATCGGCGAAGTGCACGGTCGTCGAGGCGGTCGCTGCGACGGTGCGTCCGCTGGCGGTGTCGCGCAGGCAGTGACCGGTGCGCAGCACGCCGCTGCGACCGCGCATCGCCTGCCAGCGGCGGGTCGCCTCCGTGGGGTCGGCGGGCTTGCCGAGCGCCTCGCCGTCGAGCTCGAGCACCGAGTCGCAGCCCAGCACCACCGCGCCCGCCGGCACCTCCTCGCGCGCGGCGACGGCCGCGCACTTCAGCTCGGCCAGGCCCAGCGCGAGATCGGCGGGCGCGAGGCCGTCGAGCTGGGACTCATCGACGCCGGAGACGATCACGAGGGGGTCGACGCCGGCGCTGCGCAGGGTCGCGAGACGGGCGGGGGAGGCGGAGGCCAGGACGAGGGTGCTCACCCGCCGGAGGCTACTGGGCGGCCTCGCCGAGCGCGGCACGGGTGAGCTCGGCGAGCGCGGGCTCGCTGTCGCCGTGCTCGGGGGCGCCGATCGAGAGCAGCACGTTGATCAGCATCCCGCGCGCCACGAAGTCCCGCGCCTCCTGCTCGCTCCACCCAGCACCGCGCAGGGTCTCGTGGATGCGGCCGAGCCCGGCGCGGGCCGCGGTCGCGATGCGGGGCACGTGCCCCGCGGAGAAGCCGTGCATCGTCACCTGCAGCAGGTCGCGGTCGCGGACCAGGGCGGTGTACGCCGCGCTGAGTCGCGCGGGGCCGGTGCCGGCGGCGGGGCCCTCGTCGTCCAGCGCCTGCACGAAGGCACGGCGCACCTGCTCCAGCGCGCGCTCGAACACCTGGAGGAACAGCTCGAGCTTGGTCCCGAAGATCCGCACGACGTACGGCTGGGAGACCCCCGCCTCACGTGCCACCTCATCGGTGCTGGTGGCGTTGTAGCCGCGCCGGGCGAACGCACGCGTGGCGGCCTGCAGCACCACCTCACGCCGGTGGTCGGCACTCATCCGTGCGGTCACGCTCGGCACGCTAGCAGCGCGCTCGCCGTCGTCCGGTGATGTTGTCGCAGTGCTCCACCCGCCCCCGAGACCGGGCATGATGGCGCCGTGAAGCTCAGTGGGCGCCCCGCCGGACCCGTGCGCTCGTTGGTTCTGGCAGGCGTCCTGGCTGGGTCGTTGCTGGTCTCCGGGTGTGGGGACGAGGGTCTGGATCCCAGGACCGACAACGCGTTCGCCGCCCGTGCCCTGTTGGTCGACACCGGCTCGCGCACCGCCCAGGCAGCCGCGGCGGCCGAGCAGGCCGGCGACACCCGGGGCGCAGAGGTCTTCGGTCGCCTGGCGGAGGTGCCGCAGGCCATCTGGCTGACCCCCGAGCGCACCCCTCCCGACCAGGTGGGGGAGTACGTCGAGGGGATCGTCCGCGCGGGCGACGACGCGGATCGGCTGCCCGTCCTGGTGGTGTACGGGATCCCGGACCGCGACTGCTCCGGGGGGTACTCGGCCGGCGGTCTGGACGCGTCCGGGTATCTGGACTGGGTGCAGGAGATCGCCGACGCCGCGGCCTCCGGGGAGCTCGCCGTCGTGGTCCTGGAGCCCGATGCCCTCGCCTCCGCAAGCGAGTGCCAGGACCCCGACCGGCGCGTCGAGCTGGTGGGCGGGGCGGTGGACGTGCTCGCCGAGGCAGGAGTCGCGACGTACCTGGACGGCGGCCACTCGCACTGGCTGGCGCCCCACGACATGGCGGCTCTGCTCACCGACGCAGGGATCGACCAGGTGCGCGGCTTCGCGACCAACGTGTCGAACTACCAGCGCGACGAGGACGAGATCGCGTACGCCGAGCGGCTGAGCACGCTGCTCGACGGCGCGCACTATGTCCTCGATCGGGGGCGCAACGGCCTCGGCGCCAGTGAGGAGTGGTGCAACCCGGGCGGGCGAGCGTTCGGCCTCGAGCCCGGGCTGGTGAGCGGCGAAGGCGGGCTCGATGCCTACCTGTGGGTGAAGCCTCCAGGCGAGAGCGACGGCACCTGCAACGACGGCCCACCGGCAGGTGACTTCTGGGCGGAGCAGACGCTCGAGATGGCGGCGCGCACCGGGTGGTGACCGCGCCTGTCGGTTGGAAACGGCGGTGGCCGTTTGCGTTGCTAGGCTCCAGCCATGACTGGGGGAGACGCCGACTGGACGGCCGTGATCATCGAGGATGATCCGGACGTGCGAGACCTGATCGACATCGTGCTGACCCAGTCGGGGTTTCGCACCATCGTGGCCCAGGACGGGCCCGACGGCGTCGAGGCGGTGCGTCGGCACAATCCGCTGCTGACGACCCTCGACGTCAACATGCCCGGCATGGACGGTTTCGCGGTCGCCAAGCGGCTGCGCGAGTTCAGCAACACCTACCTGATCATGATCACCGCCCTCGCCGACGAGATCGACGTCGTGCAGGGCTTCGAGGTCGGCGCCGACGACTACCTGGTCAAGCCGTTCCGCCCGCGTGAGCTGCGGGCCCGCGCCGACTCGATGCTCCGCCGGCCGCGAACTCGCCAGGAGGTCCCGACCAGCTGGGCGCCGAGCCCGCCCGCGGTCGAGCCGGAGCCGGTCGTGGAGCTCACGTGGGCCGCCCAGGCCGCGCTCGACCTCGGCCGGGGCAGCCCGCTCGCGCCGCTCGCCGGCGCCCAGGCCACCGCCACCGTCGCCCCCGTCCCTGCCGCCCCCGTCCCCGTCCCCGTCCCCGTGGCGAGCGTCGCCCCGGTGGCGGCCCCGGCCCCCAGCACCACTGTCGCGCCGCCTGCGCCGCCGGCCCAGGATGGCTGGGTCCGCTTCGCAGACCTCGCGCTCAACCTCGAGACCGGGGCCGTGACCGTCAAGGGCGTCACCGTCGAGGTGACCTCCGCCGAGCTCGACCTGCTGGTCTCGCTGCTGCGGACCGGTCGACGGGTCCGCAGCAAGGCCGACCTGGTCCTGGCGATGCGCGGCGAGCAGTACGTCACGACGTACTTCGTCAACGAGGCGGACAAGCGAGCGGTCGAGATCCACATCGCGAGCCTGCGTCGCAAGCTCGGTGACGACGGTGCCACGCCCCGTTACATCGAGACGGTGCGCGGCGTCGGCTACCGGATGGCCGAGCCGGTCTGAGGCGTCACCGCAGCGCTTCGCCCCGAGCCCGTGGGGCGGAGCGCTGCGGGACCGGGTCAGTTGGCGTTGGTCGGGATCCGGGTGACCTGGGTGCGCTGCGTGGACTCGAAGATCGCGATCGGGACGTTCTGCTTGATCTCCTTCTTGTAGAAGGACTCGCTGCCGGCCTCCTCCTGGATCCACACCGTCGCGGTGAAGCTGAGCGTGAGGCCGCGGGTGTCGAGCGACATCGGGCCGATCCGCTGGTTACGCAGCTCGAAGGCGCCCTTCGGCGAGGTGATCAGCATGCCCCGCTCGGTCGCCACCGGCTCGGGGTCGAAGGTGATCGCGCGGGCCGAGGCATCGAGGCGGTAGGGCCGCTGCGCGCGCCCGTTGCCGACGGTCGTGGTCCGCGAGGTCACCTTGATCCGGTCGAGGTAGACCTTGCGCTTGGTGGCGAACGGGTCGCGCAGACGGCGGTCGAGGTCGTAGGCCTGGAAGGTGAAGGAGAAGAACTTGTCCCCGCGCGGGAACCACTCGTTGGTGCGCGGCGTCGACTTGGTGGGCCACAACGTGTAGACGAAGTCCACCCCGTTGACGTCGATGTGGGACTGGAAGGTCCCGTCCCGGGTGAACTGGGAGTCGAACATCTTCTCGACAGCGGATGGTGCGGCGGTGGGCACCGGCTCGTCGTCCGGCGCGAGCGCGTCCCAGACCGCGCACGAGGAGAGCAGGAGGACGAGCACGCCCATCAAGACGGAGTACGACGTGGCGCGCATGCGGCGAGAACGGGTCTGCACAGAGATCCTTCGGTGGGAGAGACGCGCGGTCAGGCCTGGAAGCCGCGGTAGGGACGCATGGCCTTGAGTGCCATCCAGACGGTCTGCACGATCGTGATGATGCCGAGGATGGGCCAGCCGACCGCGAGGATCTCGGACTTGGTCTCCATCGGGATCGGGGCGTAGTTCCACACCGCGCCGAACCCGACGAACATCACGGCGAGGGCGAGGAACGGGTACATCCAGGCGGCGCCCTTGCCGCGCTCCGCCTTGGCCTGGGCCGCCCAGTTGTCGGTCTGCTGGCGGCTGAAGAACTTCAGCCAGGCCCGCACGAAGTGACCCATCCGGATCAGCATGTAGAACTCGGCGGGAGCGATGAGCAGGGCGAACAGGTAGTCGCGCTTGTTCCTGAACTTCATCGAGTGCGCGACGCGCAGGTTGAGCAGGACCGCGGCGAGCGGCGGGATCAGCCACCAGGCCCGGAAGACGAACGCGTCGATGGAGACAGCGGCGATCACGAGCAGGAAGAACATCAGCCGGGTGACCATGTTGAGCACCATCGACATGTGCTCGAACCAGCGCAGCCGCAGGTTCGGGTGGAACGGCTGGCCCCGGGTGTCGCCGCGCTGGCCGGGCCACATCAGGTCGATGGCGCCGAAGTTCCACTTCACCTGCTGCGCGTCGAGCGAGCGCAGCGTGCTCATGCCGCCGACGTGGGCGCGCGCGTGCGCGGAGATCTTGGTCAGGTAGCCGGCCGACTTGATCTGCAGGGAGAGCAGCGAGTCCTCGACCTCGGAGTCGTTGACCCACGGCGTGCGCTGGTGGCTGTCCTTGAGCACGTCGCGCAGCGCCTGGGTGGAGAAGATCGAGAACTGCCCGCCCAGCACCGCCATGTTGCGGCCCTTGAGCAGGTTCTGCATGTTGAACGCCGCGAACTGGGCGCGCTGGCCGGCGATGAGGAACTTCGACATCGGGCCCGTGAGCGCGGAGTCGTCGATGGAGTAGATCGCCGAGATGCCGCCGATGCGGTCGTCGCTGGCGATCTCGTTGATCAGGTGCTCCACGGCGTCGGGCTCCGGGGTGGTGTCGCCGTCGACGCCGAGCAGGTAGTCCATGTGCTCGACGAGGGAGTAGCCGTAGTTCAGCGCCCCGACCTTCTTGTCGGGGTTCTTGCCGATGTCGTGGACGTAGATGACCGTCGACTGCTCACCGTCCGCAGTGGTGCGGGTGTGCGGTCCGGCGTAGTGCCCGGCGATCTCGACGGAGTCGTCAGTGGTGTTGTTGACGATGACGTGGATCGCGTCCGGGATCCGGGTCTGCATCAGCAGCGAGTCCAGGACGCCGGCGATGGTCTCGCCCTCGTTGTAGGCCGGGATGACGCACCCGATGGTGGGGCGGTACGTCGGCAGCTCGTCGACGCGCTCGAGGAACTCATCGGCGTACGCCGCGAGGTGCGGGTCGAGGGTGCGGACGTAGGGGTTCTCGGCGTCCCGGATGAGGGCGGTAGGCGAGGTGTGGTCGGTCCCGTGGCGAGGTTCCACGCGGTGCTCCCGTCGGTCGTGCTCGCGGTGCGCCGCGTGCTGCTCGGCTTCGAGTGTGGCGGCGGTGGCTCAAGGCGCCGGGTCGGAATGCCCAAGATCTCCTCAAGAGACAGTGGTTCTCCGCTCCGGCGCCTCGAGCCGAGCGTCGCGTGGGGCGCGCTGGTCTAGCGGGGCAGCCCGCTGGCGCGCCAGCCGCCGAGGCCGGACGACAGTGGACGACGGGTCGCCCGCTCCGGGGCGGCCCAGGCCGAGACCGCGCGTCGGGGGGCCGGCGCGCTGGTGCCGAGGGAGGAGAAGACGGCGACCAGCGCCGCGATCTCCTCCGGGGTGGCGTCGGGGTTGACCACCCGCAGGGCCGGGCGGGCCGGCTCCGGGGTGCCGGCGTCGGCGCCGCTCACAGCGGGATGTTCCCGTGCTTCTTGGCCGGCAGCGTCTCGCGCTTGGAGCGCAGCAGCCGCAGCGAGCGGACCACCTCGGAGCGGGTCTCGTGGGGCGCGATGACCGCGTCGACGTAGCCGCGCTCGGCCGCGATGTAGGGGTTGGCCAGCGTGGTCTCGTACTCCTCGATCAGCTGGGCGCGCTTGGCCTCCACGTCGCCGCCTGCGGCCTCGACGGCCTTGAGGGTCTTGCGGTGGATGATGTTGGCCGCGCCCTGGGCGCCCATGACCGCGATCTGGGCGGTCGGCCAGGCGATGTTCATGTCCGCGCCGAGGTGCTTGGACGCCATCACGTCGTACGCGCCGCCGTAGGCCTTGCGGGTGATGATCGTGACCAGCGGGACGGTTGCCTCGGCGTAGGCGTAGATCAGCTTGGCGCCGCGGCGGATGATGCCGTTCCACTCCTGGTCGGTGCCCGGCAGGAAGCCCGGGACGTCGACGAAGGTGAGCACCGGGATGTTGAAGGCGTCGCAGAAGCGCACGAAGCGCGCGGCCTTCTCGGAGGCGTCGATGTCGAGGCAGCCGGCGAACTGCATCGGCTGGTTGGCGACGACGCCGACCGGGCGGCCCTCCACGCGGCCGAAGCCGACGATGATGTTGGGCGCGAACAGCTCCTGGACCTCGAGGAAGTCCTCGTCGTCGACGATCGCCCGCACGACCTCGTGCATGTCGTAGGGCTGGTTCGGGGAGTCCGGGATGATCGTGTCGAGGGAGCGGTCCAGGTCGCTGACCTCGAGGTCGGCCACCTCGTCGTACGACGGGAGCTCATCGAGGTTGTTCTGCGGCAGGTAGGACAGCAGCGCCTTGACGTACTCGATGGCGTCCTCCTCGTCGGAGGCCATGTAGTGCGCGTTGCCGGACTTGGTGTTGTGGGTCCGGGCGCCGCCGAGGTCCTCCATCGTGACGTCCTCGCCGGTGACGGTCTTGATGACGTCGGGACCGGTGATGAACATGCCGGAGGTCTGGTCGACCATCACGGTGAAGTCGGTGACCGCGGGGGAGTAGACGTGCCCGCCGGCGCAGTTGCCCATGATCAGGCTGATCTGCGGGATGACGCCCGAGGCGTGCACGTTGCGCTTGAAGATCTCGCCGTACAGGCCCAGGGAGACGACGCCCTCCTGGATGCGGGCGCCGGCGCCCTCGTTGATGCCGACCAGCGGCGAGCCGGTCTTGATCGCCAGGTCCATGATCTTGGTGATCTTCTCGCCGTAGACCTCGCCCAGCGAGCCGCCGAAGACGGTGAAGTCCTGGGAGAACGCGCAGACCTGGCGGCCGTTGACCGTGCCGTAGCCGATGACGACGCCGTCGCCGTAGGGGCGGGTCTTCTCCAGGCCGAAGGCGGTGGAGCGGTGCCGGGCCAGCTCGTCGATCTCGACGAAGGAGCCCTCGTCGAAGAGCAGCGCGACGCGCTCGCGGGCGGTCAGGCGTCCCTTGGCGTGCTGCTTCTCGACGGCCGCGGCCGATCCGGCGTGGACCGCCTCGTCGATGCGGCGCTCGAGGTCCGCCAGCTTGCCGCTCGTCGTGTGGATATCGATATCCGTGGGGACGTCGGTGCCTTCGCCGGGTTGTGCGCTCACTGGTCCTGATCTCCTCGCTGGCGTCCGTGCAGGGTGTGGGCCAATGTAGTGCCCGTGATTCCTTCTCGGTCGGCGCGCCCACCACTGGACAGGACCCGGGTCGCTGTGGGACCCCGCACGAGGGGCCTCGACCTGGTCGTGGAGGTGCTCGACGAGACCACCTCCACCAACGCCGTCGTCGCCGAGCGGGCGCGTGCCGGTGCCGGCGAGGGACTCGTCGTCGTGGCCGAGCACCAGAGCGCCGGGCGCGGCCGTCTCGACCGCAGCTGGGAGATGCCGGCCCGCTCCGGGCTGATCGTCTCGGTGCTGCTGCGCCCGACGGTGCCCCCGCGGGACTGGCCGTGGCTGCCGCTGCTGACCGGGTACGCCGTGGGGCGCACGCTGCGCGAAGCCGGGTTCGCCGCCGGCGTGAAGTGGCCCAACGACGCGCTGATCGACGACCGTAAGGTCGCCGGCATCCTCGTCGAGGTCGTCGACACCCCCACCGGACTGGCCGCCGTCGTGGGGATCGGGCTCAACGTCGACCTCGCCGCCGAGGAGCTGCCGGTCCCGACCGCCACGTCGTTGGCCCTCGAGGCGGGCGAGCACGGGACGCCCGACCGCGCCGACCTGCTCGCCGACCTGCTCGCCACCCTGCTGGAGACCTACCGGGCCTGGCAGCGCGACGGCGAGGAGGGAGCGCGGCGCCTGCGCGCGGCGTACCGCGAGGCGTGCGTGACGCTCGGCCGCGACGTCCGCGTCGAGCTGCCCTCCGGTGCCGCCCTCTTGGGCCGGGCCACCGACATCGACGACACCGGCCGCCTGCTCGTCGAGGGCCCCGACGGCCCGGTCGCCGTCGGCGCCGGCGACGTCGTCCACGTACGCCCCGCCTGACCGCGCAGGTCCTGTGCCCGCGCAGGGGTGTGGCCCCGCCGGCAGGTGCTGGCGGGGTCCGGGGCGGTCGACCTACTCGTCCGGGGGATGGGCGGTGACGAGGCGGGTGGTGCCGAGGTGCTTGACCAGGTGGAGCCCGTGGGGTGAGCGCCAGAGGTATGTCGCCGCGTCGGTCTTGTCGTAGGTCCACGCGGTGTGGGTCTTGGCCCGGTGATGTTGTCGACAGAGCGGGGCGAGGTTGCAGCTGCAGGTTGGACCGCCGCTCGGATCGGTGCCGTGGGCGACGACGTGGTCGGTGTCGCAGCGGCGCGCGGGGCGTTCGCACCATGGGAAGGCGCACACCGGTTGGGTGACACGGGTCTGCTCGGTGAGGCGGTCGGGGATCGCGTAGGCGTCCGTGTGGTGATGTGCGTCGAGGTCGATGACCGGCTTGATCACCACCTGCGCGTCACCACCGCACCAGTCGCGGACCTGCTCGGTCGACACGATCGACCGGGTCTCCTCGACGTGCGCGATGCAGGCCTCGTCGCGGCTGATCGCCGCGTGCGACAGGTGCACGTGGATGACGACCTGCCGGGGCTTCACCACTGACGCGGCGCCGTCACCGCCTGCACCCGCCTCGGTGCGCAGGTCGAAGGCCAGCTGGCGCCGGGCGAGCTCCCCGGCTGCCATCGAGCGGCGGACGTCCAACGACTCGGTGGAGCCGAGGGCGGCGAGCTCCCCGGCGCCTTGGCGGATCGCGGTGTCGAGGTCGAGCGCGTCGGCGAGGTCGAGCTCGCCCTCGACCCGGACGGTGCCGTCGTGGGTGGCCTCGCCGGTGTGCACGTCGAAGCGGCGTCCGTCGGCGGCCTCGCGGCGCTGCTTCTCGGCACCCTCGGGGTCGAAGGTGACGCGGGCCTGGTCGACGAGCCGCTCGATGGTGGCCCAGCCGACCTTTCCGACGGTCCCGGCGAGCTGGCGGTCCACGAATTCGGCACCGTCCGGCGGAAGACTCAACGTCAGCTGCGCGAGGCGGCGGCCCTTCCAGACCGGGACCATGCCTGCCTTCATCTGCTTCCAGGTCCGCGGCAACCGGTGCGCGAGCTCGAGCGCGGACCCGACCAACGCACGGGCCGCGTCGGTCGACATGCCCAGCGCGGCGCCCAGCTCCATCGGCGCGAACTCCGCGACCAGCGGCGTCCCCTCACCCCCCAGGGGGACCGCCACCTCGGCGAAGATCCACCCGACGGTCGGCGTCTGCGTCGAGACCGACTCGGCCGGGTGCATCGCCGCCCACGCCAGAGCGGCTTCCAGGACCAGGAACTCCGCCCGCTGCACCGCAGCCCGCTGCGACTGTGCGAACGCCAGCACGGCAGCTGGGGTGTCGCAGTCGGGGAGCTCGTGGTCGGCCATGCCTCATCCTACTCGAACGCACGTTCGAGGACAAGGCTTTTTCCAACGGAATGCTGCTGCTTACCACCGTGGTCTCGACGAGCTCGCTCGCTCGCTACCCACCGCCCGAGCGGGCCCTGCTTTCCGCGAGGTGAGTCTCGGGTCACACGCCGGGGGTGGGGGATGGGATGATCTCGCCGTGGCACTGAATCCCAAGCTCCTCAACGACGGTGAGATCATCGTCGTGTCGACGCGCACGCACGCCAAGGCGCTGCTCGTGCCGGTGCTCACGCTGGTCGTGCTGCTGGCCGTCGGCCTCGCGCTCCAGCTGCTCGTCGGTCACGAGGTCGTGACGCTCGTCGGGTGGGTCCTGGTCGCGGTGCTGGTGGCGCGCTGGTCGCTGTGGCCGTTCCTGGAGTGGCTGACCGGCGCGTACGCCTTCACCGACCGTCGGCTGATCACCCGCACCGGCGTGCTCGTGCGTCGTGGGCACGACATCCCGCTGTCGCGGATCAGCGACATCGAGATCGAGCTCCACCTCACCGACCGACTGCTGGGGTGCGGCACGCTGGTGATCAGCGACGCCAGCACCCACGGCCGCGTGGTGCTGCCCGACATCCCGCGCGTCGAGGAGATCAAGCGCCGCGTCCACCAGCTCCTCCACGACCAGGCCACGGAGGCCACCGCCCGACATGAAGGAATCTGAGTCCCTCACCCAGGGGACGGGCCTCGAGCGCGCGATCCTGGGTGCGGTCCCGACCTACACGGCTGCCGACGTTGCGGCCGAGAGTGGGGTCACCGTCGACCAGGCGCGCCGGCTGTGGCGCGCGCTCGGGTTCCCCGAGACCGGCGGCGACACCGCGTTCACCTCCGCCGACACCGAGGCGGTCTCCCGGATCACCGGCATGGTGGAGTCCGGGCTGATCGACTTCGACCTGGCCGTGACGATCACGCGGGCGGTCGGCCAGACGATGGCCCGGCTCGCCGACTGGGAGACCACGGCGCTGCTGCACCGCGTCGAGGAGATGGCCGAGGGCGATGAGGACACCCCGCAGGGGCGGCTCTCCGCGGCGATGCGGATGTTCGAGGAGTTCTCCGGGCCCTTCGAGGACCTGCTCATCTATGTCTGGCGCCGCCACCTCGCCGCGTCGGTCGCGCGGGTCGAGGCGCTCAGCGCCCGCGAGGAGGACCTGCACACCACCCAGCTGACGGTCGGGTTCGCCGACATCGTCAGCTTCACGGCGCTGTCCAACCAGCTCAGCGAGGACCGCATCGGCGATCTCGTGGAGCTCTTCGAGTCCCGGTGCGCCGACGTGGTCGCCAACCAGCGCGGACGGGTCATCAAGAGCATCGGCGACTCGGTGCTCTTCGTGAACGACGACCCGATCGCCGCCTACGACACCGCCGCCGGGATCATCAACGTCATCGGGCGCGATCCCCGCATGCCCGATGTGCGGTTGGGCCTGGCCAGTGGTCTGGTCGTCATGCGGCTCGGCGACGTCTTCGGCCCGCCGGTCAACATGGCCGCCCGGCTCACCGCGGTGGCGCGTCGCAATCGCATCATCATCGACGCCCGCACCGCCGAGCTCCTGCCCGAGGAGCAGTTCGAGACCCGCCGGCTCCCGGCGCGTCCGGTGCGAGGCTTCGGGCTCGTGGAGCCGGTGTCGGTACGCCGCAGCTGAGGCTCGGCCCGCCGCCACTCGGTCGCACCTGCACATTCTGGTGAAATGCCGAGTGAGGACTGTCACGTACTCCTACCGTGGGGCGCGTGTACCAGGTCCAGGACGTCCGGCTCGATCCGGAGAGCCGTCGGGTCTGGCGCGGGGAGACCGAGATCGCGCTGTCGCGCAAGGAGTTCGAGCTCCTGCACGCCCTGATCGCGCGCGCCGGTGAGGTCGTCACCCGCGAGGAGCTCATGCACGACGTCTGGGACACGACGTTCTGGACCTCCTCCAAGACCATCGACGTCCACCTGGGATGGGTGCGCCGCAAGCTCGGCGACAGCAGCCGCGAGCCTCACCTCATCACCACGGTCCGGGGTCACGGCCTGCGCTTCGAGAAGGGCGAGCCGAGCAGCTCGGGAGTCGTCTCCTAGAGTTCAGGCCGTGTCCGAGCCCGCTCCCACCCTTGCCGTGATCGGCGGCGGCCAGCTCGCGCGGATGATGGCGCAGCCCGCCATCGCGCTCGGTCTGCCGCTGCGCCTGCTCGCCGAGGCGCCCGGCGTCTCCGCCGCCCAGGTGATCCCCGACCAGCTGGTCGGCGACTACCGCGACCTGGCCACCCTGCGCCGGGTGAGCGAGGGCTGCGCGGTCGTCACCTTCGACCACGAGCACGTCCCGACCGACCACCTGCACGCCCTGGAGGCCGACGGCATCGCCGTGCGCCCCGGGCCCGAGGCGCTCGTCCACGCCCAGGACAAGGGCGTGATGCGTGAGCGGCTCGCCGAGCTCGGCGTGCCGTGCCCCCGCAACGCGATCGTCGCCGACGTCGCCGACGTCGAGGCGTTCGGCCTGCCGTGCGTCCTCAAGACCACCCGCGGCGGGTACGACGGCAAGGGCGTGTGGTTCGTGCGCTCGGTCGAGGACTGCGCCGAGCCGTTCGCGGCGGCCGCGGCCGCCGGCGTACGCCTGCTCGCCGAGGAGCTCGTCGACTTCCGCCGCGAGCTCTCCGCGCTGGTGGCCCGCTCGCCCAGCGGCCAGGCCGCGGCGTACCCCGTCGTGGCCAGCACCCAGAAGGACGGCATCTGCCACGAGGTCATCGCGCCGGCGCCGGACCTGGACCCCGAGCTGGCCGGGCACGCCCAGGAGATCGCGCTGCGCATCGCCGGCGAGCTCGACGTGACCGGCGTGCTGGCCGTGGAGCTCTTCGAGACCACCGACGGCCGGGTGCTCGTCAACGAGCTCGCGATGCGCCCGCACAACACCGGGCACTGGACCCAGGACGGCGCGGTGACCTCGCAGTTCGAGAACCACCTGCGCGCGGTCCTGGACCTGCCGCTCGGCTCGCCCGCGCCCCGCGCCCGCTGGACGGTGATGGTCAACATCCTCGGCGGTCCGGACCCCGAGGTCGGGCGGTTGTACGACGGGTACCCGCACGCGCTCGCCCGTGACCCGCACCTGCGGGTGCACCTGTACGGCAAGGACCTGCGCCCCGGGCGCAAGGTTGGCCACGTCAACGCCTACGGCGACGATCTCGAGGACTGCCTGGAGCGGGCGCGGCACGCCGCCGCCTGGTTCCGCGGCGACCTCGGCAACGAGAGCGAGTGAGTGACCCCATGAGTGAGCAACAGCGTGAGCAGCAGCCGCGTGTCGGCATCGTGATGGGCTCCGACTCCGACTGGCCGGTCATGCAGGCCGCCGGGGAGGCGCTGGCGGAGTTCGACATCGCCTTCGAGGCCGACGTGGTCTCGGCGCACCGGATGCCCGAGGAGATGATCGACTACGGCAAGCAGGCCGCCGGGCGCGGCCTGTCGGTGATCATCGCGGGCGCCGGCGGAGCGGCCCACCTGCCGGGCATGCTGGCCGCGGTGACCCCGCTGCCGGTCATCGGCGTGCCGGTGCCGCTGGCGCACCTCGACGGGATGGACTCGCTGCTCTCGATCGTGCAGATGCCGGCCGGTGTCCCGGTCGCGACCGTGGCGGTCGGCAACGCCCGCAACGCGGGGCTGCTCGCGGTGCGGATCCTGGCGGCGACCGACCCCGCGCTGCAGCAGCGGATGCTGGACTTCCAGGCCGACCTCAAGGCCGCCGCCCACCGCAAGGGCGAGGTCGTGCGGGCCGCCGCCACCCCGCGACGCGCCGGCTTCTGAGACCACCGCGATGAACGGGCCGGCACCGCCAGCGGGCCGGTTCGTCGCGCTCGACGTCGCCCGCTGCCTGGCGCTGCTCGGCATGGTGGCCACCCACGTGGTCGCCGCACGCGACGCCGACGGCTCGCTGAGCGCGGCGCAGTGGCTCGCCGGCGGGCGCGCCTCCGCGCTGTTCGCGGTGCTGGCCGGCGTCACGATCGCCCTCGCCACCGGCGGGCCCACGCCGTACGCCGGGCGCGAGCGGTGGGCGCGCTGCGCCGGGCTGGCCGCGCGGGCGCTGCTGGTCGCCGTGCTCGGACTGGCACTGGGGGTGCCGGACTCCGGGCTGGCGGTGATCCTTACCTACTACGGCGTGCTGTTCGTGCTCGGGCTGCCGTTCGTCGCGCTGCGCACGCCCGCCCTGCTCGGCCTCGCCGCGGTCTGGGCGGTCACCGCCCCGGTGCTCTCGCACCTGCTGCGTCCGCACCTGCCCGAGCGGGGCTTCGACAGTCCGCAGCCCACCGACCTCGCCGAGCCCGGGCGGCTGCTCGCCGAGCTGTTGTTCACCGGCTACTACCCGGGCATCGCGTGGCTGGCGCTGCTGCTGCTCGGCATGGCGATCGGGCGCACCGACCTGACCCGCCGCGGGGTCGCCCTGGCCCTGACCGGAGGCGGACTGGCGCTCGCGGTGGCCGCGACCCTGGTCTCGCAGGCACTGACCGCACGTCCCGACGTGGTCGAGGCGCTCCTGCGGGGCCGCTGGGAGACCACCGGCCCCGAGGTCCTCGATGCGGTCGCGACGGGCATGAGCGGCACCACGCCCACCGGCGGGGCGTGGCAGTGGCTGCTCGTGGTCGCGCCGCACAGCGGCACGCCGTTCGATCTAGCCCAGACCGGTGGCAGCGCGGCTGCCGTGATCGGCCTGTGCCTGCTGGTGGTCCGGGCGCTCCCGGAGACCGCCGTGGTCGCGCTGCGGGTCGTGGCGGGCGCCGGGACGATGACGCTCTCGCTCTACGCGCTGCACATCCTGTTGCGCACCGAGGCGCTGTGGCCCCCCGACGAGGGGTCGTTCCACTGGCACGCGCTGGTGCTGCTCGCGATCGGGGCGGGGTACGTCGCCGCCGGGCGACGCGGCCCGCTGGAGCGGGCGGTCGGCCACCTCTCCGGAGCGGTGGCCGACCGGGTCAGGCGCCCGGCGGCGGTGTCAGCGCGAGGTCCGGAGTGACGGGGATCTGACGCAGCGCCAGCCCGGTGGCGTGCCGCACGGCGTTGACGACCGCCGCGGAGGAGCCGACGATCCCGATCTCGCCGATGCCGCGCGAGCCCATCGGTGTGGCCAGCTGGTCGTCCTCCTCCAGCCACTCCGCGCGCAGGTCGCGGACGTCGGCGTGGGTGGCCACGTGGTAGGTCGCGAGGTCCTGGGTGACGAAGTGCCCGAACCGCGGGTCGCGCCACGACTCCTCGAACAGTGCGGCGGAGAGGCCCATCACCAGGCCACCGAGCAGCTGGGAGCGCGCGGTGCGCGGGTTGATCACGCGGCCCACCGAGTAGGTGCCGTGCAGCCGCGGCACCCGGATCTCCCCGGTCAGCCGGTGCACGCGAGCCTCGGCGAAGACCGCGCCGAAGGAGTGCATCGCATGCGCGCTGCTGGTGGTGTCGTCCGACGCGGCGGCGGTGGTGACCACGCCGGGGTCGGGGGAGTCGCCGTGGTCGGCGCGGAACTGCTGCGCCGCGGCGACGATCGCGCTCCCCCACGAGCTGGTGCCCGCCGATCCGCCCGCGACGCTCGCGCTGGGCAGCAGGGTGTCGGCGATCTCGAGCTCCACCGCATCCAGCGGGCAGCCCAGCGCGTCGGCGGCGATCTGGGCCAGCACGGTGCGGGCGCCGGTGCCGATGTCGACGGCGGCGATCGCGACGGCGTAGCGCCCGTCGGGCAGGGAGCACACGCGCGCCTCGTTGCCCGGCTGGCGCATCATCGGGTACGTCGCGGAGGCGACGCCGGTGCCGACCCACCACTCGCCGTCCAGGGTGGCGCGGGGCTCGGCGGGGCGCTCGCGCCAGCCGAAGGCCTCGGCGCCGCGCTCCAGGCACTCCACCAGGCGCCGGTCGTTCCACGGCAGGCCGGTCTCGGGGTCGACCTCCGGCTCGTTGCGCACCCGCAGCTCCACGGGGTCCACCCCGGTGGCGATCGCGAGGTCGTCCATCGCCACCTCGTGGGCGAACATGCCCGGCATCTCCCCGGGTGCGCGCATCCAGGAGGGCACCGTGACGTCGAGGCGGGCCAGGCGGTGCTGGGTGCGGCGGTGCGCCGCGGCGTACATCATCCGGGTGGGCGAGGCGGTCTGCTCGGCGTACTCGCGGATCCGGGAGGTCTGCTCGAAGGCGCGGTGCTCGATCGCGGTGAGGGTGCCGTCGGCGTGCGCGCCGAGGCGCATGCGGGAGATGGTCGCGGTGCGGTAGCCGGTCATGCCGAACATCTGCTGCCGGGTCACCGCCAGGCGCACCGCGCGCCCGGGCACCGCCCGCGCGGCGAGCGCCGCGGCCACCTCGTGGCTGTGCGTCTCGCCCTTGCTGCCGAACCCGCCGCCGACGTACGCCGCGGTGACGCGGACCTGCTCCGGCTCGAGGCCGAACATCGGCGCGAGGGCGGTCGCGACGCCGTGCACGCCCTGCGTGGAGTCGTGCAGCGTGAGCACCGGGCCCTCGCCGTCGTCCTGCCAGGTCGCGACGACGGCGTGCGGCTCGAGCGGGTTGTTGGACTCATAAGCGGTGCGGTAGGTCTCCTCGACCACCACCTCGGCGGCGACGAGGGCCGCGTCGACGTCGCCCTGCTCGGTGTCGGTCGGCAGCTCGGGGTTGACCGACTCGGGGCGGTGCACGGCGGTGTCCTCGCGCAGCTCGGCCTCGTGGGGCTCGGCGGCGTAGGTGAGGTCGACCAGCGCGGCGCCCTCGCGTGCGGCCTCGGAGGTCTCGGCGAGCACGAGGGCGACGATCTGGCCGCGATAGCCGATCGCGGCGTCCTGGAGGATCACCAGCTCGGCGTTGTCGGCGTCCTGCAGCCGGGGTGCGTTGGTGTGGTCGAGCACCGCGACCACGCCCGGGTGGGCCAGCGCGCGCCCGTGGTCGATGGCGGTGATGCGCCCGCGCGCGATGGTGCTGGTCACCAGCCAGGCGTGCAGCGCGTCGCGCGGCGCCTGCTCGATGGCGTACGCCGCGCGGCCGGTGACCTTCTCGACGCCGTCGGCGCGCTCGAGGGAGCGGCCGATCTCGGTGGGCGTGACGGGGGTGGGGCTGACCTCGATCGGCGGAGTCATCGCTGTCCTCCCTGGCGCAGCCGGTCGAGCACGAGCACCGTGGCGCCCTCGACCATGGCGGTCTTGTAGGCGGTCTGGTCACCGGTCACCGCGTCGGCGAGCTCGGCGCGGACCGCGTCGCGCACGGTGTCCTCGTCGGGGACCCGCCCGCGCAGCGCCTCCTCGGCGCGGGTGGCGCGCCACGGCTTGTGGGCCATCCCGCCCCAGGCGATCCGGGCCTCCCGCACAGTGCCGTCCTCGGCGAGGTCGAGGGCGGCGGCGACCGAGACCAGGGCGAAGGCGAACGACGCGCGGTCGCGCGCCTTGTAGTAGTCCGAGCGGCGCGCGCCGGGGGAGTCCGGCAGCTCCACGGCGGTGATCAGCTCGCCGTGGCGCAGCGTGGTGTCCTCCTCAGGATGGTCCCCGGGCAGGCGGTGCAGGTCGGCGAACGGGACCCGGCGCTCCCCGTCGGGCCCCAGCACCACGACCGTCGCGTCGACCGCGGCCAGCGCCACCGCGAGGTCGGAGGGGTGGACAGCGACGCACGCCTCGCTCGCGCCGAGCACGGCGTTGTAGCGGGCGTAGCCCCCGATCGCGGAGCAGCCGGTGCCGGGCTCGCGCTTGTTGCACGGGGTGGTGACGTCGTGGAAGTAGACGCAGCGGGTGCGCTGCAGGAGGTTGCCACCGGTCGTGGCCTGGTTGCGCAGCTGCCCCGATGCCCCGGCGAGCAGCGCGCGGGCCACGACCGGGAACCGCTCGCGCACCCGCCGGTCGGCGGCGAGGTCGCTGTTGCGGACGTTGGCGCCGATCCGCAGCCCGGTGCCCGAGGGCCCGGGGGAGCCGGGGGCGCCGGTGATCTCGGTGAGCTCCTCCATCGGCAGCCGGCTGACGTCGACGAGCGTGGCGGGGCGGGCCACCCCGAGCTTGAGGTGGTCGACGAGGTTGGTCCCGCCGGCGAGGAACCGGGCCTCCGGGTCGGCGCTCACCGCCGCCACGGCCGCGGCCGCGTCGTCGGGGCGCAGGTAGGTCAGCTCCCTCATGCCTGGGCCTCCGCGCTCTCGCGGACCGCGGCGAGGATCCCGGCGTACGCGCCGCAGCGGCACAGGTTGCCGCTCATCCGCTCCCGGATCTCCTCATCGGAGAGGTCGGCGACGTCGACGTCGGCGGTGAGGTCGTCGCTCACGTGGCTCGGGCAGCCGCGAGCGGCCTCGTCGAGGGCCCCGATGGCCGAGCAGACCTGCCCGGGGGTGCAGTAGCCGCACTGCAGGCCGTCGTGGTCGAGGAACGCCTGCTGCACCGGGTGCAGGGAGCCGTCCTCGCCGCCCAGCCCGGCCGCGGTGACGACCTCGGCGCCGTCGTGGGCGACCGCGAGCGTGAGACAGGTCAGATGACGACGACCGTCGAGCAGCACCGTGCACGTGCCGCACTGGCCGTGGTCGCACCCCTTCTTCGGCGAGATCACGCCGAGCCGTTCGCGCAGCGCGTCCAGCAGGGTGGTGCGGGTGTCCACGGTGACGGTGCGCCGTCGTCCGTCGACGGTCAGCGTGAGCTCGGCATCCATGGCGGCGCCGGTACCCGCAGGCACCCCGTCGTCAACCTCCGCGTCGGGCTCCGCGCTGGTCTCAGATCAGGGGCGGCGCCACTCGATCGCGGGGCAGGTGTCCATCACCATCGCGACCCCCGCCTCGGTGACCCGCTCAAAGGCGGCGAGGTCGATCACGCCCAGCTGGAACCACACGCCCCGGGCGCCGATCTTCACCGCCTCGTCGGCGAACTGCCCGGCCGCCTCGGAGCGGCGGAAGACGTCGACCACGTCGATCGGGAACGGGACGTCGGCCAGGGCGGCGTACCCCTGCTCGCCCAGCACGGTGGGGGCGCTGGGGTGGATCGGCACGATCCGCTTGCCGCGAGCCTGCAGCTGCGCCGCGATCTGGTACGCCGTGCGGGTCTGGTCGCCGGAGAGGCCCACCACTGCCCAGGTCTGGCAGTCCTCGAGCAGGAACCGGATCGTCTCGCGGTCCTGCCAGGCCGGGGCGCTGTCGCTGCGAGGGGTCGGGGACGTCATGGTCACGACGATAGCGGCGAGCACCCCCGACGGCCCCCGGAGCGCGTCAGTCCCGTCGGGGCGCGGCCTGCACGGATCGGCGCACCCCGACGATTAGGCTGGGCACCGCATCCGAACCGATCCTGACCCCGTCGAGCCCGGCCTCCAGGCCCGGTTGGGCGTCCATCCTCAGGCCACCTCACCAGGAGCAGCACCTTGGCATCCATCGAAGCTGTCGGCGCCCGCGAGATCCTCGACTCGCGCGGCAACCCCACCGTCGAGGTCGAGGTCCTCCTCGACGACGGTGCGTTCGGCCGCGCGGCCGTCCCCAGCGGCGCCTCGACCGGCGCCTTCGAGGCCGTCGAGCTTCGTGACGGCGGCGAGCGCTACCTCGGCAAGGGCGTGCTCAAGGCCGTCGACGCCGTCGTCCAGCAGATCGGTCCCGCGGTCGAGGGCCTCGACGCCGACGACCAGCGCCTCGTCGACCAGGCGATGCTCGACCTCGACGCGACGCCCAACAAGGCCGCGCTCGGCGCCAACGCGATCCTCGGCGTCTCGCTCGCCGTGGCCCGCGCCGCCTCGGAGTCGGCCGGCCTGCCGCTGTTCCGCTACGTCGGCGGCCCGAACGCCCACCTGCTCCCGGTCCCGATGATGAACATCCTCAACGGCGGTGCCCACGCGGACACCAACGTCGACATCCAGGAGTTCATGATCGCCCCGATCGGCCTGCCGACCTTCGGTGAGGCGCTGCGCGCGGGCGCGGAGGTCTACCACGCGCTCAAGTCGGTGCTGAAGAAGCGCGGCCTGGCCACCGGCGTGGGCGACGAGGGCGGCTTCGCCCCCGACCTCGCCTCGAACCGCGCCGCGCTGGACCTGATCGCCGAGGCGATCGAGTCCACCGGCCTCAAGGTCGGCACCGACATCGCGCTCGCCCTCGACGTGGCCGCCTCGGAGTTCTGCGAGAACGGCCGTTACACCTTCGAAGGTGCGCAGAAGAGCGCCGAGGAGATGACCGCCTACTACGCCGACCTGGTCGCGGCCTACCCGATCGTCTCGATCGAGGACCCGCTGGACGAGGACGACTGGGACGGCTGGAAGGCGATCACCGACCAGCTCGGCTCGAAGACCCAGCTCGTCGGCGACGACCTGTTCGTCACCAACGTGGAGCGTCTCCAGCGCGGCATCAGCGGTGGCCAGGCCAACGCGCTGCTGGTGAAGGTGAACCAGATCGGCTCGCTGACCGAGACCCTCGACTCCGTCGAGCTCGCGCACCGCAACGGCTACCGCTCGATGATGAGCCACCGCTCGGGCGAGACCGAGGACACCACGATCGCCGACCTCGCGGTCGCGACCAACTGCGGCCAGATCAAGACCGGCGCCCCGGCGCGCTCGGAGCGGGTCGCGAAGTACAACCAGCTCCTGCGCATCGAGGACCAGCTCGGCGACGCGGCGCGCTACGCCGGCGCCGGCGCTTTCCCGCGCTACCAGGGCTGAGCCCACCCGAACCGACAGGAAGCCACCCGTGGCCGACGATCGCCGACGCACCCGACGGGGGACCAGCAGCCCTCGCGCACGCACCGGACCCGGACGCCCCGCGTCCGGCTCCGGGCGTGCCCGGACGTCGACGCCGCCGGCCACGGGCGGCTCCTCCGGTCCCCGGTCGCGGCTCACCGGCCGCACCGCGGTGCTGGTCCTGGTGCTGGCCGTGCTCGCGGTCTCCTACGCCTCCTCGCTGCGCGCCTACCTCGACCAGCGCAGCCACCTGCAGGACCTCCAGGCCAAGATCGCCGAGCGCCAGGCCGCCATCGACGACCTGGAGCGCGAGCGGCGGCGCTGGGAGGACCCGGCGTACGTCGAGCGCGAGGCGCGCGAGCGGCTCGGCTACGTCAAGCCCGGCGTGATCCCCTACATCGTCCTGGACGAGAACGGCGAGCCCGTGGAGCCCCAGTCGACCCTGGGCGACCCCGACCGCAGCGCCCCCCAGACCCCGGAGGCCTGGTGGACCGGCGCCTGGGGCTCGGTCGAGGCCGCCGGACACCCCCCGCGCAACGGCGCCCCGCCCTCGGCGGAGATCGACGGCTCGCCCGACGGCGAGCAGCCTCAGAAGGAGAACCCCCAGCAGTGATCGACCCCGCAGATCGCGACGCCATCGCCGAGCAGCTCGGCCGGGAGCCGCGCGGGATCCACGCGATCGGTCACCGGTGCCCGTGCGGCAACCCTGACGTGGTGACCACCGAGCCGCGCCTGCCCAACGGCACGCCGTTCCCGACGACCTTCTACCTCACCTGCCCGCGGGCGGCCTCCAAGATCGGCACCCTCGAGGGCGGCGGGGTGATGAAGGAGATGCAGGACCGTCTCACGACCGACCCCGAGCTCGCGGCCGCCTATCGCGCGGCGCACGAGCGCTACCTGGAGTTCCGCGCCACGCTCGGCACGGTGCCGGAGATCGAGGGCATCTCCGCCGGCGGGATGCCCGACCGGGTCAAGTGCCTCCACGTGCTCGCCGGGCAGTCGCTCGCGATGGGGCCGGGCGTCAACCCGCTCGGCGACGAGGTGCTCGAGCGGCTCGGCGAGTGGTGGGCCGCGGGTCCGTGCGTCGGCGGCGGCTGCGCCGACCAGGCCCCTGCCGACGCCAGTGCCGATGACTGACCCGGTGGGCACCCGACTTCCCGGGCGGCCGACCGCGGCGGTCGACTGCGGCACCAACACCATCAAGCTGCTGATCAGCGACCCGACGGGTCCGCTGGTGCGCGAGGTGCGGATGGTGCGGCTGGGCCAGGGCGTGGACGCCACCGGCCGGCTCGCCGACGAGGCGCTCGAGCGGGCCTGGGTCGCCATCGACGAGTACGCCGCGCTGGTGGCGTCGCACGGCGTACCCACCCAGAACATCCGCTTCTGTGCCACCTCGGCGACCCGCGACGCCGCCAACGCCGACGTGTTCGCGGCCGGTGTGCGTGCGCGGCTCGGGGTCGACCCGGAGGTGCTGACCGGCCACGAGGAGGCCGCCCTGTCCTTCGCCGGGGCGGTCGGCGGTCTGCGGACGGGTCCGGTGCCCCCGGTGCTGGTCGTCGACATCGGCGGCGGCTCCACCGAGCTGATCCTCGGCGAGGACCACCCGCGCTACGGCCACTCGATGGACATCGGGTCGGTGCGCCAGCATGAGCGGCACCTGCACTCCGACCCGCCCACCGCGGCGGAGGTGGCGGCCTGCGTGGCCGACATCGAGGCCCACCTCGACGAGTGCCCGGTCCCGGCGGGCGAGGCGGCCACCGTCGTCGGCGTCGCGGGGACGATCATCACCATCGCGGCCGGGGTGCTGGGGCTGGAGCGCTACGACCGCGACGCGATCGACCAGGCCCGCCTGCCGGTCGCCGAGGTGCACGCGATGGTCGACCGGCTGGTGGCGATGAGCGTCGCCGAGCGGCTGGCGCTGCCGTGGATGCACCCGGGCCGCGCCGACGTGATCGACGCGGGCGCGCTGGTGCTGTCGTGCGTGCTGCGGCGTACGTCGGTGACCGAGCTGGTGGTCTCCGAGGCCGACATCCTCGACGGCATCGCCAGGTCGATCCTGGCCGGCTAGGCCGCCAGGAGTTTGCGCGGCGGAGGCTCGGGCACTGGTCGGCCATGACCGACCGGACCCCGAGCAGTTCCGAGGAACCTCTGGGTGCCCTGGTGCACCGTCTCACCGAGCAGGTTCCGCAACTCATCCGCAGCGAGCTGCGGCTGGCGCAGGCCGAGCTGACCGAGAAGGGCAAGAAGGCCGGGCTCGGTCTCGGTGCCTTCGGCGCGGCCGGCCTGATCGCGCTCTACGGGCTCGGCGCGCTGATCGCCGGGCTCATCCTCCTCCTCGCCCTGGTGCTCCCGGCCTGGGCCTCTGCCCTGATCGTGGCCGGCGTGCTGTTCGTCATCGCCGCGATCGCCGCGGTCGTCGGCCGGCGCGAGGTCCAGCAGGCCACCCCCGTGGCCCCCGAGCGCGCCGTCGCCGGGGTCAAGGAGGACGTGGCCACGATCAAGGGAGGCCACTCGTGAGTGGCGACCGTCCCCTTCCCGGCCCCGACCAGCCGGTCCCGGCCCGGGCTGTCCCGGAGACGTCGGGCGCCCACCCCGTCGACGCCGGCACCCCTGCCAACCCGCCCCAGCCCGCCACCGCCGGCACGCCGGACAGCCCCGGCACGCCCGACACCCCGCAGACCCCGGACGCCCTGGCCGCCGACGTGGCGCGCCAGCGCGCGGAGCTGGCCGAGACCGTCGAGGAGCTCCAGGCCCGTCTCGACGTCCGCTCCCGGATGAGCGACGCCATGACCACCGCCGACGGCTCGTTGCGTCCGGAGTTGATCGCGGCCCTCGCCGCCGGCGTCGCGGCGGTGGCCGGTCTGCTCGTGCTGCGCTGGCGCCGCTCGCACTGAGCCCGGCGCGGCGTACGCCGCCGCCCCCTGAGTGTTCGTTCCACCTGTTCTCAACCCTCGAAGGAGATCCTCCATGCTGAAGAAGCTTCCGCTGCTGCTGGCCGCTGGTGCCGGTTACGTCCTGGGCGCGCGCGCCGGGCGTGAGCGCTACGAGCAGATCAAGGCCCAGGCTCAGAAGGTCAGCGGAAACCCGCGTGTCCAGCAGGCCGCGCAGCAGGCCCAGGACGTCGTCAGCACCCAGGCGGCGGCCGCGGCCGACGTGGCCAAGGAGAAGGCGGAGAGCGCGGCGCACGCCGCGGCCGACAAGGTGCGCAGCCACGACCAGAGCCCCGGGCAGGCCCAGACCTCGGTGCCGCCGGCCCCGTGAACCCGGCCGGGAGCACGCCGATAGGCGTGCCCCTGCCGCACCCGGCCACCGGCGAGCTGCACCCCTCGCCCGTGCCTGCCGGCACCGGTTGGCCGGGGGACCCCGCCCGACCCGAGACCCCGGTCGCGACCACCGCGGCCGGGGTCCGTCGTCTCGCCGCGGGCACGCAGGCCAGGGAAGCCGGGCTGGGCGAGCTCGACGCGCGGGTGAGCGTGTGCCGCGCCTGCCCGCGGCTGGTGCGCTGGCGCGAGGACGTCGCCGTGCACAAGCGGGCGTCGTACGCCGACCAGCCGTACTGGGGACGCCCGATCCCCGGCTGGGGTCCGGCGGACGCGCGGATCCTGGTCGTGGGGCTCGCGCCCGCGGCCCAGGGCGGCAACCGCACGGGGCGGATCTTCACCGGCGACCGGTCGGGGGACTGGCTGTTCGCCAGCCTGCACCGCGTCGGCCTGGCGACCCGGCCGACCAGCGTGCACGCCGCGGACGGCCAGGCGCTGGTCGACACCCGGATGGTCGCGGCGGTGCGCTGCGCCCCGCCGCAGAACAAGCCCACGACCGAGGAGCGCCACACCTGCGCGCCGTGGCTCGATGCCGAGCTCGCGCTGCTGGCCGGCACGGTGCGAGTCGCAGTGGCGCTCGGCGCGATCGGTTGGGGAGCGGCGCTGGCCGCGTTCGGCGGCGCGGGGTGGCAGGTGCCGCGGCCGCGGCCGCGCTTCGGGCACGGCGCGGAGGCGCTGCTGCGGGGGCGCGCGGAGGCCGGGCGCCACGACGTGCTGCTGATCGGCAGCTACCACCCCAGCCAGCAGAACACCTTCACCGGGAGGCTCACCGAGGCGATGCTCGATGAGGTCCTGGGTCGTGCGGCGGAGGTGGCTGCGACAATGCCGCGGTGAGCACTCCCACCCTGTACGCCGTCACCGTCCTGGGCCACGACCGCCCCGGCATCATCGCGGAGACCACCGGCCAGCTGGCCGGGCTGGGCCTCAACCTCGAGGACTCCACGATGACGCTGCTGCGCGGGCACTTCGCGATGATGCTGGTCTGCTCCGGCGACGTCGAGGCTGCCGCGATCGAGTCCGCGCTCGCGCCGCTCACCGCGGACGGCACCCTGACCGTGACCGTCCGCGAGGTCCCCGAGGAGAGCGTGCCCGCCGCCGCCGGCACCTCCTGGGTCCTGACCGTCCACGGCGGCGACCGCCCCGGCATCGTCTCCGGCGTCGTGTCCGAGGTGGCCGCGCTCGGTGGCAACATCACCGACCTCAGCACCCGGCTCTCGGGCAGCCTCTACCTCCTGGTCGCGGAGTTCGACGTGCCCGCCGGCACCGACCTCGACGCCCTCGAGACCTCGATCCGCACGGCGGCCACCGCCCTCGGAGTCGGCGCCACCCTGCGTCCCGCGGAGGCCGACGAGCTGTGAGCGTCACCCCCACCCCGGCCGCGCCGAGCGAGCGGCTGGCGGCCTGGACCGAGGACGAGCTGGGTGTCGAGGGACGGGTCCTGGAGGTCGTGCGCGTGCCCGACCCGGTGCTCTCCACTCCCGGCGCCGATGTCGACCCCACCGCGCCCGAGACGGTGCAGCTCGCCGCGGACCTGGTCGCCACCATGCGGGTCAGCCCCGGCTGCGTCGGCCTCGCCGCCCAGCAGGTCGGAGTCGCGGCCCGGGTCTTCTGCGTCGACGTCTCCGCCCACCCCAAGACCCGCGAGCACCACGGCACCTTCGTGCTGTGCAACGCCGAGGTCATCGAGTCCAGCCGCAACGAGAAGGCCCGCGAGGGTTGCATGAGCGTCCCGGACTTCACCGGCGACGTGAAGCGCGCCTCGCGGCTGGTCGTGCGCGGCCAGCTGCCCGGCACCGGCGAGGAGGTCACGTTCTCGGCGAACGCCTTCGAGGCCCGCTGCCTGCAGCATGAGCTGGACCACTGCGCGGGCTTCGTCTTCCTCGACCGGGTCGCGGGCGCGCACGCCATCCACCCGCGCAAGACCTACTTGTAGGTCCGGTAGTCCCAGTGCTGGCCCGGGAGCGGGCCCACGTCGTACCGTCTGCGAGCAGACTGCGACGTCCGCTCGCGGGCGTCGCCCCCGTATCCCAATCGGCAGAGGAAGCCGCCTTAAAAGCGGCGCAGTGTGGGTTCGAGTCCCACCGGGGGCACATGAGTGAGACAGCACCGGACCGCTGGAGCGCTGAGTTCTGGGACGAGCGGTACGCCGCGTCGCACCGGATCTGGTCGGGCCAGCCGAACGCCCGCCTGGTCGAGCACGCCGCGGGCCTGGCCCCCGGCACCGCGCTGGACGTGGGGTGCGGCGAGGGCGCCGACGCGGTCTGGCTGGCCCGGCGGGGCTGGCAGGTCACCGGCGTGGACGTGTCAGCGGTGGCCCTGGAGCGGGCCGCGCAGCACGCCGCGGAGGCGGAGGGCGTCACCGAGCGCTGCACGTGGCGTCAGGTGGACCTGCTCGCCGCCGACGAGGTGCCGGCGGCCGACCTGGTCAGCGTGCACTTCCTGCACCTGCCCGAGCAGCACTTCGCGCAGGTGTACGCCGTGCTCGCCGCGGCGGTCCGCCCCGGCGGCACGCTGCTGGTCGGGGCGCACCACCCCGCGGACGCCGCCGCCGGGCTGCGCAACCCCGAGCTCGGCCGGCTGCTGTTCGCCCCCGAGCAGGTGACCGCGCTGCTGGACCCGGCGGACTGGGACGTGCGGGTCGCGGACGCCCCCACCCGCCGGGTGCGCGACGCCGCGGGGCGCGAGGCGGTCGCCACCGACACGGTCGTGGTGGCCGTGCGGCGACGCGAGCCGTCAGCCGGCTGAGGTCCGGCCGGCCCCGAGCAGGGGGGCCAGCGCCCGCTCGAGGTCCTCGGTGAGGGCCGCGGCGTACTCGGTGGTGAGGTGGCCGACGTCGCGGTAGGGGATCGTCGAGCCGATCACCGCCGGGCACGAGCCGTCCCAGCACACCCACGGGGTCGGGTCGATGACCGGGATCCGGCGCTCCTGGGCGGAGGCGACCGAGAGGTCGGCCATCCGGGTGGCGTCCGGGGTGGGGGCGAGCAGGCAGTCGCCGAGGTCGGGGCGTCCGGTGCTCAGGCAGACCTCGGGCGACTCGTCGAGCTCGGGGACGTCGCGCAGCAGCACGGTGCGCCCCGCGATCGGCGCGAGCCGGTCGAAGAGGGTGTCGAAGCCCGCGCGCACCAGCACGTCGCGCTCGGCGGGGTCCTCGACCGGGCGGCCCTCGTGGAGCAGGGTCTCCGAGACGTTGGTGGCGACCACCACGAGGTCGGGATCGAGCTCGGCGATCTGCTCGAGCGCCCACTCGCGGAAGGTCGTGCACCCGGCGTACTCGGCCTGCGAGCCGACGGTCACCAGCGCCGCGGGGCAGCCGACCTTGACCAGGTAGTAGGTGCGCAGGTCGTGCTCGCGGGCGATCCGCTCGAAGGCGGGCACCCACATGCGGCCGTGGGAGTTGCCGAGCACGACGACTGTCTGCTCCGGGGTGCCGGTGGTGCCGCGCGGGCACAGCGGGAGCGAGTCGGTCTCATAGCTGCACCGGCCCAGCCCGGCTCGGTCCTCGCGGATGTCGAGCAGGTCGGGGGTCAGGTCGCTGGGCACGGCCTGGCCCTCCCGGGCGGCCAGCACCGAGGCCTTCACCAGCGCGACCGTCGGGTCGAGCTCGGCGGCCTCCTGGCCCAGGTCGCTCACCGTCACCGCCGGGTCGTCGCCGTGCTCCCCGGTGCGCCACTCGGCGTAGTCCTGCGCGGCGAAGGCACCGGCCGCGACCAGGCCCAGGGAGACGGGGTAGAGCACGAGGCCGCGGTGCACGCGCAGGACGCGGGTGCGGCGGAACGGCGTCTCGACGAGGCGGTAGGTGAGCCCGGAGAGCAGGAACGTCGCGGCGACCGCCGCCCCCACCTCCAGCGGGGTGAGGTCGCGGCCGAGGTAGCCGACCGGCAGCACGAGCAGCGGCCAGTGCCACAGGTAGAGGGAGTAGGACCAGTCGCCGACCACCCGCATCGGCCGGACGCCCAGCGCCCGGATCGGGAACGGCTCGCGCGGGTGGCCGCCCGCGCCCGCGACCAGCACCAGCAGCGCGCCCACGACCGGCAGCAGCGCGGCGGTGCCGGGGAACGGCGAGGTCTCGTCGTAGCGCAGGCAGGCCGCGGCGATGAAGCCCAGCCCGGTGACGCTCAGCAGTCCCCGCGCGGTCGAGGGCATGCGCGCGGCGATGACCGGGGCGAGGGGGACCGCGAGGGCGCCGAGGCCGAGCTCCCAGGCCCGCGCCGGGGTGGAGAAGTACGCCGCGGCGGGGTCGACCTCGGTGCGCCACACGCCGTACGCGAACGAGGCGGCGGTGAGCACGCCGAGCGTCACCATGACCACCCGGGCGGTGCGGGCCGGCGAGGGGTCCGCGGCGCCGCGCGTGAGGCGGCGTGCCAGCAGCACGCAGGCCACCAGCACCAGTGGCCAGACGAGGTAGAACTGCTCCTCGACGGCCAGCGACCAGTAGTGCTGCAGCGGGGAGGGCAGCTGGTCGCGGGCGAAGTAGTCGGTGCCGACCGCCGCGAAGCGGATGTTGGCGGCGAAGATCGTCGCCCAGGCGGCGTCCTTGACCACCTCGAGCGCGTCGAGGGCGCTGAGCAACCACACCGAGGCGCCGAGGGTCACCAGGGTGACGAGGGTCGCGGCGGGGAGGATGCGCCGCGCGCGGCGGGCGTAGAAGCCGCGCAGCGAGACCCGGCCGGTGCGGGCGACCTCGCGCAGGAGCAGCTGGGTGATCAAGAACCCGGAGATCACGAAGAAGACGTCGACCCCGACGAAGCCCCCGGGCAGCTGGGCGAGCCCCGCGTGGCCGGCGATGACCGTGAGCACGGCGATCGCGCGCAGGCCCTGCACGTCCGCACGGAAGGGCGAGCGCGCGCCGGCCTCCGGGCGTGGCTGGGTCATCGGTCTCCTGGGTCTGGGGGCGCCGCGACATTACCAACGCGCACCCCCGGGCCCGCGATCCGCACGTCCCGGCCGCCATCGGCGTGCGGCGGAGCACCGGAACGACGCCGGGAACGGGAACGAGCGGCGCGTGTCGGGCGTTGCACACGGTGAGGTCACTAGGCTGACCCCATGACCGTCAGGGCGGCGGTCATCACGCAGGCCTCCAAGGAGAGACCCCGAATGCAGAGCAACAACCCGGTGTTCCGTCGGTCGGAGGAGTTCAACCGCCCCGGCGCGAACGCTTACGGCACCCAGACCTACGCAGACCCCTCGACGTGGGGGACCGGAACCCCGGGTCAGGCCCAGGGCCTCGGCTACGCGCCGGCCCCGACGTCCGAGAGCCGGATGACCATCGACACGGTGGTGCAGAAGACCGGCATGTCGCTGGGCATGGTGATCGTCTTCGCCGCGCTCACCTGGTTCCTCACCCCGGACCTCGAGGACTCGACCGCTGACCTCGGCCCGCTGGTCGCGGCCGTCACGATCGGCAGCCTCGGCGCCTTCGCGCTGTCGATGGTCAACTCCTTCAAGCGCGTCATCAGCCCCGCCCTGGTGCTGGCGTTCTGTGCCCTCGAGGGTGTCGCCCTCGGCGGCCTCAGCAAGCTCTTCGACGCCCGGTTCGGCGACGGCATCGTCACCCAGGCCGTGCTCGGCACCTTCGCCGCGTTCGCCGGCACCCTCGCGGCGTACAAGGTCCTCAACATCAAGGTCGGCAACAAGTTCCGCACCTTCGTGACCGCCGCCGTCTTCGGCATGATCGGCCTGAGCGTCCTCGAGCTGGTGCTCGGCATGTTCGGCAACAGCTTCGGCATCTACGGCTTCGGTGGCATCGGCCTGCTGTTCGCCGTCGCCGGCCTGGTGCTCGGTGTCTTCATGCTGATCATGGACTTCGACTTCGTCGAGCAGGGCATCGCCAACGGCCTGCCCGAGCGTGAGTCGTGGCGCGCGGCGTTCGCGATGACCGTGAGCCTGGTCTGGATCTACACCAACCTGCTGCGCATCCTGGCGATCTTCAACCAGGACTGAGCCTCCGCGCCTCGGCGCGAACGACGAGGGCCCCGGGAGCATCGCTCCCGGGGCCCTCGTGCGTGCGGATCGGCTAGGAACCGGCGGGGGTGGGCTCGCCGCCCGCGGGGGCGTTCTCGGGCTCGATCTGCTCGGGGCCGGTGGGCTCGGGGCCCTCGCTGCGGGTCTGGGGGCGGCGGCCGCGGTGGCGCATCTCCACCCACAGCCCGCGCACGCCGAGGCGGTGGCCGCCGACCTCGGTGCCGTCGAGCTCGGTGCCGGGGTTGTTGACCGCCTGGACCGCCGCCTTGCTGATCGGCAGGATCGCCTCGCCGCGCATCGACTCGATGCGCTCCTCGTCGTCGGGGATCACGCCGACCGCGGCGAGGATCGAGGGCAGCAGGATGCCGGCCGCGGCGCGGTAGCCCTGGGCGGAGGGGTGGAAGCGGTCCGGGCCGAACAGCAGCGCCGGCGCGGCCGCGAACTCCGGGCCGAGGATCGAGCCGATGGAGACGGTGCGCCCGCCCTCCTCGATCGCCGCGATCGTCTGGCCGGCGGCCAGGCGCCGCGACCACGCGCGGGCGATCTGCTTGAGCGGGGGAGCGATGGGCTTGATCGTGCCCAGGTCCGGGCAGGTGCCGACGACGACCTCCACGTCGGCTGCGCGCAGCCGACGTACCGCCTCCTGGAGGTGGCGCACCGAGGCCGACGGCATCACGGTGTGGGTGACGTCGTTGCCGCCGATGAGGATCACTGCGACGTCGGGCTGGATCGGCAGGGCCTTGTCGACCTGCTCGGCGAGGTCGGAGGACTTGGCGCCGACGACCGCGAGGTCGCGCAGATAGACGCGTCGCTCCGCGTGCTCGGCCACGCCGCTGGCCATCAGCGCGCCGGGAGTCTCCTCGACGCGCGCCACGCCGTACCCGGCGGCGCTGGAGTCACCGAGGACGACCAGCTTGACCGCGGGGCCGGGCCGGTCGCGGCCGTACCAGCCGGTGGGGTCCGGGGGCGGGTCGTCGAGGAGCGGGCCGATCGCCTTGCGGGCCAGCTTGGCCTCGGCGGTGAGGACGCCGTACAGGGTGCCCCCGAGCATGGTCAGACCGCCGCCGCCGTAGGCCGCAGCGGAAGCCAGCTTGCGTGCTGCTGCTGCCTTTCCCACAGGCCGAGTCTACGGAGCGTTACCGGCCGGTCGCGGGCAGGGTTTGCCCATCTGACGGTGCCCCGCCCTAGATTGGCCGAATGCAGTACGTCGACTCGCTCCTGGACCTGATTGGCAACACTCCGCTGCTGCGCCTGCGCCGGACGCTGGACGGTCTCGCCGACCGCCCGGGGCCGATCGTGCTGGCCAAGGTGGAGTACCTCAACCCGGGCGGGTCGGTGAAGGACCGCATCGCCACCCGGATGATCGAGGCGGCGGAGGCCTCCGGGGCGCTGCAGCCCGGCGGCACCATCGTCGAGCCGACGTCGGGCAACACCGGCGTCGGGCTGGCGATGGCGGCCCAGGAGAAGGGCTACCACTGCATCTTCGTGTGCCCGGACAAGGTCAGCGAGGACAAGCGCAACGTGCTCAAGGCCTACGGCGCCGAGGTCGTGGTGTGCCCGACGGCCGTCGACCCCGAGCACCCGGACTCCTACTACAGCGTCTCCGACCGGCTGGCCTCCCAGCCCGGCGCGTGGAAGCCGGACCAGTACTCCAACCCGCACAACCCGCGCTCGCACTATGAGACCACCGGCCCGGAGATCTGGAAGCAGACCGACGGACGCATCACGCACTTCGTGACCGGCATGGGCACCGGCGGCACGATCAGCGGCGTCGGGCGCTACCTCAAGGAGCAGAACCCCGACATCCAGGTCGTCGGCGCCGACCCGGAGGGCTCGGTCTACTCCGGCGGCTCGGGTCGCCCCTACCTCGTCGAGGGCGTGGGCGAGGACTTCTGGCCCGACACCTACGACCGCGGGGTCGCCGACCGGGTCATCGAGGTCTCCGACGCCGACTCCTTCGCCTTCACCCGCCGGCTGGCCCGCGAGGAGGCGCTGCTGGTCGGCGGCTCCTCCGGCATGGCGGCGTACGCCGCGGCGCAGCTCGCCCACGAGCTGGCCGAGCAGGGCCGCGAGGACGCCGTGATCGTGGTGCTGCTGCCCGACTCCGGGCGCGGCTACCTCACCAAGATCTTCAACGACGAGTGGCTCGGGCAGTACGGCTTCCCGACCTCGCAGAAGGCCGCCGCCCAGTCGGTCGGCGAGGTGCTGCGCGGCAAGGACGGGCGGCTGCCCGACCTCGTGCACACCCACCCCGGCGAGACCATCGCCGAGGCCGTGCAGATCCTCCAGGAGTACGGCGTCTCGCAGATGCCGGTCGTGCGCGCCGAGCCGCCGATCGTGGCCGCCGAGGTCGCGGGCTCGGTCTCCGAGCGCGACCTGCTCGACGCGCTGTACGCCGGGCACGCCCGCCTCACCGACCGGGTCGACGAGCACATGTCCGACCCGCTGCCGACCATCGGCTCCACCGAGCCCGCGGAGGCCGCCGTACGACTGCTGGAGAAGGCGGACGCGGTGCTGGTGCACGAGGACGGCAAGCCGATCGGCGTGGTCACCCGTCACGACCTGCTCACCTTCCTCGCCCGCGGCTGAGCGGCGGGCCGGGCCTCGCCCCGGACCACTCCGGCTCGGTGGGACGAAGCCCGCGCGCGGTCGGTGACGCGTGCCATAGTCGGCACCCGTTGCAGTTGTCGAGGCTGAGGGGTCCCATGACGTCGTCATCGTCCACGCCGGTCATCGAGGGGTGGTTCACCACCGGCCCCGAGCCGCGGCTCATCGGGTCGCGGTGCACCGCCTGCACCACCGTCTACTTCCCGCCGGTGCCGGGCAACGAGGGCTACTGCCGCAACCCCGCCTGCGACGGTGAGGTCTTCGAGACCGCCGAGCTGTCGCGCCGGGGCCGGATCTGGTCCTACACCGACGCCCAGTACCAGCCGCCGGCGCCGTACATCGCGCCGAGCGACCCGTTCGTCCCGTTCGCGCTGGCGGCCGTGGAGCTCCCGGAGGGGCTCACCGTGCTCGGCCAGGTGGCCGAGGGCTACGGCGTCGACGACCTCAGCGTGGGCGCCGAGGCCGAGCTGGTGGTGGAGACGCTGCACACCGACGAGACCGGGGAGCGCACCGTGTGGCGCTGGAAGCCGGTCACCGAGCTGGGCGAGGAGGCCGACCAGTGAGCACCGACAACGCGGTCGTCGCCGGGGTGGGCATGCACCCCTGGGGCAAGTGGGGCCGCAACTTCGTGACCTACGGAGTGCACGCCGCCCGCGCGGCGCTCGCCGACGCCGGCGTCCCGTGGACCGACGTCGACCTGGTGGTGGGCGGCGAGACCGTCCGCAACGGCTACGCCGGCTACGTCGCCGGCGCGACCTTCGCCCAGGCGCTCGGCTGGAACGGCGCCCGCGTCGCCACGTCGTACGCCGCGTGCGCGACGGGCGCCCAGGCCCTCGACACCGCCCGCACCCGCATCCTCGCCGGGCTGTGCGAGGTGGCGCTGGTGGTCGGCGCCGACACCACGCCGAAGGGCTTCCTGGCCCCCAACGCGGGCGAGCGCTGGGACGACCCCGACTGGCTGCGCTTCCGGCTGCTGGGCATGACCAACCCCGCCTACTTCGCGCTCTACGCGCGCCGGCGCATCGACCTCTACGGCGCCACGCCCGCGGACTTCGCCCAGGTGAAGGTCAAGAACGCCCGCCACGGCCTGGAGAACCCGAACGCCCGCTACCGCAAGGCGGTCAGCGTCGAGGACGTGCTGGCCAGCGCGGTGGTCTCGGACCCGCTGCACCTGCTCGACATCTGCGCGACCTCCGACGGCGCGGCCGCGGTGGTGCTGGTCAGCGCCGACTACGCGCGGCGCCACGGGCTCACCGACCCGGTGCGCCTGCGCGCGGTGTCGACGGTGACGCCGACCTTCCCCAACACCGTGATGGACATGCCCAACCTGGCCACCGACTCGAGCGCGGCGACCGGCGCGGGGGAGCGGACCTTCAAGGAGTCGATCGCGCACGCGGCGTACGAGGAGGCCGGACTCGGGCCGGACGACGTCGACCTCGCGGAGGTCTACGACCTGTCCACCGCCCTGGAGCTGGACTGGATGGAGGACCTCGGGCTGTGCAAGCGCGGCGAGGCCGAGCAGCTGCTCCGCGCCGGCGAGACCACCATCGGCGGCCGGATCCCGGTCAACCCCTCCGGCGGCCTGGCCTGCTTCGGCGAGGCCGTCCCCGCCCAGGCGCTGGCCCAGGTCTGCGAGCTCACCTGGCAGCTGCGCGGCCAGGCGGAGGGCCGCCAGGTCGAGGGCGCCCGGGTCGGCATCACCGCCAACCAGGGCCTCTTCGGCCACGGCTCCTCGGTGATCCTCAGCCGCTGAGGCTCCGCCCGCGGTTCGGGTTGAATCGAGACTTCTGACGGCCGAGTCGAGACTTTTCACGGTCGAGTCGAGACTTCTGCGCGCGAATCGCGGGCTCGTCCACAGCTCTCAGCCGGGGCGCCGCCCGAGCAGGGCGGCGAGCCGGTCGGCAGCGGGTGCGGCGTCGTCGACCGGCTGGGGCGGCGCGAACGGCGTGCGGTCCACCGGCAGCCGCGTCATCAGGCGCCGGCTGGCCTGTAGGGCCCGTTGGGACACCTGCTCGGGCACGTCGAGCGACCGCCCCGTGGCGCGGGCGACGTCCCAGCCGTGGGTGAGCGTCTCGATGGTGCGCAGCTCGGCGATGGCGCCGAGGGGCAGCGGTCCGATGCCGGTGGGGTACTCACCCGGGCCGGCGACGGCCAGCGCCTCGCGCAGCGTGTCGCCGGCCGACTCCAGCACGTCGGGCAGCACCGCGTCGGGCATGTCGTCGACCTCCGCGGAGACCTCGGACAGGTCGTAGGGCACACCGGTCAGCGATGTCGTGAACGCCTGCTCACCGACGACGAGGTGGCGCACCACCGCTGCCACGTCCCAGTCGGGGCACGGCGTCGTCCGCGACCAGTCCGCGGCGTCCAGCCCCCTGGCCAGCGCGGCCACGGCGCGGTGCGCGTGGGCGAGGTCCTCGAGGTCCATCTTCGGAGCATGGGCGCGAGGTGCGGTCCCCGCAAGGGTCCTGCGGCACCCTCCCGGGTCAGTCGACGTCGCCGTCGACGTAGAGCCACCGCCCGGCCCGCTGCTCGAAGCGGGAGCGCTCGTGCATCCGCCCCGGACCGGCCGGGCTCTCCCACCGGGCCTCGAACTCCACCCAGTCCTCACCCGCGGCGAGGACCGTCAGCCCGGTCCATCGGGTGCTCGGGTCGTGCGTCACGTCGGTAGGGCGGGTGCGGGGGTGCCAGGTGCGCCAGACGTACGCCGTGTCGCCCACGGCGTACGCCGCGTAGCGCGAGCGCATCAGCTCCTCGGCGCTGCCCGCCTGGGCGGCCCCGCGGTGCAGGCGTCCGCAGCACGCGTCGTAGGGGTCACCGGATCCGCACGGGCACTCGCGTCGCAGCTGCACCGGGGAACCGTAACCGGCGCGACCCCTGGGGTGTGGTCCGCCGCAGTAGCGTGAGGAACGTGACTGCTGCCACTTCCGCCCCCGCCCCCGGCGCCGCCACCCTGGGTGAGCTGCGCGCCTCCGGCCACGTGCACAAGCCGCTGCGCACCGAGATCCGCGACAACCTGCTGGCCCGCCTGCGCTCCGGCGAGGACCCGTGGCCGGGCCTGCACGGCTTCGAGGACACCGTCATCCCTCAGCTCGAGCGCGCGCTGATCGCGGGCCACGACGTCGTGCTGCTCGGCGAGCGCGGCCAGGGCAAGACCCGCCTGCTGCGCACCATGGTCGGGCTCCTCGACGAGTGGACCCCCGTGATCGCCGGCTCCGAGCTCGCCGAGCACCCCTTCGACCCGATCACCCACGTCTCCCGGCGTCGCGCCGCCGAGCTCGGCGACGACCTGCCGATCACCTGGCGCCACCGCGACGAGCGCTACGCCGAGAAGCTCGCCACCCCCGACACCTCGGTGGCCGACCTGATCGGCGACGTCGACCCGATGAAGGTCGCCGAGGGCCGCACCCTGGGCGATCCCGAGACGATCCACTTCGGGCTGATCCCGCGCAGCCACCGCGGCATCGTCGCGATCAACGAGCTGCCCGACCTCGCCGAGCGGATCCAGGTCGCGATGCTCAACGTGATGGAGGAGCGCGACATCCAGATCCGCGGCTACGTGCTGCGCCTGCCCCTGGACGTGCTCGTGGTGGCCAGTGCCAACCCCGAGGACTACACCAACCGCGGGCGCATCATCACCCCGCTCAAGGACCGCTTCGGCGCCGAGATCCGCACCCACTACCCCCTCGAGCTGGCCGCCGAGGTCGCCGTGGTGCGCCAGGAGGCCGACCTGGTCGCGGAGGTCCCCGACTACCTCGTGGAGATCCTGGCCCGCTTCACCCGCAACCTGCGCGAGTCCAGCTCGGTCGACCAGCGCTCGGGGGTCAGCGCCCGGTTCGCGATCGCCGGCGCGGAGACCGTCGCGGCCTCGGCCCTGCACCGTGCCGCCTCGCAGGGCGAGGAGGACCCGGTCGCCCGGGTCGTCGACCTCGAGACGGCCGTGGCCGTCCTCGGCGGCAAGATCGAGTTCGAGAGCGGCGAGGAGGGGCGCGAGGACGAGGTGCTCACCCACCTGATGCGCACCGCGACCGCCGAGACCGTGCGCCAGCACCTGCGCGGGCTCGACCTCGGGCTGCTCGTCGAGGCGATCGAGGCCGGCGCGATGGTGACCACCGGCGAGCAGGTGACCGCCCTCGACTTCCTCGCCGGCCTGCCGGTGCTCGGCGAGTCCGAGCTGTACGACGAGATCTGCGAGCGCCTCGGCGCCACCAGCGACGGGGCGCGCGCGAGCGCGATCGAGCTGGCCCTGGAGGGGCTCTATCTGGCCCGCAAGGTCGGCAAGGACACCGACGGCGCGGAGACCGTCTATGGCTGAGACCCGCGCGCACCCGGACCGGGAGGCACGATGAGCAGGGACCGCACCCGCTTCAAGCGCTACGACGGCGGCGACCCGCTCGCCGCGCCGGTCGACCTCGGCGAGGCGCTCGACGCCATCGGCGAGGACGTCATGGCCGGCTACAGCCCCGAGCGGGCGATGAGCGAGTTCCTGCGCCGCGGCGGGCAGGACCAGCGCGGCCTCGACGACCTGGCCCGCCAGGTGGCTCGCAAGCGCCAGGAGCTGCTCTCGCGCCACAACCTCGACGGCACCATGCGCGAGGTGCAGGAGCTGCTGGACAAGGCCGTGCTCGAGGAGCGCAAGCAGCTGGCCCGCGACGCGATGATGGACGACGCGGACCGCGCGGTGCGCGAGATGCAGCTGGCCAACCTGCCCCCGAGCCCGGCGGCCGCGGTCAGCGAGCTCTCGTCGTACGACTGGCAGAGCCGCGAGGCCCGCGAGGACTTCGAGAAGATCAAGGACCTGCTCGGCCGCGAGCTGCTCGACCAGCGCTTCGCCGGGATGAAGCAGGCCCTGGAGGGCGCCACCGCCGAGGACCGGGCCGCGGTCGAGGAGATGCTCGGCGACCTCAACGACCTGCTCGAGAAGCGCCGGCAGGGGATCGACACCCCGCAGGACTTCGAGTCGTTCATGGACAAGCACGGCGACTTCTTCCCCGAGAACCCCCGCGACCTCGACGAGCTGCTCGACACCCTCGCCGAGCGCTCGGCAGCCGCCCAGCGGATGCTGAACTCGATGACCCCCGAGCAGCGCGAGGAGCTCATGGAGCTCTCCGCGCAGGCGTTCGGGTCCCCACAGCTGATGGAGTCGCTGAACCGCCTCGACGCCAACCTGCAGTCGCTGCGCCCCGGTGAGGACTGGGACGGCTCGGAGCAGATGGGCGGCGGGGAGGGCCTCGGGCTCGGCGACGGCACCGGGGTCTTCCAGGACCTCGCGGAGCTCGACGGGCTCTCCGAGCAGCTCTCGCAGTCCTACGGCGGCGCGCGGATGGACGACCTCGACCTCGACGCGCTCGCCCGCCAGCTCGGCGAGCAGGCCGCGGTCGACGCGCGCACGCTCCAGCGCCTGGAGAAGGCGCTGCGCGAGCAGGGCACGATGCGCCGCGACTCCACCGGACAGCTCCAGCTGACCCCCAAGGCGATGCGCCAGCTCGGCAAGGCGCTGCTGCGCGACGTCGCCCAGCGTCTCTCGGGTCGCCAGGGCCAGCGCGAGCTGCAGCAGGCCGGCGCCGCGGGGGAGCGCTCCGGGGCCACCCGCGAGTGGGCCTTCGGCGACACCGAGCCGTGGGACATCCCGCGCACCATCCTCAACAGCGTCCGGCGCCGGGCCGCGGAGGGCGGGTCCTCGCGGCTGCTGGAGATCGGCGACGTGGAGGTCCAGGAGACCGAGGCCCGCACCCAGGCGTGCGTCGCGCTGCTGGTCGACACCTCGTTCTCGATGGCCATGGACGGTCGCTGGGTGCCGATGAAGCGCACCGCCCTGGCGCTGCACACCCTGATCCGCTCCCGCTTCCGCGGCGACGACCTGCAGCTGATCGGCTTCGGGCGGCACGCCGAGGTGATGGAGATCGAGCACCTCACCGGCCTGGACGCGATGTGGGACAAGGGCACCAACCTGCACCACGCCCTGCTGCTCGCCAACCGCCACTTCCGCAAGCACCCGAACGCCCAGCCGGTGCTGCTGATCGTCACCGACGGCGAGCCGACCTCCCACCTCGAGCCGAACGGCGAGGTGTTCTTCAGCTACCCGCCGCACCCGCTGACCGTCGCCTACGCCGTGCGCGAGCTCGACAACGCCCGGCGCCTGGGGGCGCAGACGACGTTCTTCCGCCTCGGCGACGACCCGGGCCTGGCCCGCTTCGTGGACTCGATGGCGCAGCGGGCCGAGGGCCGGGTGGTCGCCCCGGAGCTCGACGACCTGGGCGCCGCGGTCGTGGGGTCCTACCTCGGGAGCCGAGCGCGCGGCGGCCGCTCGGGTGCCGACGCACCGTCGTACGACGGCCGGTTCGGGCGAGGTTTCTGGGTCGACTGACAGCGCGCCTAGGATCACGCCGGTGGACGACCCCAGCCTGACCGTGCTCGTCCTGCTGGCCCTGGCCGCGGTGAGCGCCGGCTTCGTCGACGCGGTCGTGGGCGGCGGCGGGCTGATCCAGCTCCCGGCGATCCTGCTCGGCCTGCCCGGAGCCAGCCCGGTGCAGGTGCTGGCGACCAACAAGCTCGCGTCGTTCTGCGGCACCTCGGTGAGCGCGGCGACGTACTACCGCCGGGTCAGACCGGACCCGCGCACGTTCGGGCCGCTGATGGCGCTGGCCTTCGTGGGCTCCGTCGGCGGGGCCTTCGTGGCCGCGCAGATCCCCAAGTCCGCCTTCGAGCCGATCGTGCTCGTGGTGCTGGTCGTGGTGGGCGCCTGGGTGCTGCTGCGCCCGTCGCTGGGGCAGGCGACCTCGCTGCGCTTCACCGGCCACCGCCACCTGCGGGTGGCGATGCTGGTCGGGCTGGCGGTCGGGTTCTACGACGGGGCGATGGGGCCGGGCACGGGGAGCTTCTTCACGATCGCGCTGGTCGGGCTGATGGGGTACGGCTTCCTCGAGGCCTCGGCCAAGACCAAGCTGGCCAACTGGGCCACCAACCTGGCCGCGCTGTGCGTGTTCATCCCGCACGGCGCGGTGATGTGGAAGATCGGCCTGGTGCTCGGCGCGGCCAACCTGGTCGGCGGCTACCTGGGCGCGCGCACCGCCGTGGCCCGCGGTGCGGGCTTCATCCGGGTGTTCTTCGTGATCGTCGTGGCGGCCTTCGTGATCCGCATCGGCGGCGACCTGGTGGGGATCTGGTGAGCGGGCGGTGACCGGCTACCTCACCGTCGCCCGGGACGCGGAGGCCGAGATCGAGGTCAAGCGGTCCCGGTTCCTGTGCACCCTGGAGCGCGTCGAGGACGAGGCCGCGGCGCGCGCGGTGGTGGAGCGGCTGCGCCGCGCGCACTGGGACGCGCGGCACCACTGCTCGGCGTTCGTCCTCGGCCCGCCGCCGGTCCCGGTCGAGCGCTCCAGCGACGACGGGGAGCCGGCCGGCACCGCGGGCGCACCGATGCTGGAGGTGCTGCGCGGCTGGGAGGGCTCCGGGGTCAGCGACGTGGTGGCGGTGGTGACCCGCTGGTTCGGCGGCACCCTGCTCGGCGCCGGCGGGCTGGTGCGCGCGTACGGCGACGCGGTGCGCGCCGGGCTGGCCGCGAGCGGCACCGTGCGGCGCCTGCTGGTCCGCGAGCTGCTGGTGGAGGTCGGCCACGCGGACGCCGGCCGGGTCGAGACCGAGCTGCGCCACCGCGGGGTCGCGGTGCTGGACGCGACGTACGCCGCGACGGTGACGCTGCGCCTCGGGGTCGAGCCCGAGGAGGAGCCCGCGCTGCACGCGCTGCTGGCCGAGCTGAGTGCCGGCACGGCCCTCGCGGTCCCTGCCGGGGAGCGCTGGGTCGACGTACCCTCGGGCTCATGAGCATCCCCGTCGACCTGGCCGACCTCGCGCGCACCCTCGCCGACTTCGGGCCGGGCTACCTGCTCACCACCACCGACGGGGTGGTGCGTGCGGTCAGCGCCGAGCCGCAGGTGGTCGACGGGGTCCTGGTGGTGCCCGACGCTGGCCGTCGTACCAGCGCCAACATCGCCGCCAACCCCACGGTCACGCTGCTGTTCCCGCCGCGCGAGGAGCGCGGCTACTCGCTGCTCGTCGACGGCACCGCGACCGTGGACGGCGAGATCGCGCGGGTCACGCCGGGCTCGGCGGTGCTGCACCGGCCCCGCCGGCACGCCGACGGCGAGGCCGACGCCCCGCACGTCGCCTCGCACGACGGCTGCGGGGCCGACTGCAAGCCGGTCGGATGAGCGCCGGCGCGGGGATCGAGCCGCTGCGCCCGACCTGGGCGACCGCGTTCCTCGACCTCGCGCCCGGAGCCGCCGAGCGGGTGGTGCCGTTCTGGTGCGCGGTGACCGGCTACGCGCTGTCGCCGTGGCGCGGGGAGCACGACGAGTTCGCGACCCTGCTGCCTCCGGACGGCGCCGACGACCACCTCTGCGTGCAGCGTCTCGGGCGCCTGGACACCGGCCCGTGGCGGGTCCACCTCGACCTCACCGTCGCCGCGCCGGGGGAGGACGTCGGGCCGGCCGCGGTGCGCGCGGTGGCGCTCGGCGCCCGGGTGCAGGCCGGTCCCGAGGGGTACGCCGTGCTGTCCTCGCCCGGCGGCTTCGTGTTCTGCCTGGTGAGCCACCCCGGCGCCCGGCGTGCCGCGCCGGCCACCTGGCCCGGCGGGCACCGCTCCGTGCTCGACCAGGTCTGCCTGGACGTGCCGGCGGAGCTGTGGGAGGCGGAGTGCGCGTTCTGGGCCGCGCTCACCGGGTGGGAGCTGCGCGAGAGCGATCCGGAGTTCCGCCACCTGGTGCGCCCCGAGGGGTTCCCGGTCCGGGTGCTGCTCCAGCGCCTCGACGACCCGGCGCCCGCGGTGAGCGCGCACCTCGACCTGGCCGCCGACGACCGGGCGGCGGAGGTGGCGCGCCACGAGACCCTCGGCGCGCGGGTGCTCGCCACCTGCGCGCAGTGGACGGTGCTCGCCGACCCGGTCGGGACGGCGTACTGCGTCACCGACCGGCGGCCCGGATCCTGAGCGGCTCCCGGGCCCGGGGGCGCTAGTGTGCCCGCCATGGATCTCGCCGAGATGGACCCGGCCGCCGACGAGCGCACGATGCTGCTCGGCTTCCTCGACCGGCACCGCGACCGGTTCCGGCGCCGGTGCTCCGGGCTGAGCGCGGCGCAGCTGAACACCCCGCAGCCGCCCTCGGACATGACGCTGGGCGGGATGATGAAGCACCTCGCCTACGTCGAGAGCTGGTGGACCACCGCGGTCCTGCTCGGTCGCGAGCAGCCGGAGCCGTGGCTCTCGGTGGACTGGGACGCCGACGAGGACTGGGACTGGCACAGCGCCGCCGACGACACCCCCGAGCAGCTGCGCGAGCTCTACGAGGCCGAGGTGACGGCGGCCGACGCGATCATCGCGGCCGCGGCGCTCGACGACCGCGCCGTACGTCCCCGCGGACACGACGGACAGCACGTCAACCTGCGCTGGATCCTGGTCCACCTCATCGAGGAGTACGCCCAGCACAACGGGCACGCCGACCTGATCCGTGAGTCGATCGACGGGCAGACCGGGAACTGACGTCTGCGTGCCCGTCCCGTGACGCTCAGGTCCAGCGGCGTACGGCCCAGCGCTCGACGAGCCCGAGCAGCGCGTCGGAGAGCTTGCCGATCACCGCGAGCAGCACGATCGCGAGCAGCAGCCGGTCGGTGCGGCCGTTGTTCTGCGACTCGATGAGCAGGTAGCCCAGACCCTGCGAGGACGCGATCAGCTCGGCGGCCACGAGGAAGAGCCACGACTGAGCGAGCGCCAGGCGCAGGCCGGAGAAGAGCGCGGGGACGACCGCGGGCAGCTGGACGGTGGCGAGCAGGCGCAGCCGGCGCAGCCCGAATGCGCGGGCGGCCTCGACGAGGTTGCGGTCCACGTGGCGCAGCGCCAGCGAGACGGTGGTGAAGACCGGGAAGCTGGCCCCGATCGCGATCAGGGTGATCTTGGAGTCCTCGCCGATCTTGAGCCACAGGATCAGCAGCGGGACCCAGGCCAAGGAGGGGACGGCGCGCAGCGCGCCGATGGTCGGGGCGAGCAGCAGGTCCGCGACCCGGGACAACCCGACGAGCGCGCCCAGCGCGGTCCCGATCGCGGCGCCGATCGCGAACCCGATCAGCACCCGCTGGGTGGAGATGTGGACGTGCTGCCACAGCAGGTCGCGCTCGATCAGCCCACGTGCCGCTTCGACCACTGCGCCCGGCGCGGGGAGCTGGACGGCGCTGAACACCCCCGAGGAGGTGAGCAGCTGCCACAGCCCCAGCAGCGCCAGCGGGAGCAGCGCCCCGCCGACCACCCGCACGAGGGTGCGCTCGTGCCAGGCGCCCGCGGGCGGCGGGACCAGGCGCGGCTCGTCGGTCGCGGTGCTGGCGGGGCTGGCGGTCGACGCCGTACCCGTGCTCGCCCCTGGCATCAGCCGACCTTCGCGGCGTCGGCCTTCGCCGCCCAGGTGTCGTCCAGCAGGACCTCGAGGGCGTCGTCGATCTGGCCCTGCTCCTCCACGTCGCCGGTCTCGACGAACAGCGGCCCGACGGTCTCCAGCACCTCGCGCTGCGCCTGGCCGGGGACGTGGTCGAAGTCGAGGTTGGTGCGCTCGGTCAGCACGGTCCGGGCGACGTCCTCCTCGATGCCCGCCTCCTCGGCCAGGATCGTGACCGCCTCGTCGGGATTGGCCTGCACCCACTCGCGGGCCTTGGCGTAGGCGTCGACGACCAGCTGGGCGAGCTCGGGCTCGTCCTCGAGGAAGTCCTCGGTGGCGTTGAGGAAGCCGTAGGTGTTGAAGTCGATGTTGCGGTAGATCAGCTCCGCGCCGTCGGTCTGGGCGTCCGCCATGATCGGGTCCAGGCCCGCCCAGGCGTCGACCGCGCCGTTCTGCAGCGCGGTCGCGCCGTCGGCGTGCTGGAGGTTCTCGATGGAGACCTTCGAGCGGTCCACCCCCTCGGCCTCGAGGGCCTGGACCAGGAAGAAGTACGGGTCGGTGCCCTGGGTGGCCGCGACCTTCTTGCCCTCCAGCTGGGAGAGCTCGGTGATCGAGGAGTCCGGGCCGACCACGACCGCGGCCCACTCGGGCTGGGAGTAGATGTCGATGGTGCGGATCGGGGAGCCGTTGGCCCGGGCCAGCAGCGCGGCCGAGCCGGCCGTCGAGCCGATGTCGATGGCGCCGGCGCGCAGCGACTCGTTGGCCTTGTTCGAGCCGTCGGACTTCACCCAGGTCACGTCGACGCCCTCGTCGGCGAGCGCGTCCTCGAGCCAGCCCTGGTCCTTGATCACCAGGCTGAGCGGGTTGTACGTCGCGTAGTCGATCTCCAGCGCGCGCGAGTCCTCCTCGGAGGCCTCGCCCTCGGCGCAGGCGGTGGCGCCGGCGAGCACGGTGCTGGCGGCGACGAGCGCCGCGATGGTGCGGCGCAGGTGGTGCGTCGTCATCGGTGGTTCCTTCGGTTGCGGGCACGGTGTGCCGGGGGTGGGTTCCGAGTCGTGGGCGTGCCGGCCGGGCTGGCGGCGGGGCGCGGGTCAGTGGCGGTGCGCGTCGACGCCGAGGCTCTCCAGCAGCCGGCTGCGCAGGGCGGCGAGCTCGACGGAGCCGCGGTCGCGGGGCCGGACGCCGGGCACCGGCACCAGCTGGCTCACCGAGGCGGCCGGGTCGTCGCCCGTGCGGCCGAGGACGACCACCCGGTCGGCCAGCTGGAGCGCCTCGTCGACGTCGTGGGTGACCAGCAGCACCGTCGTGGGGCTGCCCCCGTGCACCGCGAGCAGCAGGTCCTGCATCTTCAGGCGGGTGAGGGCGTCGAGGGCGCCGAACGGCTCGTCGAGCAGCAGCACGCCGGGCCGGCGAGCCAGGGCGCGCGCCAGCGAGGTGCGCTGGGCCATGCCGCCGGACACCTCGCGCGGACGCAGGTCGGCCTGGTCGGCGAGGCCGACGAGCTCGAGCAGCTCCTGGACCCGCGCCGCGCCGGCGCGGCGGTCGGTGCCGGCGGGCAGGCCCAGCGCGACGTTGGCGCGCAGCGTGCGCCAGGGCAGCAGGCGCGGCTCCTGGAAGGCGACCGCGCAGCGCTCGTCGTACGCCCGGACGGGGGTGTCGGCGATCAGCACCTGCCCGGTGGTGGGGGTGTCGAGGCCCGCGGCGCCGCGCAGCAGGGTGGACTTGCCGCAGCCGCTGGGACCGAGCAGGGCGACGACCTCGCCGGGTGCGATCTCGAGATCGATGCCGCGCAGCACCGCGCGAGCCTGCGAGCCGCTGCCGAAGCTGCGCCCGACCTGGGCGAAGCGCAGCGGCAGGGCGTCGGCACCGCCGGCGGCGGTGACGGAGGTGCTCGTCGCCGCGGGGGAGCGGCGGAGCGCCGGGCTGAGCAGACTCATCGGACCTCACTGGAACGTGCTTGCTGGCAACTAGGTCACTAAAACATACTGTTTTAATGTTCTTAGAGCCAGTGTGCCAGCCGCCGAGGCTCCGCGGCGCGTCCGGGGGCGCTCCGGGTGATCGGGCCTGCCTCTCGCGGCGTCGGCGGGTCCGCTCAGCCGGCGGAAGGGGCCGAGCGCCCGGGAGCCGGGGCGCTAGCGTCGCCGCCATGGGACGGATGATCCGCACCGCGACCGACACGGACTGGCCGCAGATCTGGCCGTTCCTGCAGGAGACGGTGCAGGCGGGGGAGACCTACGCCTACCCGCTGGACCTCACGCCGGAGGCCGGGCGGCGGCTGTGGATGCAGGCGCCGCCGGGACGCACCGCGGTGCTCGTGGAGGACGGCGAGGTGCTCGGCAGCGCCACGATGGGGCCGAACCGGCCGGGCCGCGGCAGCCACGTCGGCACCGCGTCGTTCCTCGTGGCACCGGCCGCCCGCGGTCGCGGGGTGGGGCGCGCCCTGGGTGAGCACGTCGTGCAGTGGCACCGCGACCAAGGCTTCCGGGCGATCCAGTTCAACGCCGTGGTCGAGACCAACACCGCCGCCGTACGCCTGTGGCAGGCGCTCGGGTTCCGAATCGTCGGCACCGTGCCGGAGGCCTTCGACTCGGCCGCCCACGGCCTGGTCGGATTGCACGTGATGCACCTGCCGCTCGACGCCGGCGACTGATCCGCCGGGCCGCTGGCGATCTGCGCGGTCAGGCGAAGCCGGGGAGGTGCTCGATCAGCAGGTCGCGGAACGGCGCCTCGCACTCCAGCTGGCACAGCATGCCGACGCCCCCGAGCCAGGTGCGGTGGATGAGGAGGTACTCCGGGGGCAGGTTGAGCTTGACCGCGAGCGTGTACGACGGGTCGCGGGGGTTGTTGAGCCGCTGGAACTGCTCGCGCATCCACTCCCGCGAGAACCGGAAGGTGTCGACCTGCGCGGGCTCCACGAACGGCAGCAGGTAGTCCAGCAGCAGCTGGGGGTCGATGCGGATGTTGGCCTTGACGAACCCCTCCGCGCGCAGGCCCTCGAGCAGCGCCTCGCCGTCCCCGTCGGCGGCGGTCCGGATCAGGCGTCCCACGGCCTCGGGGAAACGGCGATCGGGCAGCCGCGCCACCGCGCCGTAGTCGAGGACCCCGAGGCGACCCGGTGAGCCGTCCTCGGTGGGCAGCGGGCGGAAGTTGCCCGGGTGCGGGTCGGCGTGCAGCATCCCGGTGCGCGCGGGCGCGGCGACCAGGAAGCGGGCGAAGAGGGTGCCGTAGTGGTCGCGCTCCTCCTGGGTGCCCTCCGCGATCACGCGCGCGAGGGACCCGGGCCCCTCCATCCACTCGGTGATCAGGGTGCTGTCGCCGGCGGCCACGACCGCGGGGACCACGATCTCGGGGTCGTCGCGGAACGCCTCGTGGAACGCGGTCTGTGCCTCGGCCTCGAGGCGGTAGTCCAGCTCGTCGGCGGCCCGGTCCTGCAGCTCGGCGATGAGCGGCTTGAGGTCCATGCCGGGCACCAGCGGACCCAGGGTGCGCGCCATCGCGGCGAGCTGCTTGAGGTCGGAGCGCAGCGCCTCGCCGGCGCCGGGGTACTGCACCTTGACCGCCACTTCGCGCCCGTCGGCCCAGCGGCCGCGGTGCACCTGCCCGATCGACGCGGCGGCCGCGGGGCCGCCATCGAGGCGGACCAGCTGCTTCTTCCAGTCCGGGCCCAGGTCGCGGGCGAGCGCCTCGCGCACCTGCTGGGTCGGCATCGGGGGAGCGGCGTCCTGCAGCCGGGTGAGGCTCTCGCGGTACGGCGCCGCGACCTCCTCGGGCAGCGCGCCCTCGAGCACGGAGAGCGCCTGGCCGAACTTCATCGCCCCGCCCTTGAGCTCGCCCAGGGTGCGGAACAGCTGCTCGGCGGTGCGCTGCTGGATGTCGGACATGACGTCCTCGCCGGGTCGCCCGGCCATCCGCTTGCCGAGCCCGATCGCGCTGCGCCCGGCGTACCCCAGGGGCAGCGCGGCCAGCCGCGCGGTGCGAGCCGCAGCCTTGCGGGGCAGGTCGGTCATGCCTCCCAGTGTGCCCGGCGGTCGGTCACCCCTTCGTACCCCTCGCCGAGTCGGCCCCGAGGTTTGCGCGAGTCGGCGCCAATGGCGCGTCGAGTCGGCGCTCATGGCGGCGTACGGCGAGCAGCGCGGCCGTGACTAGGGTGGCCAGGCCGGCGCCCGTGAGGCCGACGGCGACCCAGACCTCCGGTCCATCGCCGGCCATGCGCGCAGGCAGTCGAGGCACGCTCTCGACCATGACCAGGCTCCGCGAGGACGGGTGGATGCCACGGCAGGTGACCTCGACCGAATCTGACGACGGCCGCAGCACCGTGAAGCCCACCCAGTCCGCGGCGCCGCCGTCGCGGCGGTAGGTGCCGTCCGGGGCCTCGGTCGGCACCTCGGCGCCCGAGGCGTCACGGGCCGTGCAGGTGGGCGTCCGGTCGAAGGTCCAGATCATCAGCGGACGGTCGCCGTCCACCTCGACCCGGTGGGCACGCCCGTCCACCGGGACGACGGAGTCGTCCGACCAGTGGGGGTATCCACCCATGTGGGTCATCACGACCACGATCCACGCCACGACGGCAGCCAGGATCAGGGCGAGCCCGCAGAGCCCGGCCCAGAGGGCCCTCCGCGGGTGGGAGGTTCTCCGGGCGGCGACAGTCATGACCGGAACCTAGCCCCCGGAGCGCCAGCCCGTCGGCCGGCCGGCGGGCTAGACCAGGCCTCGGTCGCGGCGGCGGTAGCTCAGGAAGAGGCACCCGGTCTCGGACCGGCGCCACCATTGGCGCCGACTCGCGCAACCATTGGCGCCGACTCGCGCAACCATTGGCGCCGACTCGGCGAACGAGGGGTCAGGCGGTGGCGGGGAAGCGGACGCCGGTGTTGGAGTGGCAGCGGTAGCCGTGGGGGTTCTTGGCGAGGTACTGCTGGTGCACGTCCTCGGCGTAGTAGTACGGCGTCTCCGCGGCCGGGCGGATCTCGGTGGTGATCTCGCCGAGGCCGCGGCGGGCGAGCTCGGTGGCGTACACCGAGGTCAGCTCGCGGGCGGTCGCCTCCTGCTCGGGGGTGGTCCAGTAGATCGCCGAGCGGTACTGGGTGCCGACGTCGTTGCCCTGGCGCATCCCCTGCGTCGGGTCGTGGACCTCGAAGAACCGCTTCACCAGGTCGGCGTAGGAGACCTGCGCGGGGTCGAAGACCACGCGGATCGCCTCGGTGTGGTTGGTGCCACCGCTGCAGACCTCCTCATACGACGGGTTCGGCGTGGTGCCGCCGGCGTACCCGACCGAGGTGGACCAGACGCCGGGGATCTGCCAGTAGATCTCCTCGGCGCCCCAGAAGCAGCCCAGCCCGAAGACCGCTACCTCGTAGCCGGCCGGCGCCTCGTCGGTGACCAGCGGGGTGCCGAGCACGAGGTGCTTCTCGGCGAGGTGCCAGGGGCGCTCGGTGCGACCGGGCAGCGTGGCGTCCGGGGCGAGGAGCTGGCTCTTGGTGCGGGAGAAGAACACGGGGGACTCACTTCCTGGGGGTGGGGCCTGCCCAGTGTCCAACAGCACCGGCGACCAGATCGTTCCCGACCTCCCCACCGCTAGCCTCAGCACATGACCGAGCAGCGACACAGTGGCAAGTCTGGCTTCGAGACGCGTGCGATCCACGCCGGCTATGAGCCCGACCCGACGACCGGCGCGGTGATCCCGCCCATCTACGCCACCAGCACCTACAAGCAGGACGGCGTGGGCGGCCTGCGCGGCGGCTACGAGTACAGCCGGTCCGCCAACCCCACCCGCACCGCCCTCGAGGGCGCGCTGGCGGCGCTGGAGGAGGGCGAGCGGGCCTTCGCCTTCGCCTCCGGCCTGGCCGCCGAGGACACCCTGGTGCGCGCGCTGTGCCGCCCGGGCGACCACGCGGTCATCCCCGACGACGCGTACGGCGGCACCTACCGCCTCTTCGACAAGGTCGAGCGGGTCTGGGGCCTGGAGCTCACCCCCGCGGCCGTCTCCGACCTCGACGCGGTGCGCGCGGCGATCCGCCCCGGCCTCACCAAGCTGGTCTGGGTCGAGACCCCGACCAACCCGCTGCTCACCATCGGCGACATCGAGGCGCTCGCCGGCATCGCCCACGAGGCGGGCGCCCTGCTCGTCGTCGACAACACCTTCGCCTCGCCGTACCTCCAGCAGCCGCTGACCCTGGGCGCCGACGTCGTGGTCCACTCCACCACCAAGTACGTCGGGGGGCACTCCGACGTGGTCGGGGGCGCCCTGGTCGTGCGCGACCTCGCGGTGGCCGAGGCGATCGCCTTCCACCAGAACGCCATCGGGGCGGTGCCCGGCCCGTTCGACTCCTTCCTCACCCACCGCGGCATCAAGACCCTCGCGGTCCGCATGGAGCGCCACTGCGACAACGCCGAGCGGGTCGTGCAGTTCCTGCTCGAGCACCCCGGCGTCACCGACGTGATCTATCCCGGCCTGCCCGAGCACCCCGGCCACGCGGTGGCCGCACGCCAGATGCGCCGCTTCGGCGGCATGGTCTCGTTCCGCTGCGCCGGGGGCGAGGAGGCCGCCCTGCGCGCCTGCGAGCGCGCCCAGGTGTTCACCCTGGGTGAGTCCCTCGGTGGCGTGGAGTCGCTGATCGAGCACCCCGGCCGGATGACCCACGCGAGCGTCGCCGGCACCGACCTGGAGGTCCCGGCCGACCTGGTGCGCCTCAGCGTCGGCATCGAGACCGCCGAGGACCTGCTCGCCGACCTCGAGCAGGCGCTGGGCTCGTGACACAGGCGGAAGCGGGGGAGGGAAGGATCGACGGGGTGGACGAGGAGCACGCGGCCGACCAGGACGGCGGGGGTCGGCGGGGCCGGCTCCGGCTGCCCCGGCGCGTCCTGCGGGGCCGTGCGGGCGGCGGCGCCACCCGAGCGCCGAGCGCCGAGGACGAGGAGCGCTTCGGCGAGCGGATCACCCAGCAGCTCGCCAACCAGTGGGCGCTGATCCGCGCCGCTGACCGCCGCGGCGACCCCGAGCCGGCGCCGGCCGTCGCCGGCCGCTCCAACTTCAGCCGTGCCCAGGTGCCGTGGGGCGTGGACCTCGCGGCGGCCTGGTCGTGGCGGATGCTGGTGATCGCGGCCGCGACGTACGTCCTGCTCAACCTGCTGTGGCGCTTCTCGGTGGTCACTGTCCCGCTGGCGATCGCGCTGCTGCTGGCCGCGCTCGCGAGCCCGGTCGTGCGCCTGTTGCGGCGCATCGGCCTGCCGCGCGGGCTGGCGGCCCTGCTGGTGATGATGGCCGGCCTCGCGATGCTCGGGCTGATGGTCACCTTCGTGAGCCAGCAGATCGCCGATCAGTACTCCCAGCTGGTCGACCAGGTCGTCCAGGGCCTGGGCAAGGTGCGGGTGTGGCTGCGCGACGGCCCCCTCAACGCCAGCGACTCCCAGATCAACAGCTACATCAAGGACGCCCAGGACGCGATCACCGAGTGGTCGAAGAACGGCGGCGCGTTCAGCCAGGTCACCTCCCTCGGCACGGCGCTGACGCACGTCGTCACCGGCTTCTTCATCGTGATCTTCTCGACCTACTTCTTCATGGCCGACGGGGCCCGGATCTGGGCGTTCTTCGTGCGCCTCGCGCCGCGCGCGGCCCGCGAGGCGGTCGACAGCTCGGGCCGGGTCGCCTGGGTCTCGCTCACCCAGTTCGTGCGGGCCACCGTGCTGGTGGCGCTCGTGGATGCGATCGGCATCTCGGTGTGGGCCGCGGCGCTCGGCCTGCCGCTGGTCCTGGCGATCGGCCTGGTGGTCTTCGTCGGTGCCTTCGTGCCGATGGTCGGCGCGACGGTCGCCGGCGCGGTGGCGGTGCTCGTGGCGCTGGTCGACCAGGGCCTGTGGACCGCCGTGCTGATGCTGATCGGCGTGATCGTGGTCCAGCAGATCGAGGGCCACGTGCTCCAGCCGTTCCTGATGGGCCGCTTCGTCTCGGTCCACCCGCTCGGCGTGCTGGTCGCGATCGCCTGCGGCGTCGTGCTGGCGGGCGTTGCCGGCGCGCTGGTCGCGGTGCCGATGGTGGCCGCGATCAACGCGGTGGTCACCCACCTCGCCTCCCGCAGCAGCCCCGGGGAGGACCCCGTGGAGGCGTTGGAGGAGGACTACGCCGAGGACGGCGAGCAGCCGGCACGCGTGGCTGACGAGCACGCCGCGGTCGGCGACACCCCCGAGTCGCCCGTGGCGGCGGAGAGACCGTGAGCACGCCGACGGTGTCGCTGGGCGACATCCGCGCCGCCCGCGAGCTGCTCGAGGGGGTGGCGATCCGCACCCCGATGGAGGAGTCGCGCTGGCTCTCGGCGCTCGTCGACGGTCCGGTGCACCTCAAGTGCGAGAACCTCCAGCGCACCGGCTCCTTCAAGGCCCGCGGCGCCTACGTCCGCATCGCCCGGCTCAGCGCCGAGGAGCGGGCCCGCGGCGTGGTGGCGGCCTCGGCCGGCAACCACGCCCAGGGCGTCGCCCTCGCCGCCCAGATGCTCGGTGCCCGCGCCACGGTGTTCATGCCCGAGGGGGCGCCGATCCCCAAGGAGCGCGCGACGAGGGCGTACGGCGCGGAGGTGCGCTTCGCGCCCGGCTACCTCGAGGACGTCCTGGCGACCGCGCAGGCGTTCAGCGAGCAGACCGGTGCGGTGCTGATCCACCCCTTCGACCACCCCGACGTCGTGGCCGGGCAGGGCACCGTGGGCCTGGAGATCCTCGAGCAGGTGCCCGAGGTCCAGACGGTGCTGGTGCCCACTGGCGGGGGCGGGCTGCTGGCCGGCGTCGCGATCGCGGTCAAGGCGCTGCGCCCCGAGGTCCGCGTGGTCGGGGTGCAGGCGACCGGCGCCGCGGCGTACCCCGGTTCGCTGGCGGAAGGGGTGCCGCGCCGCCTGGGCTCGATGAAGACGATGGCCGACGGCATCGCGGTCGGGATGCCGGGGGAGATCACCTTCGCGGCCGTGCGCGACCACGTCGATGAGATCGTCACCGTCTCGGAGGACTCGATCTCGCGCGCGCTGCTCTCGCTCATCGAGCGCGCCAAGCTCGTCGTCGAGCCGGCGGGCGCCGCCGCGGTGGCCGCACTGCTGGACCGTCCCGACGTGTTCGGCACGCCGGCGGTGGCGGTGCTGTCCGGCGGCAACGTCGACCCGCTGCTGATCGGCAAGGTGATCCGGCACGGCATGGCGGCGGCCGGACGCTACCTCCACCTGCACGTGCGGGTGCCGGACAGCCCCGGCGGCCTCGCCGAGCTGCTCACCGAGATCGCCGGGATCGGCGCGAACGTGCTCGAGGTGGTCCACGAGCGGCACTCGCCGGCCCTGCACCTCGACGAGGTCGAGGTGCATCTGCAGCTGGAGACGCGAGGAGCCCCGCACTCGCGCGAGCTCATGGAGCTGCTGCGAGGACGGGGCTACCTGGTGCGTGGGGGTGAGGAGCGGAGCTGAGCCCCGGCCCTCACGAGGTCACGGCTGGTACGGCACGGCGCCGAGCACGACGACCTTCATCTCCTTGCCGTTGGGCGCGGCGTAGGAGACGGTGTCACCGGCACGGGCGCCGTTGATGGCCGCGCCGAGCGGGGCCTGCGGGGAGTAGACCTTGATGCCCTCGACGGTGTCCTCCATCTCGCGGGCACCGAGCAGGAAGGTCTCGGCCTCGTCGTCGTCGTCACCGACGAACTTGTAGGTGACGACCATGCCGGGCTCGACGACGCCGTCGTCGGGCGGGGTCTCGCCCACCTCGGCGCGGCGCAGCATGTCCTCGAGCTGGCGGATCCGCCCCTCGACGCGGCCCTGCTCCTCACGAGCCGCGTGGTAGCCGCCGTTCTCCTTGAGGTCGCCCTCGTCACGCGCCGAGCTGATCTTCTCGACGATCTCCTGACGGACGGGGCCCTTGAGGTTGGCAAGCTCGGCCTGCAGCTTGTCGTGGGCGTCCTGGGTCAGCCAGATGATGTCCTGGCCGGGGGACTGCGTCATGGGTACTCCTGCTTGCTCGGGGTGCGGTCGTCCGCGCCTCTTGCGGGGGGATCGGGACCGTCTCGCTCGGGCAGCCAGTGGGTGAGGCCGTACGCCGAGTCGCGCGGGCCTCTTCCTTCCTGGACGGCCCAGCGGGTCGGTCAGAAATTCCAGCCTAACAAGGACCACTGACGAAAGCAGGTCGTCGCACGACAGGCCGGCACGGAAAACCGCAGGTGACGGCGCGAGGAGGGTGCCGGCAGGCGCTCGGGACCGCTATCCGCTCACCGGGACCGGGGCTCAGCCCGGGCGGACCTGGCCCTCGGCGGTGCAGCCGGGGAACTCGACGGCCGTGGCGCGCCGCTCGGTGCGGATGTCGACGACGAGCGTGGTGTCGCCGGGCTCGGCGGTGAAGGAGCGCTCACCCACCGTCATGTGGTCGGCGGCGAACGCGCGCAGCAGGCACTGCACGTCCTCGGCGTCGTCGTCCACCCGCAGCTCGACGCGCACGCTCGTGGTGTGCTCGTCGACGACGGTGAAGGAGACCAGCTCGGAGTCGACCGCCGGGCGGGCATGACCGTTCATCGCCCACAGCACCCACGTGGCGCTGCCGAGCACCACCACGGCGACCAGGGCGCGCAGGGTCCAGCGCCTCCAGGGCGCGGTGGAGCCGTAGCGCTGGGCGAGGTCGGTGGCCTCGGGCTCGGCGAGGCTCGACGGGGCGCCGGCGGGGGAGCCGGACGGGCGGTCGGACGAGGCAGGCCGGGTGCTCACCCCGCCATGATCCCACTTGGGACCGCGCGGCCTAAACTCGCGGGCATGTCAGAGGTCTCCACGTCGCCGCGCGCCGGCTACCGGCTCATGCACGTCCACGCCCACCCCGACGACGAGTCGAGCAAGGGTGCGGCGTCGACCGCGAAGTACGTCGCCGAGGGCGTCGACGTGCACGTCGTGACCTGCACCGGCGGCGAGCGCGGGTCGATCCTCAACCCCAAGATGGACCGCCCCGACATCGCCGCGAACATCACCGAGATCCGGCGCCAGGAGATGGAGCGCGCCCGCGACATCCTCGGCGTACGCCAGGACTGGCTGGGCTTCGTGGACTCCGGGTGGCCCGAGGGCGACCCCAAGCCGCCGCTGCCCGAGGGCTGCTTCGCGCGGGTGCCCGTCGAGGAGGCGGCCGAGCCGCTGGTGCGGCTGATCCGCGAGTTCCGCCCGCACGTGATGACGACGTACGACGAGCGGGGCGGCTACCCGCACCCCGACCACGTCATGTGCCACCAGGTGAGCGTGCACGCCTTCGAGGCCGCGGGCGACCCGGAGCGCTACCCCGACGCCGGCGAGCCGTGGCAGCCGCTGAAGCTCTACTACCACCACGGCTGGAGCTGGGCGAAGACCAACGCCCTGCACGAGGCGATGCTCGCCCACGGCCTGGAGTCGCCGTACACCGAGCGGCTGGCCAGCTGGACCCGCGAGCCGGAGTGGGACGAGCGGGTCACCACCCGGGTCCCGTGCGGGGACTACTTCGGGGTGCGCGACCAGGCGCTGCTCGCGCACGCCACCCAGATCGACCCCGACAGCTTCTGGTTCGCGATCCCGCGCGAGCTGCAGCAGGAGGTCTGGCCGACGGAGGACTACGAGCTCGTGGTGAGCCACGTCCCCTCGCAGGTTCCGGAGGACGACCTGTTCGCGGGCATCCTCGCCCCCTCCTGAGACACTGGGGACATGGAGCTCTACAACGTCCTCGTCGCCGAGGTCCTGCCGGTCCTGATGGAACGACTCGACGAGACCCCCGAGCCCGAGGACGTCAAGGCGGGCTGGGTCGGCTTCGGCGTCTTCCTGGCGCTCTGTGTCGCGGTCGGCCTGCTGGGCTGGGCGCTGACCCGCCAGCTGCGACGCACCGAGGCGAACCGCAAGAAGGGCGCCTTCGGTCCGTACCGCGAGCCGCGTCCGGACAGCCGGATCCCCGGTGCCGAGGAGACGACCGACACCGCCGCGGCGCCCGAGGACCCCTCGGACGACCCGCAGCGCCCGCAGGGCTGAGCCCCGGGGGAGGTCCGTGCCGGCTCAGGCCGGCGGCTGGGCCTGCTGCTCCGCCTGCTGTTGGGCGACCTGGCGGTGCACGTCCTCCATGTCGAGGCCGCGCACCGCGTCGATCACCTGGTCCAGCGCCGGGGCCGGCAGCGCGCCCGGCTGGGCGAAGACCAGCACGCCCTCGCGGAAGGCCATGAGCGTGGGGATCGACTGGATCTGCGCCATCGCGGCCAGCTCCTGCTCGGTCTCGGTGTTCACCGAGCCGAAGGTGATGTCGGGGTTGGCCTCGGAGGCCGCCTCGTAGGTCGGGGCGAACTGCCGGCACGGCCCGCACCAGCTCGCCCAGAAGTCGACGAAGAGGATGTCGTCACCCTCCACGTGGGACACGAAGTTCTCGCCGGTCAGCTCGATGGTGGCCATGGGTCCACGGTACGGGGCCGGGTGAGTGACCTCCCGGGCGGCGTACGGCGCCCCCGTGTGAGGCTGGGGCCGTGAGCGCGTCGAGGATCCTGGTCACCGGTGGTGTCCGCTCGGGCAAGTCCACCCACGCGGAGCGGCTGCTGGAGGCCCACCCCGCCGTCACCTACGTGGCGCCGGGACAGGTGCCGGACCCGGCCGCTGACCCCGACTGGGCGGCCCGGGTCGCGGCGCACCGCGCCCGGCGTCCCGCCGGCTGGCGCACCCTCGAGACCGCCGACCTCGCCGCGGTGCTCGCCGGGGCGAGCGGCCCGCTGCTCATCGACTGCCTCGGGACCTGGCTGACGGCCTGCGTGGACGCGGCCGGGCTCTGGGAGGCGCCGGTGGACGAGGTGCACGACCACGTGCTCGCCGCGCTCGCCCCGGCCGTGGACGCCCTGCGCGCCACGAGCGGGCCGGTCGTGCTGGTCACCAACGAGGTCGGTCTCGGCGTGGTCCCCGCGCACCGCTCCGGGCGGGTCTTCCGCGACCTGCTCGGCACCGTCAACCAACGCGTCGCCGCCGCCTGCGACGAGGTGCACCTGGTGATCGCCGGGCGGGTCCTGGTGCTCTGAGCAGGGCCGCCGCTCAGGCGCCGGCGAGCAGCCGGTCACCCAGCTCGGAGCGCAGGTAGAGCACCGAGCGGCCGTGGCGTGCCGAGGTCAACAGGCCCCCGGCGTGCAGCGCCCGCAGGTGCTGGTTGACCGCTGTCGTCGTCACCCCGAGACGCACCCCGAGCTCGGTGGAGGAGGCGGGGGAGTCGAGCATCGCCAGCAGCCGGGCGCGGGCGGCGCCGAGCAGCGCGGCCACCGCGTCCGGCCCGGCGACGTCCTCGGCCTCCCACAGGGTGCCGACGCCGCGCGCGGCGTACATGATCTGCGGGGCCTGCTCGGGGGTGATGGGGGTCGACCCGCCGCGCGAGAACAGCGACGGCACCAGGGTCAGCCCCGCACCGGTCGTCGTACGCCGGTAGCCGCCCCGCGAGCTCGTGCTCACCTGCACCACGTTGTCGACCATGCGCACCCGGGCGCTGAGGTCGGCGAACATCGCGGCGAGGCCGCGCTGGGCGATCACCCGACCGCGATAGGTCACGTCGGCCTCCAAGACCGTGCGCATCCGCGGCCACCACGGCTCGAAGCAGGCCTCCCAGTACTCCGTGAGCGCGCGCACCACCCGGGCCAGCACCCGGTCGGTGCGACCCCGCAGCGCCGGCGGCAGGTCCTCGCCGTGGACCTCGGCCAGCTTCGCGCGCACCACCACCGCCGGCAGGCCGGCCAGGGAGGCCAGCTCCTCGCCGATCCGGGTCAGCGGGCTGGTCGGGCGCGGGTGCAGGAAGTCGGGGGTCCACAGCCGGTCGTTGGTGAGCGCGGCGAGCACCTCGGTGTCCAGCCCGGCGCGCGCGGCCTCGGTGCGGCGCAGCCAGGGCAGGTGATGGGGGTAGCGGCCGGGGTCGCGGAAGACCCGCACCGACAGCGCCAGCTCGTTGAGCGGTGAGATCGCGAACCGGACCTCGCCGAGGTCGAGACCCGCGAGCTCGTACTCGATCATGAAGCAGGACGCTACATCGTTGGTGGCGCGGCCCGGCGTCGTGGGAGAACTGCCGCGTGCTCCGGACCCTCCTCCCCGGCGACCCCGTCGCCCGTGCCCTCTCGATCGCGACCATGGCGGGCTCGCTGTCGATGGGGCTCTTCTACAGCGTCAGCGCGCTCTACTTCACCTTCGTCATCGGCCTCGAGGCCACCACGGTGGGCACCGGCCTGACGATCGCCGGGGCGGTCGGGGTCCTCGGCTCGTTCCTCGGCGGCCGGCTGGCCGACCGGCTCGGCGCGGACCGGCTCCAGCAGGCCGCGACGGTGGTGCAGGGCGTCGCGCTGCTGGCCTACGTGCTGGCCGACGACGCGCTCAGCTTCGTCCTGATCGCGTGCGTGGCCGTCGGGGCGCGCAGCATGCAGGGCACGGCGAAGCAGACCCTGCTGGCGCGCTGGTTCACCGGGCCGGACCGGATCGAGGTGCGGGCCCGGCTGCGGGTGGTCACCAACGTCTTCATCGCGCTCGGCACCGCCGCGGCCGCGGTCGCGCTGCTGCTCGGCACCGCCACGGCGTACCGCACCACGATGGTGGCGGTCGGGCTGCTCTCGCTGCTCGCGGTGGTGCCGCTGGGCGGGCTGCGCGCCCGGGTGCCCGGGCTCGCGGAGGCGCTGCGGCCCACCCGCGGGCGGGGGGCCGACCTCACCGCGCCGCGTGGACGCTCCCCGCTGCGCGACCGGACCTACCTCGCCTCGACCGCGCTGAACTCGGTGGTCGCGATGCAGTTCGGCCTGCAGAACGTCGGCGTGCCGCTGTGGATCGCCCACCACACCGAGGCCCCGGCGGTGATGGTCTCGGTGGTGCTGCTGCTCAACACCGTGCTGGTGGCCGCCCTGCAGGTGCGGGCCTCGCGCGGCACCCACGAGATCCGCGCCGCCGGCCGGGCGGTACGACGCGGGGGCCTGCTGCTCGCGCTGGCCTGCCTGCTGCTGGCGGCGGCCGGGTCGGTCGGGGTGGTCGCGGCGGTGGTGCTGCTCCTGCTCGCCGAGACCGTCAGCACGGCGGCGGAGATCCTCGCCGAGGCCGGCGCCTGGGGGCTGGCCTTCGAGCTCGCCGACCCGCTGAGCGCCGGGGCCTACCAGGGGGTGAGCCAGATGGGCTACTCGATCGCCGGGATGCTCGCGCCCCTGGTGATCACCGCGACCGCGATCGAGCACGGGTGGCTGGGCTGGATCGGTCTCGCGACGATGTTCGCCGTCGCGGGGACGGGCGTCGCGGCGGTGGCCGCTCGGGCCGCCGTACGACGCGGTGAGCCGGAGGTCCTGCTCGTCGCCTGAGCCGACGCTCCCGGGATCAGCAGGCGATCAGCGCAGGGCGTAGGTGGCCAGCGAGACGCTGATGTAGTGGGCGGCGAACGCCAGCACCGTGAAGCTGTGGAAGACCTCGTGGAAGCCGAACCACTGCGGCGAGGGGTTCGGGCGCTTGAGGGCGTAGACGATGCCGCCGAAGGTGTAGAGGGCACCGCCGACCACGATCAGGGTGAAGATCGCGATGCCGACGCCCACGCCCAGCGCGGTGGCGCCGCTGAGGAACCCGGGGATGAAGAAGATCGCGGCCCAGCCCAGCGCGATGTAGATCGGGACGTAGAGCCAGCGCGGGGCGTCGGTCCAGAAGATGCGGAACAGCACACCGAGCACGGCGCCGGTCCACACCGTCACGAGCAGCGCGGTGCGCTGGGTGCCGTCCAGCAGCAGCAGGGCGAACGGCGTGTAGGACCCGGCGATGAGCAAGAAGATGTTGGAGTGGTCGAAGCGGCGCAGGAACGCCCAGGTCCGTGGGGACCAGGTGCCGGTGTGGTAGATCGCCGAGACGGTGAAGAGCAGGAGTGCGGTGCCGGTGAAGACCGCCGACCCGATCTTGGTGGTGGTGTCGGGGGAGAGCGCGACCAGCACGATGCCCGCGACGAGGGTCAGCGGCGCCGTGGAGAGGTGCAGCCAGCCGCGCAGCTTGGGCTTGACCTCGGCGATGGTGTCGGAGATCGAGTCGTGGATCGACTCCAGGCCGTGCCTCATCTCATCGCGCGCGTGCTGCATAGACCTGCTCATGGGTCGACGGTACCCATCTGGGGCTCCGATTCGACGACAAGGCGGCGAACGTCACCTCATCTCCGGGTGTGAGCCGTGCATCGTGTTGCCGAACGGCGCTGAGCACTACGCTGTGCGACGTGGCTGACTGGAAACGGGGGCTGCGCCGGGTGCTCTACCCGGCCTACGAGGCCCGGCTGCTGCGGCGCATGCCGGACAACCTGCCCAAGCACGTCGGCGTGATGCTCGACGGCAACCGCCGGTGGGCCCGCTCCCTCGGCCACGACTCCGCTCACGGGCACCGCGCCGGGGCCGCCAACATCGAGCCGTTCCTCGGCTGGTGCGACGAGGTCGGCATCGAGGTGGTCACCTTGTGGCTGCTCTCGACCGACAACCTGAACCGTCCCGAGGACGAGCTGCGCCCGCTCCTGGGGATCATCGAGGGCGTCGTGGACTCCCTCGCGGCCAAGCGTCGCTGGCGGGTGCACCCGGTCGGCGCGCTCGACCTGCTGCCCGCCGGGACCGCCGCGCGGCTCAAGGCCGCCGAGGACGCGACGCGCGACGTCGACGGGCTGCTGGTGAACATCGCGGTGGGGTACGGCGGGCGCCGCGAGATCGCCGACGCGGTCCGCTCGCTGCTGCTCGAGCACGCCGAGCGCGGCACCGACATGGAGGAGCTGGCCCAGAGCCTGAGCGTCGAGGACATCTCCGCGCACCTCTACACCAAGGGCCAGCCCGACCCCGACCTGGTGATCCGCACGTCCGGGGAGCAGCGGATGAGCGGCTTCTTGCTGTGGCAGAGCGCGCGGTCGGAGTTCTACTTCTGCGAGGCCTACTGGCCCGACTTCCGTCGGGTCGACTTCCTGCGCGCGATCCGCGCCTACGCCCAGCGCGAGCGCCGCTTCGGTTCCTGAGGCTTCACCTTTCCGGTGCGGCGTGTCGCTGCACCGGCGGGGCCCCGCGGCGTACTTTTCGAGGCATCGGCGGGTGGGGAAGCCCGCCGTACCAGGAGGCCCGATCGTGACCAGTCACGACTGCATCGCACGGCGGCTGGCCCGCCGTGCCGACGGAGGCGGGCACTCCTGTCTTCGGGGCTCCCGGTCCATCCGCGTGAGCTAGGGACCCGGGACGCCGAGTGCGCCGTGCCGGCCCGTGAGGGGGAACCGTGCCGACCCAGGCCCACCACCCGCAGCGCCCGAACGAATCCACCACTCGCACCTACGTCCTGGACACCAGCGTGCTGCTGGCCGACCCGGGGGCGATCCGCCGCTTCGCCGAGCACGAGGTGGTGCTCCCCGTGGTCGTGGTGACCGAGCTCGAGGGCAAGCGGCACCACCCCGAGCTGGGGTTCTTCGCCCGCGCCGCCCTGCGCATGCTCGACGAGCTGCGGGTCACCCACCGCCGCCTCGACCAGCCGATCCCCGTGGGCGAGAGCGGCGGCACCCTGCGCGTCGAGCTCAACCACACCGACCCCGGGGCGCTGCCGTCGGGCTTCCGGCTCGGCGACAACGACACCCGCATCCTCGCCGTCGCCCGCAACCTCGCCGACGAGGGCTACCAGGTGACGCTGGTGTCGAAGGACCTGCCGCTGCGGATCAAGGCCGCCGCCGTCGGGCTGGAGGCCGAGGAGTACCGCTTCGAGGCGGTCAGCGAGTCCGACACCGGCTACAGCGGCATGGCCGAGCTCGAGATCGACACCGCCGACCTCGACGAGCTGTACGACGACGGCACCCTCGAGCTCGCCGCGGCCCGCGACCTGCCCTGCCACCAGGGGCTGGTGCTGGTCTCCGAGCGCGGCACCGCGCTGGGGCGCGTCGGGCCGGACAAGGCGGTGCACCTGGTGCGCGGCGACCGTGAGGCCTTCGGGGTGCACGGCCGCTCGGCCGAGCAGCGGATCGCGCTGGAGATGCTGCTCGACCCCGAGGTCGGCATCGTGTCGCTGGGCGGGCGCGCCGGCACCGGCAAGTCCGCGATGGCGCTGTGCGCCGGGCTCGAGGCGGTGCTCGAGCGGCGCCAGCACCAGAAGGTCGTGGTGTTCCGCCCGCTGTTCGCGGTCGGCGGCCAGGAGCTCGGCTACCTGCCGGGCTCGGAGAACGAGAAGATGTCGCCCTGGGGCCAGGCGGTCTTCGACACCCTCGGCTCGATCACCTCGAAGGAGGTCATCGAGGAGGTGCTCGCGCAGGGGATGCTCGAGGTGCTGCCGCTGACCCACATCCGCGGCCGCTCGCTGCACGACTCCTTCGTGATCGTCGACGAGGCGCAGTCGCTGGAGCGCAACGTGCTGCTGACCGTGCTCTCCCGGGTCGGCGCCAACTCCAAGGTGGTGCTCACCCACGACGTCGCCCAGCGTGACAACCTGCGCGTCGGACGCCACGACGGGGTGGTCGCGGTCATCGACAAGCTCAAGGGCCACCCCCTCTTCGCCCACGTCACCCTCACCCGTTCCGAGCGCTCCCCGATCGCCGCGCTCGTCACCGAGATGCTCGAGCACGTCACCCTCTGACCCCGGGCCGACTCGGCGCAGGAGGGTGGCAGGTGTGACGTTTCCAGATCGCGGCGCGGGGCGGGACGGGTGAGTCTCGTGGGACGAAGGAGGCGACTGGTCTGTTCCTCGCGCCACTTTCTTCCGCCACGTGGGCACGGCGGTTTGCCTGAGGCAGGTCGACCGAGCAGGGTGGGCCGCTGGCCACCGTCCTCTACCCGGAGCCGAAACCCCTGTGACTCAGCCTGCCAAGTCCGCCCCCAAGCACCGCGCCGCCCCCACCCGAGCGGTCAGCACGGAGGCCCCGCGCCGGGCCCTGCGTGCCACGCTGCTCTACTCCACCCTCGCGGTCGCCGCGACCGGCGCGACAGTGGTCGGCGGCGTCCTCTCCAGCAGCGGCAGCTCGGCCGCCGGGAGCGGCGGCGGGATCGGGCTCGCCTCGGCGTCGCTCGGCGAGGCGCTGGACGCCAGCACGGACGACTCCGGCACGGACGACTCCGGCACGAGCACGACCACGGACGCCGAGCGCGTCGAGGTCGTCGAGCAGCCCCAGGCTCCCGCGCGGGCGCCCGAGGTCTCGCGCTCCGATCGTCGCCAGGCGGCCGACCCGGCCAAGGAGGCAGTGGTGTCGCCGTCCGCCGGCGAGGCGATGACCCGCACCGAGGACCTCTCGGCCCAGGACCCGCGCACCGTCGGTCGCGCGCTGCTCGGTGAGGCCGGGTTCTCCTCCGACCAGTGGGGCTGCCTGGACTCGCTGTGGACCCGCGAGTCCAACTGGACGGTCAACGCCGACAACCCGACCTCGTCGGCCTACGGCATCCCCCAGGCGCTGCCCGGCTCGAAGATGTCCAGTGCCGGCGCCGACTGGGCCACCAACCCGGTCACCCAGATCCGCTGGGGCCTGGGCTACATCGCCGACCGCTACGGCAGCCCGTGCGGCGCCTGGGCGCACAGCGAGTCGCACGGCTGGTACTGACGCACCCCGCGCGTCTCCGCACGGGGTGCGCCGCCCTCACGGGTGGGTCATCGACTCCACGTCGAGAGCCTCGTCGAGCTGGGCCTCGGTGACCTCGCCCCGCTCGACGTACCCCATCGCGATCACTGTCTCGCGGATCGTCGCACCGTTCGCCAGCGCCGACTTGGCGACCTTGGCAGCGGCCTCGTAGCCGAGGTACTTGTTCAGCGGCGTGACGACCGAGGGCGAGGACTCCGCGTAGGTGCGCATCCGCTCCGCGTCGGCGGTGATGCCGTCGATCGTGCGCTCGGCGAGCACGCGTGAGCAGGCCGCGAGCAGACGCACCGACTCCAGCAGGTTGCGGGCGATGACCGGCATCGCGACGTTGAGCTCGAAGCTGCCGCTGGCACCGGCGACGGTCACGGTGGTGTCGTTGCCGATCACCTGGGCGCAGACCATCAGCGTCGCCTCGGGAAGCACCGGGTTGACCTTGCCCGGCATGATGCTCGAGCCCGGCTGCAGGTCGGGCAGGTGGATCTCCGCCAGCCCCGTGGTCGGTCCCGAGGCCATCCAGCGCAGGTCGTTGCAGATCTTGGTGAGCCCGACCGCGTAGGTCTTCAGCGCGCCGCTGAGCTCGACCAGGGAGTCACGGGTGCCCTGGGCCTCGAAGTGGTTGCGCGCCTCGGTGAAGGGCTGTCCGGTCCGCTCCGCGAGCCCGGCGATGACGCTGGGGGCGAACCCGGCCGGGGTGTTGATCCCGGTGCCCACCGCGGTGCCGCCCAGTGGCAGCTCACGGACGCGGGGGAGCACCGCCTCGAGCCGCTCGGCGGCATAGCGCACGGTCGCGGCGTACCCGCCGAACTCCTGGCCCAGCATCACCGGGGTCGCGTCCATCAGGTGGGTGCGCCCGGACTTCACCAGGCCGGCGAACTCCTCGGCCTTGCGCTCCAGCGCGCTGCCCAGCACGTCGAGCGCAGGCAGCAGGTCGTCGACGACGGCCAGCGTGGCGGCCACGTGGATGGCGGTGGGGAAGGTGTCGTTGGAGGACTGGCTGGCGTTGACGTGGTCGTTGGGGTGGACCTCGGTCCCGGCGCGCGCGGCGAGGCTGGCGATCACCTCGTTGGCGTTCATGTTCGAGCTGGTGCCCGAGCCGGTCTGGAAGACGTCGATGGGGAACGCGTCGTCGTGCTCGCCGGCGGCCACCTCGCCGGCAGCGTCGGCGATCGCGCCGGCGACGTCGGCCTCGAGCACCCCGAGCTCGCCGTTGGTGGCGGCCGCAGCCGCCTTGACCAGGCCGATCGCGCGGATGAGGCGCGGTTCCAGCGGCGTGCCGCTGATGGGGAAGTTCTCCACCGCGCGCTGGGTCTGGGCACGCCACAGCGCGTCGCGCGGGACGAGGACGTCGCCCATGGAGTCGTGCTCGGTGCGGAACTGCTCGTCCGCCTGACTGCTCGGGTCGCTGCTCACGCGTGGGACGGTACCCGCGCGACGTAGAGCCAGTAGTGCTCCTCGCGTCCCTGCAGCGCGACCTCCAGCGGGTGCGCCTCGGCCGCGCCGAAGACCGTGCTCATCGACTCCTCGAGCGCGGGTTCCTCGGCCGCCGACCAGATCGCAACGGCCCCACCCGGACGCAGCAGCGCCCGCACCCGGGTGAGGAACGGCTGCTCGTAGAGGCCGGCGTTGGCGTCGTGCACCAGGTAGCCCGGCCCGTTGTCGACGTCCAGCAGCACCAGGTCGTACGACGCGGGACGGGCCTCGGCGAGGGCGACCGCGACGTCGGCGACGACCACGTGCAGCCGCTCGTCGGCGAGCACGGAGGGGCCGTGCGGGACCGTTCCGTCGCGCATCCAGTCCACGAGCGCCTGCTCGATCTCGACCACGACGCAGCGCTCGACGCGGCGGTCGGCCAGCACCCGGTGTGCGGTGAAGCCCAGCCCGAGACCGCCCACCAGCACGTGGGCCGGCGCCTCGACCAGCGCCAGGCAGGCCGTCGCGAGCGCCTCCTCCGTGCTGGTCTCCTGGGTGTCCATCACGAACACGCCGTTCGCCCGCAGCTCCAGCACCACCGGCCCGCGCTCCTCGTGGCGCTGGCGCAGCACCAGCTCTCCCCGCTCGGACTGGGCGCGGGCGACCTCGACGTACTCCACTGTTACATCCTGGGGGATGGGGTTGGTCCGCGCTGGGAGGGATACCCCCGGAATGTCCCCGAAACCCTGTGGAGGTCTGATGAACGACAGTCCCAGCACCAAGGAGCGCGCTCAGGCGGCTGCCGGCACGGCAGTCGATGACGGCAAGCAGGTCGCCGGCACGGCCGCCGAGGAGGCGCGTGCCGTGGCCTCAGAGGCCGCGGATCAGGCGCGCCGGGTCCTCGACGACGTCGTCGCCCAGGCCAGTGAGCAGTCGCGGACCCAGCAGGCCCGACTCGCCGAGACCCTCCGCGGACTCGCCGACGACCTGGGCCAGATGGCCGACGGCGGCGAGCCCGGTCTCGCCACCAGCGTCGCCAAGGAGGTCGCCGACCGCGCGCGCAGCGCCGGCTCCTACCTGGAGGGACACGAGCCGAGCGAGCTCCTCGACGAGGCCCGCCGCTTCGCGCGCCGCCGCCCGGGTGTCTTCCTGCTCGGGTCGCTGGCCGCCGGCGTGGTGGCCGGACGACTGCTGCGCGGCGCCGCCGACGGCATCGCGGCGGCGGAGGCGGACCCCCTCGGGGGCTCGGCGACACCGCTTCCGAGCGGGACGAGTGACACCCCGATCGGCGACCCGACGATGTCGCACAGCTCGGGCCTGCCGAATGCGCCGAGCACCTCGATCGCGGGCTCCGGTCCGGAGATGGGGTACGGCGAGCGCGGGCCCGGTGAGCCCGCCGGCGAGCGGGGCGTGCTGTGAGCGGGCCGGTCCAACCGTCGGTACCGCCGCCGGAGCACCCGCCGGAGTTCGCCGACCCGCTGTCCGGGGCGACTCCGCTGGTCGATGCCGCCCCACGGGGCGAGCGCAGCCTCGGTGACATCGTCAGCGACGTCACCAGCGACATCTCCACGCTGGTCAAGCAGGAGCTCGAGCTGGCCAAGACCGAGCTCAAGCAGGAGATGACCCAAGCCGGGAAGGGAGTCGGGCTGCTCGGGGGAGCCGGCGTCGCCGGGCACCTCCTGCTGATCTGGGTGTCGGTCACCTTGACAGCGGTCCTCGACTCCTGGATGCCGCTGTGGGCGGCGGCGCTGATCGTCACCGTCCTCTGGGCGGCGATCGCGGCCGCGCTCGCCGTGACCGGCCGCAAGGCCTTGCAGCAGAGCAACCCCCAGCTGCCCGCGACGCAGCGCACACTGAAGGAGGACGCCCAATGGGCAACCGCACAGAAGAGCTGAGCACCGACATCGCAGGCACCCGTCAGACCCTCGCCCAGGACCTCGACGAGCTCCAGGACCGGGTCAGCCCCTCGGCCGTCGTCGCGCGCCGCAAGGCCGCGGCCCGCGACCGGGTCCTCGGGGTGCGCAACCGCATCATGGGCAGCGCATCCCAGGCTCGGGAGAGCACCGGCAACGCCGCCAGCGGGGCTGCCGGCTCCGCGAAGGACACCGTCCGCGATACCGCGTCCTCGGCGGCCGGCGTCGCACAGGAGCGCTACGAGGGCAGCCCGCTGGGCGCCGGTCTCGTCGCGTTCGGCCTCGGCATGGTGGTCGCGGGGATGTTCCCCGCCAGCCGGGCCGAGGCGAGTGCCGCCTCGTCCGCGCTCGACCAGGGTCGCCCGCTGCTCGACGAGGCGCGGTCGGTCGGCCAGGACGTCGTCTCCGGTGTGCAGGGGACCGCGACCGAGGCCGCGCAGCAGGTCAAGGACTCGGCCCAGGAGTCGGTCAGCCGCGTCCAGGACGAGGGACGCTCGGCAGTGGGCGACGTCCAGTCGTCGGCCACGAGCGAATGACGGGTACTGAGCAGAAGTCAGCACCTACCGACGAGAAGGAGGCCCGATGACGGGCAAGGACGAGCAGGACGTGGAGCAGAGCGAGGGGCAGGTCTCCGAGGTCGCCTCGATGGACCCGGCCGCGGCCGACACCCCCATCTCCGATGACCAGGCCGTCGCCGGTAACCCGGAGGCCGAGGGCGCCATCGAGGACGGCGAGGACGCCGGTCCGAACGGCAAGGCCGGTGGCAACGTCGAGTCGAACCGCTCGGCCTGAGACACGCATCGGGGAGCAGCCGGCTGGCTGCTCCCCGACGTGCGTGCGTGGTGCTCCTGCGGACCCGGGTTACTGCGCCGAGCGCACCCGGATCCCCGAGATCGGCACCGTGGTGGTGCCGGCGGGGTCGGTGAAGAAGTCGTTGCCCTTGTCGTCGACCACGATGAAGGCGGGGAAGTCCTCCACCTCGATCTTCCAGACCGCCTCCATGCCGAGCTCGGGGTACTCGATGACCTCCTGGCTCTTGATGCAGTCCTGGGCCAGGCGGGCGGCGGGGCCGCCGATCGAGCCGAGGTAGAACCCGCCGTGGGTGCCGCAGGCGTCGGTGACCTGCTTGGAGCGGTTGCCCTTGGCCAGCATCACCATCGAGCCGCCGGCGGCCTGGAACTGCTCGACGTAGGAGTCCATCCGCCCGGCCGTGGTCGGGCCGAACGAGCCCGACGCCATGCCCTCGGGGGTCTTGGCCGGACCCGCGTAGTAGACGGGGTGGTCGCGCAGGTACTGCGGCATCTCCTCGCCCGCGTCGAGGCGCTCCTTGATCTTGGCGTGCGCGATGTCGCGCGCCACTACCAGCGGGCCGGTGAGCGAGAGCCGGGTCTTGACGGGGTACTGCGAGAGCTGGGCGAGGATCTCGCTCATCGGGCGGTTGAGGTCGACCTGGACCACCTCGCCGCCGGCGATCTCCTCGGCCATGCCGGCGTCGGGCATGTACTGCGCCGGGTCGGTCTCGAGCTGCTCGAGGAAGACGCCCTCGGGGGTGATCTTGCCCAGCGCCTGACGGTCGGCCGAGCAGGAGACCGCGATCGCGACCGGCAGCGAGGCGCCGTGGCGGGGCAGACGCACCACCCGCACGTCGTGGCAGAAGTACTTGCCGCCGAACTGCGCGCCGATGCCGAAGGACTGAGTCAGCTTGAAGACCTGCTCCTCGAGCTCGAGGTCGCGGAACCCGTGCGCGCTCATCGAGCCCTCGGTCGGCAGGTTGTCGAGGTAGTGCGCGGAGGCGTACTTGGCGGTCTTGAGCGCGAACTCCGCCGACGTGCCGCCGATGACCACCGCGAGGTGGTACGGCGGGCAGGCAGCGGTGCCGAGCGAGCGGATCTTCTCGTCCAGGAAGCTCAGCAGCCGGTCCGGGTTGAGGATCGCCTTGGTCTCCTGGAACAGGAACGACTTGTTGGCCGAGCCGCCGCCCTTGGCCATGAAGAGGAACTTGTACTCCGGCTTGCCCGAGGTCTGCGGGGTGGAGTAGATCTCGATCTGGGCCGGCAGGTTGGAGCCGGTGTTCTTCTCCTCGTACGTCGTGAGCGGCGCGAGCTGGGAGTAGCGCAGGTTCAGCTGGGTGTAGGCGTCATACACGCCACGGCTGATCGCCTCGCCGTCGTCGGTGCCGGTGAGCACGCCCTCGGACTTCTTGCCCATCACGATCGCGGTGCCGGTGTCCTGACACATCGGCAACACTCCGCCGGCGGAGATGTTGACGTTCTTGAGCAGGTCGAGGGCCACAAAGCGGTCGTTGCCCGACGCCTCGGGGTCGTCGATGATCCGGCGCAGCTGGCGCAGGTGGGCCGGACGCAGGTAGTGGCTGATGTCGTGCATCGCCTCGGTGGTGAGCCGCTGGATCGCCTCGGGGGAGACCCGCAGGAAGGTCTCGCCGTCCGCCTCGAAGGTGCTGACCCCCTCGGTGGTGATCAGCCGGTAGGGCGTGTCGTCCCTGCCGGTGGGGAGGAGGTCGGAGTACAGGAACTCAGGGCTGGCCACGGGCAGCGAGGATACTGCGGCGTTTGCTGCCGTGGCGGACGGGGGAGGAATCTACCCTCGGGGGCTCGACCTGCCTCCGGTCGACAAGGAGAGCCCATGCTTGCTTTTCGCCGTACCGTCGCCGCGTCCGTCGTCCTCGCCGTGGCCGGGTTCGCCCCGACGAGCCTGGCTCCGCACGCCGCCGCAAGTCCTGAGACGAAGTGCGACGGTCAGGACCGCGATGTGATCAAGCGGGTCGAGAACGTGTCCAAGAAGTTCGTGGCCACTCATGTCGAGGCCATCACGCTGGCGCGCGGCACGTCCTTCACCCAGTCAGTGGCGCTGACCCACTCGAAGACCCTGAAGTCGACCACCAACGTCGGCACCGAGATCGGGGGGTCGACCACGTGGGCGTTCAACTCTCTCTCGGCGAAGGCGTCCATGTCGGTGGCGCGCGAGGGCGCGCGCACCAGCACCAAGACCGTGACCAGGACGTTCTCGATCCCGGAGAAGAACCACGACCGTCGCTTCGTGCTCTTCACCGGCAAGTACAAGGTGAAGGGGCGTTGGCATCACCTCTCGTGCTCGCGGGCCCCGGGCATCGGCGTCGAGAAGTACGGCCCGATCAAGAGCTTCGGCGGCTCGGACACCGGGACGGTCCTGTGTCCGCGGTCGCGCTACAAGGCCGGTGACTACCGGTACAAGGTGGCCCGCCAGGGCGGATGCTGACGCGTGTCCGAGCTGGCCGCGCACAGGGACGCGTGAGCCTCCCGGCCTCGATAGGGTGAGCGCCATGGACGGAGACCCCCGGCAGCCGCGCCCGCCCCAGCTGCGGATATCGGATGCGGACCGGCACCGCCTGGCCGAGTTCCTCCGCGAGGCCGCGGGGGAGGGGCGCCTGGAGGTCGACGAGCTCGAGGAGCGTCTCGAGGCCACCTACGCCGCGAAGGTGTACGCGGACCTGGTCCCGCTGGTCGTGGACCTGCCGGGCGCCTCCAACGTCGTACCGGCCTCCGCCGCGCTGCCCGCCCCGGCCCAGCCGGGCGCGCCCGCCCCCACGCCGTACGTCGGCCTGCCGCAGCCCGCGAACAGCACGGCGGTGCTGAGCTCGCAGACCCGCAGGGGCGCCTGGGTCGTCGGGGGGACGCACACGGCGTTCTCGCTGATGGGTGCGGTCGAGCTGGACCTGCGTGAGGCGGTGTTCACCGTCCGTGAGGTCGTCATCACCGCCAACACCCTCATGGGGTCGGTCGACATCATCGTGAATGCCCACACCCAGGTGGTGGTCGAGGGCGCCGGTCTGATGGGCGCCTTCGAGCAGGGCCGGGACAAGGTGGCGCCCGACTTCGGGCCGTACTCGCCGATCGTGCGGGTGCGTGGCTTCGCGCTGATGGGCGCGGTCACGGTCACCCGCAAGCCGATGCCCGGCCAGAAACGCGGGTTCCTGGGCCGGGCATCGTCCTGACGCGGGTGCTCAGTTGTCGCTGGCGGTGTGCTCCAGGGTCGCCTGCTCGTTGTCCCCGACCTGACGCTCGAGGGTGAGGTTCTCGCCCGTCTCCGGGTCGAACAGGTGCATGTGCTCGGTCTCGACCCACAGCTCGGCCTCGTCGCCCTCGCGGACCCGTGAGGCGCCGTCGAGGGAGACGACGAGCTGGGTGCGCATCGCCTCGCCGTCGAGGTCCCGCTCGAGCTGGTCGAGCTGGGCCTGCACCTCCGGCGGGGCCTCGAAGGGGATGTAGGCGTAGGACTCGTTGCCCAGCCACTCCACGACGTCGACCTTCGCGTGGAACGTCGAGCCGTCGCCGGACTTGCCCACGACGCTCGCGTCGTCGAAGTGCTCGGGGCGGATGCCGGCGATCAGCAGGCCGCGGCCCTGGGCCCGCTCGGCCTTGGCCCGCGGGATGCGGACCTTGCCGAACGGCAGGCTGACCTCGTCGCCCTCCACGGTCGCGGGCAGGAAGTTCATCGGCGGGGAGCCGATGAAGCCGGCGACGAAGAGGTTGTTGGGCTGGGTGTAGAGCTCGCGGGGCGTGGCCAGCTGCTGGAGCACGCCGCGCTTGAGCACCGCCACCCGGTCGCCCAGCGTCATGGCCTCGGTCTGGTCGTGGGTGACGTAGACGGTGGTGATGCCGAGGCGCCGCTGGAGGCGCGAGATCTCGGTGCGCATCTGGCCGCGCAGCTTGGCGTCGAGGTTCGACAGCGGCTCGTCGAAGAGGAACGCGTCGGCCTCTCGGACGATCGCACGGCCCATCGCGACCCGCTGGCGCTGACCGCCCGACAGGTTGCCGGGCTTGCGGTCGAGGTGCTCGTCGAGCTCCAGGGTCGCGGAGGCGGCGCGGACCTTCTTGTCCACCTCCTCGTCCTTGGCCCCGGCGAGGCGCAGCGGGAACGCGATGTTCTCGTACACCGTGAGGTGCGGGTAGAGCGCGTAGTTCTGGAAGACCATCGCGAGGTTGCGGTCGCGGGGAGCGAGGTCGTTGACCCGCCGGTCGCCGATGTACATGTCGCCGGAGGTGATGTCCTCCAGCCCGACGATCATCCGCAGCAGCGTGGACTTCCCGCACCCGGACGGCCCGACGAGGATCACGAACTCGCCGTCGGCGACATCGATCGAGATGTCGTTCACGGCGGGGAACCCGTCGCCGTACTTCTTGACGATGTTCTTCATGGAGATGGCGGCCATGGTGTTACCCCTTCACTGCGCCGGAGGTGAGGCCGGCCACGATCTTGCGCTGGAACAACAGGACGATGATCACGATCGGGATGGTCGCGATGACGGCGGCCGCGGCGAGCAGGCCGGCCGGTCGCTGGAACGGGTCCGGCCCGACGAAGAACGACAGCGCCGCCGGTATCGGGCGCGCCGCCTCGGTCGAGGTCAGCGTGATGCCGAAGACGAAGTCGTTCCAGGCGAAGAAGAAGGTCAGGATCGCCGCGGTGAACACGCCGGGTGCGGCGAGCGGGACGATGACCTTGCGGAACGCCTGCCACGACGTCGCGCCGTCGACCTGGGCGGCCTGCTCCATCTCCCACGGGATCTCGCGGAAGAACGCCGAGAGCGTCCAGATCGCCAGCGGCAGGGTGAACGACATGTACGGGATGATCAGGCCGGGCCAGGTGTCGTAGAGCCCGAACTGGCGCCACAGGTCGAACAGCGGGCTGACCAGCGAGACCACCGGGAACATCGCGATCGCCAGGGCGGTGGAGAGCACGAAGCGCTTGCCCTTGAACTCCAGGCGGGCGATGGCGTACGCCGCGAGGGTCGCGAGCGCGACCGAGAGGATCGTCGCGATCAGGCTGATGCCGATCGAGTTGATGATCGAGCGCCGGAACTGGTCGTCGTCCCAGACGGCCGTGTAGTTGTCCCAGCCGGTGAAGGAGTCGAGCGGCAAGAAGCCGGGGTCGGTGCCGTTGGAGACGGCGTCTTGACTCTTGAAGGACAGCGACACGATCCAGGCGATGGGCAGCAGGCACCACACCATCACGAGCAGGACGCCGAGCGGCAGAGCGAGCTTGCGCATGTCAGGACTCCCCTCGGGCCTGGGCCAGGTCGACGCGGAACAGCTTGACGATCAAGAAGGCGACCAGCAGCACCGAGAGGAACAGCAGCACGGCGAGCGCGGAGCCCATGCCGAGCTGGAACTGCTCGATGCTCTGGCGGTAGGTGAGGAACGAGATCGACTCGGTGTTCTGCGCACCCGCCGTCATCACGAAGATGTTGTCGAAGATGCGGTAGGCGTCGAGGGCGCGGAAGAGCACCGCGACCATGATCGCGGCCCGCATGTTCGGCAGGATCACCTTGAACAGCCGCTGCCACCAGGTGGCGCCGTCGACCTTGGCGGCCTCGATCATGTCGTCGGAGACCTGCGCCAGGCCGGCGAGCAGGAGCAGCGACATGAACGGCGTGGTCTTCCAGATCTCAGAGACCATGATCGCGATCACCGCTGGCACCGTGTCGCCGAACCAGTTGAAGTCGGCGCTCACGAATGGCAACCAGCCGTTGACGAAGCCGTTCTGGTAGGTGAAGGCGAACTGCCAGGCGAAGCCGGAGACGACGGTGATGATGCCGTAGGGGATCAGGATCGAGGTCCGGATGACGCCGCGGGCGAAGATCACCCGGTGCATGATCATCGCGAACGCGAAGCCGATGACCAGCTCGAAGGCCACGGTGACCAGCATGTAGATCACCGTCATGCCGATGTCGCGCCAGAACAGGCTGTCGGTCAGCGCGGTGACGTAGTTGTCGATCCCGACGAACTGGCGGTCCTCGGGGGCGGTGAGGGAGTAGTTGTAGAAGGAGAGCCACAGCGCCCGCAGGATCGGGAACGCCGTGACCACGAGCATCACGATCAGGGCCGGGGCGACGAGCTTCATGCCCAGCCGGTTCTCGGCGCGGGTGCGGTCGCTCACCTCCGGTGGGATGTCGCCGGCCTTGGTGGCCGGGGTGGCGATGGTGGTGGTCACAACAGCGCCTTCCCTTCAAGGACGTTCTTGAGGAACTCGGCGGACTCCTGGGGGGTCGAGTCGCTCACCGACTCCGGGGAGTGCCACACGCTCTGCAGGGCGCTGGAGATCGTGGCGTAGAAGGCGCTCTTGGGACGCGGGCCGCCCTGGTCGACGCTCTCGCGGAAGAGCGCGAGCAGGTCCTCGGGGTAGGCCTCGGCGAGCTCAGGGGCGTCGTACGCCGAGTTGGTCGCCGGCATCAGCCCGGCCTCGACGGCGAGCTGCACCTGGGCCTCGGTGTCGGTCACGCAGCGCGCGGCCTCGAGGGCGAAGTCCGGGTGCTTGGAGTAGGCCCCGACACCGATGTCGATGCCGCCGACCGGCGGCTTCGACGGCATGTCGGCCACGGTGCGCGGGTAGCGCGCCCAGCCGAGGTCCTTGTACTGCTCCTCGGTGATGGTGTTCTCGGGGCTGGGGGCGTAGTTCTTGTAGACGAACGTCCAGTTGACCATGAACTCCCCGGGCCCGGCGAACATCGCGGGGAGGCTGGTGCCCTCGTTGGAGACCGACAGGTCGGACTGCGCGGCGGGCGAGTTCGCGAGCTTCTCGATGATCGCGGCAGCCTTGCGTCCCGCCTCGGAGTCGATCTCGACCGTCGCGTCGATGCCGGCGTCGGTGTTGGAGACGATCTCGCCGCCGGCGCCCTGGATCATCGCGTTGATCCACACGACGTAGGCCTCGTACTTGTTGCCCTGCACGCCGACCGTGGCGCCCGGCACCTCGGAGGCGGCGTCGATGATCTGGTCCCAGGTCACCGGCTTGCTCATGTCGAGGCCGGTCTCCTCGGCGAGGGACTTGCGATACCAGAGCAGCTGGGTGTTGGCCCACATCGGGGCGGCGTAGATCGTGTCGTCCCAGCGGGCCGTCTCGGCGATGCCCTCGAGGGTGTCCTCGGTGATGGTGTCCTCGGGCATCTCCGCGAGCCAGCCGGCGTTGGCGAACTCCGGCACGAAGACCGGGTCGAGGTTCATCAGGTCGGTCGTGTCGTCCTCGGCGGCGAGCCGACGGGCCAGCTGCACCCGCTGGTCGGTCGCGCCGGTCGGGAGGAGCTCGGTCTCGATGTCGTAGTCGTCGGTGCTGCACCGCTCGGCGATGGCGTTGAGCGTGTCGACCCCGTCGGGGTTGAGGTACCAGGTGAGCACCGGCTTGCCCTCGTCACCGGAGCAGGCGGAGAGCAGCGTGGTCGCCAGCACCGTCGCGGCCGCAGCCGCGATCCCGCGCCGGGCCCGCGACCGACGGGTCGGGCCCGCCCGGCCCCGCCGAGTGAGTGATCGTGCTGAGGAATGCGTCATTGCCCCTCCCGGTCTGCGTGATCAGTGTCACACGTCTAGTCCCCAATGGCCCGTTTGTCCATAACCCCGTGGGGGGTCGCCGGAAACCTGGAGGTCTGGACCGGTGCCCGGTCGGGATGTGCGGCGCGACCCGATGGGCGACGCGCGAGGGAGGGGGCTCTGGGGCGGAGGTCGCGGCTCAGTCCGCGGCGCGGTCGGCGGTGCGTCGGATCGCGTCGGCGAGCGTCCGGTGCAGCTGGTGCGGCAGGTCGTGGCCCATGCCGTCGATCAGCATCAGCTCGGCGCCGGGGATGGCGGCGGCGGTGGCCCGCCCGCCGGAGACGTGCACCATCTTGTCGGCGAGTCCGTGGATCACCGTCGCCGGCACCCGCAGCCCACGCAGCCGGGAGCCACGGTTGGGCTGGGTGAGGATGGCGAGCATCTGCCGCAGCACGCCCGCCGGGTTCAGGCCTCGGCTCCAGGTCTCCTCGGCGCGGGCGCGCAGCGTCTCCTCGGACTCCGGGTACGCCGGGGAGCCGATCAGCCGCGCCATCCGGGCGCTGATCGCGACGTACTGCGCCTTGGTCGAGCCGCGCTTGGACATCAGCCGCGGCAGCAGGCTGGGGTGCTGCCAGCCCACCGTGCGCTTGCCGGTGGTGGACATGATGCTGGTCATCGAGGCGACCCGCTGGGGGAACTCGATCGCCATCGTCTGCACGATCATCCCGCCCATCGACACCCCGACGACGTGCGCGCGGTCCATCCCGAGGTGGTCGAGCAGCCCGACGGCATCGGCGGCCATGTCGGACATCGTGTACGGCGCCCGCACCGGCGCGCCGCCGAAGGCCCGCAGGATCGCGGACCTGCCCACCCGGCCGGGCACGCGGGTCGAGCGGCCGGTGTCGCGGTTGTCGTAGCGCACGACGTAGAAGCCGCGCTCGGCGAGCATCCGGCACAGCGGGGCCGGCCACCAGCCCATCGGCCCGCCGAGCCCCATCACCAGCAGCAGCGGGTCGCCATCCGGGTCGCCGAAGGTCTGATAGCACAGCTCGATGCCCCGTCCGACGGGTGCGAAGAGCTCCTCGGACTCCGGGATGGGGCGTTCGGTCGGCGTGGTGCTGCGGCTCATGCCTCGTAGTGTCACCCATCCCTGGGCGCGGCGACCACGGGTGCGCGCGACCGGTGAGCGGGGCGACCGGTCCACACCGGTTGCCGGGGCGCCGGTGCGCGGCGCACCCGAGGGGTACCTTCCGGATGTGACCCGTTCCACACTCGGCGCCTTCCTGCTGCCCGAGGGCTATGCCCGCCTCGCACCGCACGCGGCGCTACGCGAGAGCAGCGTGCTGCTCGAGGCGAGCCGCTACGCGCACAGCCGGGCGGGGCAGCGGCGCGCCCGCCGCGCCACGGCGTACGCCTCCCGGGTGGCGCCGCGCGACGCCGATCCGGTGCTGCTGGTGCCGGGGTTCCTCTGCGGTGACCTGTCGCTGCGCCCGCTGGGACGGGTGCTGCGCGAGCAGGGGCTGCGGACCTACCGCTCCCAGATCCGCGCCAACGTCGGGTGCACCCTCGACGCCGCCGCCGAGCTCGAGGGGCGCCTGGAGTCCATCGCCCAGCGCCGCGGAAGCCGCGTGCAGCTCGTGGGTCACAGCCTGGGCGGGATGCTGGCGCGTGGGATCGCCGTACGACGCCCGGACCTGGTGTCCAACATCGTCACGATGGGCAGCCCGATGCTGGCGCCGGGGGCCCACCACCCGTCGCTGACCGCCGCCGTGGAGGCGCTGGTGCGGCTGAGCCGGGCGGGGCTGTCCGGGCTGATGGCCGAGGAGTGCCTGGCTGGGGCGTGCGCGCGACGCAGCTTCGAGGAGAGCCGCGAGCCGGTCCCGGCCGGGACCGGGTTCACCGCGATCTACAGCCGGCGCGACGGGGTCGTGGACTGGCGCGCCTGCGTGGACCCGCTGGCCGAGCCGGTCGAGGTGACTGCCTCGCACCTCGGCATGGTGCTCGACCCGCGGGTCATCGCCCACGTGGTCGCGGCGGTCCGGCCGCGGGACGTGCCCGCGGGCCGGACCGGCCTCGCCTCAGTGCTCGAAGTCGATCGCGGAGAAAGCGCGTAGCTTCTCCAGGCGGTGCTCGGAGGTGATGGTGCGGATCGTGCCGCTGCGCGAGCGCATCACCAGCGACTGGGTGGTCGCGCCGCCGGCGCGGTAGCGCACGCCGCGCAGCAGCTCACCGTCGGTGATGCCGGTGGCCACGAAGAAGCAGTCGTCGCCGGTGACCAGGTCGTCGGTGCCGAGCACGAAGTCGGGATCGAGGTTGTGCCCGGCGTCGAGGGCGCGCTGGCGCTCCTCGTCGTCCTGGGGCCACAGGCGGGCCTGGATGACGCCGCCCATGCTCTTCATCGCGCAGGCGGCGATGATGCCCTCGGGGGTGCCGCCGACGCCGAGCAGCAGGTCGATGCCGGTCTCGGGGCGGGCGGCCATGATGGCGCCGGCCACGTCGCCGTCGGTGATGAACTTGATGCGGGCGCCGGCCGCGCGGATCTCGTCGGCGATCTGGGCGTGGCGGGGGCGGTCGAGCAGCACGACGGTGATGTCCTCGGGCTGCGAGCCCTTCGCCTTGGCCACCCGGCGGATGTTCTCGGCCACGGGCAGGCGGATGTCGACGACGTCGGCGGCCTCGGGGCCGGCGACCAGCTTCTCCATGTAGAACACCGCGGAGGGGTCGTACATCGTGCCGCGCGGGGCGACGGCGAGCACGGCGACCGCGTTGCTCATGCCCTTGGCGGTCAGGGTGGTGCCGTCGATCGGGTCGACCGCGACGTCGCACTCGGGGCCGGTGCCGTCGCCGACGGACTCGCCGTTGTAGAGCATCGGGGCGTTGTCCTTCTCGCCCTCGCCGATCACCACGGTGCCGTTCATGCCGATCGTGGAGATCATCACGCGCATCGCGTTCACCGCGACGCCGTCCGCGCCGTTCTTGTCACCCCTGCCCACCCAGCGGCCTGCGGCCATGGCGGCCGCCTCGGTGACCCGCACCAGCTCCAGGGCGAGGTTGCGGTCAGGGGACTGGGGGTCGACGCTCAGGCTGTCCGGCTCCGTCATGCCCGAACCCTATCGGTCCGGTCGGGTTCGCCGACGCGAGGTAGACCGATACCTCCGTCGCCTTGACCGTGAAGGTCGCGCGAGAGCCCGGGACCAGGTCCAGATCGGGGACGGCGCGGGTGGTCACGTCGGCCGCGAGCGCCCCCGCCCGCACGCGTACGACGCCGCCCACCGGCTCCAGCTCGGTGATCGTCGCCTCGAAGACGTTGCGCGGGCTGCCGCCGGGGTCGTGGTCGAACACCGAGACCGCCTCGGGGCGGAACACCGCGACCACCTCCTGGCCGGGGGCGGGCTGCGGGCCGACGACGCTGCCGTGGACCAGGCGTCCCTCGGGGGTGCGGACGCCGTCCTCCCAGCGCCCGGAGAGCAGGTTGAGCCCCGCGACCCGGGCGGCGAACGCGCTGCGCGGGCGGGTGAGCACCTCAGTGGTGGCGCCGTCCTCGACGACGCGCCCGCCGTCCAGCACGACGACCCGGTCGGCGAGCAGCAGGGCGTCCAGGACGTCGTGGGTGACCAGCACGGTGCTTCGCTCGGCGAGGACCCGGCGCAGCACCTGGCGCAGCGCGGGCGCCACCGACACGTCGAGCGCGGCCATCGGCTCGTCGAGGAGCAGCAGGTCGGGCTCGGCCGCGAGGGCGCGGGCGACCGCGACCCGCTGGGCCTGGCCGCCGGAGAGCGAGGCGGGACGCCGGGAGGCGAGGTCCTCGACCCCGACCTCCACCAGCCAGCGGTGCGCGACCTCGCGGGCCGCCCGGCGTCCGGTGCCCGCGCTGCGCGGGCCGAAGGCGACGTTGTCCAGCACGTCGAGGTGGGGGAACAGCAGCGGGTCCTGTGACAGCAGCGCCACCCGGCGCTGGTGCGGGGCGAGCCAGGTGCGCGGCCCGGAGACCTCGCGCCCGCCGATCCTCACCCGGCCCCGGTCGGGGCGCAGCAGGCCGGCGACCGTGGCGAGCAGGGTCGACTTGCCGGCGCCGTTCGGCCCGAGCACCGCGAGGGTCTCGCCCGGCGCGAGGGACAGTGCCGCCTCGAGGTCGCGGTCGTCGACCCGGACGTCGACCTCGAGGCCGGTGCGGGTGTCGGGAACGGGTGCGGTGCTCATCGCGGCGCCCGTCCCTGACGGGTGGCGCCGATGACGACGACCGCGACGACGACCAGCAGCAACGACAGCGCCACCGCGCCGTCCGGGTCGCTCTCGCGGAGCAGGTAGACCTCGAGCGGCAGGGTGCGGGTCACGCCCTCCAGGCTGCCGGCGAAGGTGATGGTCGCCCCGAACTCCCCGAGGGCGCGGGCGAAGGCGAGCACCGCGCCGGAGACCAGCCCGGGCAGGGTGAGCGGCAGTGTGACCCGGCGGAAGACGGTCGAGGGGGACGCGCCCAGCGAGGCGGCCACCACGTCGTACCGCTCCCCGGCGGTGCGCAGCGAGCCCTCCAGGCTGAGCACCAGGAACGGCAGGGCCACGAACGTCTGGGCGAGCACGACGGCGGTCGTGGAGAAGGCCACCTGGATGCCGAGGACCTCGAGGCTCTCGCCGAGCAGACCGCGGCGCCCGAAGGTGTAGAGCAGCGCGATGCCGCCGACCACCGGCGGCAGCACCAGCGGGAGCAGCACCAGCGAGCGCAGCACCGCCTGGCCGCGGAAGGAGGTACGGGCCAGGACCATCGCCATGGGTACGCCGAGCAGCACGCACAGCACGGTGCTGGTCGCCGACGTGCGCAGGCTCAGCCAGAGCGCCTCCTGCGCGGAGGCGCCGGTGACCAGGGCGGGGAAGTCGGTCCAGGGCACCCGCAGCACCATCGCGACCAGCGGCAGCAGCACGAGAGTGGCGCCGAGGGCGGCGGGGACGAAGAGCCAGCGGGGCAGGCCGACGGCGCGGACGCGGGACATCGACGCCCCTCAGCGCGGCGGGCCGAAGCCGGCCCGCTCCAGCGCCCGCTGACCGGTGTCGCCGCTCAGCAGGTCGACGAAGTCGGCGGCCAGGTCGTCCTCGCGCGCATCGGCGAGCACGGCGACCGGGTAGTCGTTGACGACGCGTCCGGACCCGGGGACCTCGACCTCCTCGACCCGGTCTCCGGCCGCGAGGACGTCGGTGACGTAGACCAGCCCGGCGTCGGCCTCGCCGGAGGCGACCTTGCCGAGGACGTCGGTGACCGACTGCTCCTCGCTGTCGGGGGAGAGACGGACGCCGGAGACGTCGGCGAGGCGCCGTGTCGCGGCTCCGCACGGGACCTGGGGGGCGCATACGACGACCGAGAGGTCGTCGCGGGCGAGGTCGTCGAGCCCGGTGACGGCGCCGGGGTTGCCCGGCGGGACGGCGAGGGTGAGCGTGTTGGTCGCGAAGACCCGCGGGTCGCCGGCCAGGTCGTCGGCGACCGCTCGGTCCATGGTGGCGGTGTCGGCGGTCGCGAGCACGTCGGCGCGCGCGCCCTGCCGGAGCTGGGCCACGAGGTCGGAGGACCCGGCATAGCTCACGACCACCTCGACCCCGTCGTGGCTGCGCTCGAAGTCCTCGACGAGCTCGTCCAGGGGTGCCTGGAGCGACGCCGCGGCGTACACGGTGAGGGTGGGGGAGTCATCGGCGCCGCCGCAGGCGGCCGTGCCGGTGAGCAGGGCCAGGGCGGCGAGCAGCGTCGCCGCCCGTGCCGGTGCGGTGCTCACGGGCGCTCCACGACGACGTTGGTGGACTTCACCGAGGCGATCGCCCGGGCGCCGGGGACCAGGCCCAGCTCGTCGGCGGCCTCGGTGCTCATCAAGGAGACCAGCCGGTAGCGCCCGCAGATCATCTCCACCTGCGCCATCACGGTGTCCTTGACGACCCGGGTGACGATGCCGTCGAGGCGGTTGCGCGCGCTGACCGACGAGGCCCGGGTGCGGTCGCGGTCGGGCAGGTCGGCGAGGGACTCCGCCAGCGCGGCCAGGTCGGGGCCGGCGACGACGGTGCGCCCGGAGACCACGGTGGTCGGGATGCGGCCGGCCTCCGCCCAGCGGCGCATGGTGTCGTCACTCACGCCCAGCAGGTCGGCGGCTTCCGCAATCCGGTAGGTGGTCACCCGGGCATCATGCCGCAGATGCGGTGGAATGTCGCGCATCTGTCCGCAGGTGCGGGGACGAGGGGTCGGTTGCGGTGACGGGGTGGCGCACCGGACCGCCCGCGCACCTGTGAGGATGTCCGCGTGAGCGAGCAGGGCGGAACAGGGCAGACTGGGTCGAGCCAGGCCGGACCGAACCCGGGTGGATCGGGTCGCCGCTACCAGACGTCGATGGCCGGGATGGTCGGCGCGATGCTGGTGCTGCTGGTGGCGATCGGTGGCTTCATGCTGCTGCGCAGCGTGACCAGCGACGAGCCGGAGGTCGAGGTCGAGGCGGTCGACTACCTCAGCGCCGTCCGCGACCAGCAGCGCATCGACCGCCGGGTCGTCTATCCCCGCACCCTGCCGGAGGGCTGGAAGGCCACCTCCATCGACTACGTCCCCGGCCGGCAGCCGTCCTGGGGCATCGGCATGCTCACCGACGAGGGCACGTTCGTCGGAGTTCGCCAGCAGGACGAGTCGGTCGACGTGCTGCTCGACCAGTTCGTCGACGAGGACACCACGACCGAGGAGTCCCTCGTGACGCCGAAGGCGATCGCCCCGGAGTGGGTGGGGTACGCCGACGAGGGCGGGGACACCGCCTTCGCCGCGGAGATCCGCAACGAGACGATCCTGGTGTTCGGGTCGGCCGACGCTGCGGACCTCGCGACGCTGGTCAACCTGCTGACCTTCGCCCCCGTGGACGTCACCGATCCCGGGGCCGCGACCTGGAGCCCCGACGTCGAGAGCCCGTCGCCGCGCTGAGCCCGGCTCAGTCGTCGGCGTCCTCGGCGGCGATGGCGGCGTCGAGGCGCTCACGGGCGCCGTCGAGCCACTCCTGGCACCAGCGGGCCAGCTGCTCCCCGCGCTCCCACAGCGCCAGCGACTCCTCGAGGGTCGAGCCGCCCTGCTCGAGGCGGCGTACGACGTCGATCAGCTCCTCGCGCGCCTGCTCGTAGGAGGGGCGCTGCTCGGCGGCCTCGGTCTTGTCAGTCTTCGCGGCCATCGGGGTCCTCCGGGAGGTCGGGGCGGGTGTCGGTGGTGGTGGCGTGGATGCGGCCGTCGGCCACGCGCACGCTGAGGGCGTCGCCGGCCGCGACGCCGGCGACCGAGGTGACGACGTGCCCGTCGCTGTCCTGGAGCACGGCGTAGCCGCGGCGCAGGGTCTCCAGCGGCGAGAGCGCACGGGCGCGGGCGCGCTGGTGGCCGATGTCGTCGGCGGCGCGGTCGAGCAGGTGCGAGAGGGTGCGGCGGGTGCGGTCGCGCAGCGCGAGCACCTCGTCGCGCCGGGCCTCGAGGAGCGAGCGGGGGTCGGCGAGCGCCGGGCGCGAGCGCAGCGCGTCGAGGCCGGCCTGCTCCCGGGCGAGGAGGCCCTGCACGCCGGCGCGGAGCCGGTCGCGGGCGCGCTCGATCGAGCGCAGCTCCTCGACCACGTCGGGCACGACCAGCTTGGCCGCGTCGGTGGGGGTGGAGGCGCGCACGTCGGCGACCAGGTCGAGCAGCGGGGTGTCGGGCTCGTGGCCGATCGCGGACACCACCGGCGTGCGGACCTGGGCGACCGCGCGGATCAGCCCCTCGTCGGAGAACGGGAGCAGGTCCTCGACGGAGCCGCCGCCGCGGGCGATCACGATGACCTCGACGCCCGGGTCGCGGTCGAGGCGCTCGAGGCCCGCGATCACCTCGCTGGTGGCGCGGGGGCCCTGCATCGCGGCGTACGCGACCTCGAAGCGGACGGCGGGCCAGCGGCGGCGCGCGTTTTCGAGCACGTCGCGCTCGGCGGCGCTGTTGGGTGCGGTGACCAGGCCGACGCAGCCGGGCAGGAACGGCAGCGGGCGCTTGAGCTCAGCGGCGAAGAGCCCCTCGGCGGCCAGCAGCTGGCGGCGTCGCTCGAGGCGGGCCAGCAGCTCGCCGAGGCCCACCATGCGGATCGTGCGGGCCTGCAGCGAGAGGGTGCCGCGGTTGGCGTAGTACGACGGCTTGGCGTGGACGACCACGCTCGCGCCCTCGACCAGCGGCGGGTTGAGGCCGTCGATGTAGGTGCGCGAGGCGGTGACGGTGATCGAGATGTCGGCGACGGTGTCGCGCAGGGTGAGGAAGACGGTGGCCATCCCGGGGCGCCGGTTGAGCTGGGCGACCTGGCCCTCGACCCAGACCGCGCCGAGCCGGTCGACCCAGCCCGAGATCGCGTTGGCGATCTGTCGCACGGGCGCCGGCGACTCCAGCGAGGTTTCCAGGGCCATGGGCGCGAGATTAGGGGATGGCACCGACGTCCTTAGACTGGCGTCATGACTACCCACGTGGGCATGCCGCCGGTCCTGAGCCCCGAGGAGGCCGACAAGGCCGTCCTCCTGGCGGCGCCGCGTGGCTACTGCGCCGGTGTCGACCGCGCGGTGGTGACGGTCGAGGAGGCGCTGGGCCTGTACGGCGCGCCGGTGTACGTGCGCAAGCAGATCGTGCACAACAAGCACGTCGTCTCCGACCTGGAGTCGCGCGGCGCGATCTTCGTCGAGGAGCTCGACGAGGTGCCGGCCGGCGCGACGGTCGTGTTCTCCGCCCACGGCGTCTCGCCCGCGGTGCACGACCAGGCCGCGGAGCGCGGACTGAAGACGATCGACGCGACCTGCCCGCTGGTCACCAAGGTCCACCACGAGGCCAAGCGCTTCGCCGCCGACGACTACGACATCCTGCTGATCGGCCACGCCGGGCACGAGGAGGTCGAGGGCACCGCCGGTGAGGCACCCGAGCACATCCAGCTGGTGGAGGGCCCCCAGGACGTCGCCGGGATCACGGTGCGCGACCCCAAGCGGGTGGCCTGGCTCTCCCAGACGACGCTGTCGGTCGATGAGACCCTCGAGACCGTGGCCGCGATCCGCGAGCGCTTCCCCGACCTGCTCGACCCGCCCAGCGACGACATCTGCTACGCCACCCAGAACCGCCAGCTGGCGGTCAAGGAGATCGCGCCGGAGTCGGACCTGCTGATCGTGGTCGGCTCGGGCAACTCCTCCAACTCCGTGCGCCTGGTCGAGGTCGCGCTCGAGGCGGGGGCGCGGGCGTCGTACCGCGTCGACGACGCCTCCGAGATCGACGAGGCGTGGCTCGAGGGTGTCCGCTCGGTCAGCGTGACCAGCGGCGCGAGCGTGCCCGAGGAGCTGGTGCAGGGCGTGCTGGCGTTCCTGGCCGAGCGCGGCTACCCCGAGGCGCGTGCGGTGCACAGCGCGGAGGAGTCGCTGATCTTCTCGCTGCCCAAGGAGCTGCGTCGCGACCTCAAGGCCGCCGCCGCGGCGAAGGGCTGAGCCCTCGATGGCGCGCTACGTCGACCTGCACCCGGACAACCCGCAGCGCCGGTTGATCACCAAGATCGCCGACGCGATGCGCGACGACGACGCGCTGGTGGCCTACCCGACCGACTCGGGCTACGCGCTGGGCTGCCGGGTCGGCAACCGCGACGGGCGCGACCGGATCCTGCGCATCCGCGGGCTCGACGACCGCCACCACTTCACGCTCATGTGCAGCGACTTCTCCCAGCTCGGCCAGCTGGTGAAGATCGACAACTCGGCGTTCCGCGCGATCCGGGCGGCCACGCCGGGGCCCTACACGTTCATCCTGCCCGGGATGCCCGAGGTGCCGCGGCGACTGCTGCACCCGAAGAAGAAGACGGTCGGCGTGCGGATCCCCGACCACGTCGTCGTGCAGGCGCTGCTGGAGGAGCTCGGCGAGCCGATGCTGTCCAGCACGCTGATCCTGCCCGGCGAGACCGAGCCCCGCACGATGGGCTGGGAGGTCAAGGAGGACCTCGACCACGACGTCGACATCGTGATCGAGGCGGGGGAGACCCCGGCGGAGCCGACGACCGTCGTGGACTTCTCCGGCGGCGCGCCCGAGGTCATCCGCCGTGGGGCGGGCGACCCGTCGCGTTTCGAGGGCTGATCAGGGGCTTGCCCTGCACCTGGACCCGGTGCCGGATGGCGAGCACGCCGAGGGCGAGGGCGTAGCCCACCACCAGCGCGAGGCTGTGCCCGGAGAGACCGGAGACGACCGCCTGCACGAACCCGTCCTCGGGGTGGGCGATGGTCTCGCGGGTGGTGGTCGCGAGCATCGCGAACACCCCGAGCATCAGCAGCGGCGGCAGCACCCCGACGGTGAAGAAGTCAGTCATCCGCACCAGCAGCGCGGCGGCGATGCAGGCGGAGACGAACACGACGTCGGTGAACCAGGTGACGTCCCCGCCGATGTGCAGGTCGAGGACGACGGCGCTGAGGGTGATCGCGGCGGCGAGGGCGGCGACCTGCAGTCCGGGGTCGTTGCCCTGCTCCCACAGGGTCAGGGGACGACTCACGCGCACCTCCTCGATGCTGGCCTCGCGGCTACAGCGCCACCGTAGGGTCCTCGGCGTCCGAGTCGCCCGCGGCGCGCCGGGGAACCGCGCGCAGCTCCACGGTGCGCGGGCCGGGCAGCTCCTCGTCGGTGACCGAGAGGTCGGAGAAGCGCCGGGCCGCGACCAGCACCCGGGACTCCATCGAGGCGACGGTGGAGTTGTAGTGGCCGACCGCGGCGTTGAGCGAGCGCCCGACCGCGTCGAGGTGTCCGCTCATGGTCCCGAGGCGGGCGTGCAGCTCGCGGCCGAGGTGGTGGATCTCGCGCGCCTGCTCGGCGATCGCCTCGTGGGTCCAGCCCTGGGCCACCGTGCGCAGCAGCGCGATCAGCGTCGTCGGGGTGGCCAGCACGATCTGGCGGGTCGCGGCGTGCTCGAGCAGGGAGTTGTCGGTCTCGAGGGCGGCGGCGAGGAACGACTCGGCCGGCACGAACAGCACCACGAACTCCGGGGTCTGGGGCAGCGAGCGCCAGTAGGCCTTGGCCGACAACGCGTCCACGTGGGTGCGCAGCTGGCGGGCGTGGCGCAGCAGGTGGGCGGCCCGCTCGTCGTCGTCACTGGCGCCGGTGGCGTCGAGGTAGGCGTCGAGGGGGACCTTGGCGTCGACCACGACCTGGCGTCCGCCCACGAGCTGGACGACGAGGTCGGGGCGCAGCGCGCCGTCCTCGAGGCGCACCTGCTCGGAGAAGTCGCAGCGGTCGACGAGGCCGGCCAGCTCGACGGCCCGGCGCAGGTGCATCTCGCCCCAGCGGCCGCGGACCTGGGGCTTGCGCAGCGCGGTGGACAGCGAGCGGGTCTCCTGGCGCAGGGTGTCGGTGGTGTGGCGCATGTCGTCGACCTGCTGGGCGAACTGCCCCTGCCACACCGCCCGCGCGTGCTCGAGGGCCTGCATCTGGTCGCTCAGCCGGTCGAGGCCCTGCATCACCTCGGCCTGGTCGACCATGCCCTGGCCGAGCGCCTCGACGTGGGCGGGCCGCGAGCGCGCCCACAGCACCCCGAGGAGCACGCCGAGGCCGAGCCCGAGGACCAGCGCGAGGAAGATCGTCACCGTCTGCATGGCCCCAGCATGGCCGCCGCCACCGACAACCCCGCGAGTCGGCGCGTATGGCGGGGTCAGTCGAGGTCGACGACGACCGGGGCGTGGTCGGAGGCGCCGGTGCCGGCGCGCTCCTCGCGGTCGATGAATGCGTGCGTCACGCGCGTGGCCAGGGAGGGGGAGCCGAGCACGAAGTCGATGCGCAGGCCGCGGTTGCGCTCGAAGCGCTGGCGGAAGTAGTCCCAGTAGGTGTAGACCTCCGGGCCCGGCGTGTGCGGTCGCACGACGTCGACGTAGCCGTCGTCGATGAAGCGCTGGAACGCCGCGCGCTCGGGCGGGGTGACGTGCGTGGACCGCGCGAACTGCTTGATATCGAACACGTCCTCGTCGAGAGGCGCGATGTTCCAGTCGCCGACCAGCGCGGTGTCGCCGTCGCGCCAGTCCAGGGCCGCCTCGCGCAGCCGCGCCAGCCAGTCGAGCTTGTAGACGTAGTGCGGGTCGTCGGGCTTGCGGCCGTTGGGCACGTACAGGCTCCACACGCGTACGCCGCCGCACGTCGCGCCGATCGCGCGGGCCTCCGGCGCGACCGGGTCGCCGTACCCCGGCATGCCCTCGAAGCCGACCTGGACGTCCTCGAGGCCGACCCGGCTGATGATCGCGACGCCGTTCCACTGGCTGGTGCCGGCGGCGGCGACCTCGTAGCCCCTGGCTTGCAGGCCCATCAGCGGCAGCTGGTCGACCTTGGCCTTGGTCTCCTGCAGCGCGAGGACGTCGACGTCGTGGCGCTCGAGGAAGGCCTCGACGCGGTCGATGCGGGAGCGGAGGGAGTTGACGTTCCAGGTCGCGAGGCGCACTCCGGAAGCCTAAGCCGCTAGCCTTACAGGCCTGTCCTCGGACCATACGCAGCACGAATCCAGGAGGTCCGGGAAAATGGACGCACCGCTCGCCGGCCAGGTCGCCGTCGTCACCGGCGGGAGCCGCGGCCTCGGCCGCGCCATCGCCCAGCTGCTCGGGGAGGCCGGGGCGAGCATCGTCGTCGGGGCGCTCCCCGGCGACGGGGTCGAGCAGGCCGTCGCCGAGCTGCGCCGCAGCGGGATCCGCGCGGAGGGCCGCGACACCGACGTCGCCGACCTTGTCCAGGTCGAGGCGCTGCGCGACGCGGCGATCATGCTGGGCGGGCTGGACATCTGGGTCAACAACGCCGGCACCGGCAGCCCCTACGGCCCCACGCACCTCCTGGACCCCACCGACTTCGAGCGCGTCCTCGACGCCAACGTGCGCGGCGTCTTCCACGGCACCCGCACCGCCGTGCAGACGATGCTCGCGCAGGGCAGCGGCCAGGTCGTCAACGTGTGGGGCAAGGGTGCGACCAAGCCGGTGCCGCTGCAGAACGCGTACGCCGCGTCGAAGGCGTGGAACCGGATGTTCACCCGCGCCGTACGCCAGGAGGTGGCCGGCACCGGCGTGCAGGTGCACGGCTTCGACCCGGGCCTGGTCCGCACCGAGATGCTGGGTGACGTCACCGTCATGCCCGGCATGGAGAAGCGGGTGCGGGCGCTGCCGGTGGTCGTCGGCCTGTGGGGCCAGTCCCCGGAGGTGGCCGCCCGGCCGGTGCTGGAGCTGGTGACGGGGGAGCGGCGCGGCGACTACGCCGACCTCACCCCCCGCCGCGTCGTCGGGCGCGGAGTGCGCTCGCTGCTGCGGGGCGACGTACGCCGCAGCCGCCGGATGCCGTTGAACATCACCGTGCGTGGGGACTGAGCCACCGTGAAGACACTTGCTGCCTGGGCGGTCCACGCCTACACCGCGACCGGGGTCGTCCTGGCCCTGCTGATGGTGCACCTGTCCTACGAGGGCGAGGTCACCGCGGTGCTGTGGCTGTTCCTCGTCGCGATGGTCATCGACGGCACCGACGGTTTCCTCGCCCGCCGCTTCCGGGTCAAGGAGGTGGTGCCCCAGATCGACGGGGCGCTGCTGGACAACATCGTCGACTACCTCACCTACGCCTTCGCGCCGATGGCGCTGCTGTGGTCGACCGGGCGGCTCCCCGACGGGGTGGGCGGCGCCGTGGTGGCCGTCATCCCGCTCGTGGCGGCGAGCTATCAGTTCTGCCGCAGCGATGCCAAGACCGACGACCACTTCTTCCTCGGCTTCCCGTCGTACTGGAACATCGTGGCCTTCTACGTGCTGGTGCTCGACCTCGACGTCGCCCTGACCTCGCTGCTGCTGATGGTGCTGGCGGTCTTGAGCTTCGTGCCGGTGAAGTACGTCTACCCCTCGCGCACCGCGACGCTGTGGGGGCTGAACATGACGCTGGCGTCGGCGTGGCTCGTGGTGTTCGCGCTGATCACCTGGCAGATGCCCGACCCGCCGGTCTCGCTGGTGCTGGTGTCGCTGGTCTACCCGGCGGTCTACCTCGCGGAGAGCCTGTGGCTGACCGCGCGGCACGCCCGGGGCAGCCATGAGGACGACGTGGTGGGTCTCGAGGACCTGCGCGATTCGGAAGGCGTCGCCGCGCGCCCGTAGACTCGCGGCCCGTGGCTCTCACCATCGGAATCGTCGGTCTCCCCAACGCGGGCAAGTCCACCCTCTTCAACGCGCTCACCAAGAACGACGTCCTCGCGGCGAACTACCCGTTCGCGACGATCGAGCCCAACGTCGGTGTCGTGGGGGTGCCCGACACGCGGCTGGCCAAGCTCGCCGAGATCTTCGGCTCCGAGAAGATCCTCCCGGCGACGGTGGAGTTCGTCGACATCGCCGGCATCGTGCGCGGCGCCTCGCAGGGCGAGGGCCTGGGCAACAAGTTCCTCGCCCACATCCGCGAGTCCTCGGCGATCTGCCAGGTCACCCGCGTCTTCCGCGACGACGACGTCACCCACGTCGACGGCGAGGTCAACCCGGGCAACGACATCTCCACGATCCAGACCGAGCTGATCCTGGCCGACCTGGAGACGGTCGAGAAGTCGATCACCCGCCTGGAGAAGGAGTCGCGCAAGGTCAAGGACCTGGTCGCGAACCTCGAGGCCGCCAAGGAGGCCAAGGAGGCGCTCGAGGCCGGTACGCCGATCATCGCCACCTCGATCGACCGCGAGCTGCTGCGCGAGCTGTCCCTGCTGACGGCCAAGCCGTTCATCTACGTCTTCAACTGCGACGCCGACGAGCTCGGTGATGAGGACCTCAAGGCCAAGATGCGCGAGCTCGTCGCGCCCGCCGAGGCGATCTTCTTGGACGCGAAGTTCGAGTCCGAGCTGATCGAGCTCGACGACGAGGAGGCCACCGAGTTCCTCGCCGAGGCCGGCGTCACCGAGCCCGGCTTGGAGGTGCTGGCCCGCGTCGGCTTCGACACCCTCGGCCTGCAGACCTACCTGACCGCCGGGCCCAAGGAGACGCGCGCCTGGACGATCAAGAAGGGCGCCACCGCGCCCGAGGCGGCCGGTGTCATCCACACCGACTTCCAGAAGGGCTTCATCAAGGCCGAGATCGTCTCCTTCGACGACCTCGTCGCCGCGGGCACCATGGCCAAGGCCAAGGAGGCCGGCAAGGTGCGCATGGAGGGCAAGGACTACGTCATGGCCGACGGCGACGTGGTGGAGTTCCGCTTCAACGTCTGAGCGATCGCTGTTCGCCCAGGTCAGAGGCGGTTTCCGGCATTTTCAGGGCCGTTCTGCCCTCACTGTGCCTCACCAGAACCAACGACTTCGGTGAACAGGGACGCCGCGGCGTCGCCCACCCGGTCCTCCGCGGAGGGCCACAAGTGGGCGTAGGTGGTCAGCGTGGTCGTCGACTTCGCGTGCCCGAGAGCGCGCTGTCCGGCCACCACGTCGCAGCCCGCGGCGATCAGCCCGGAGGCGTAGAAGTGCCGCAGGTCGTGCAGGCGGACACCCGCGACCCCGGCCCGTTCCAGGGTGGTGCGCCACCGGTAGCCGATGGTGTTCTGGTGCGGCGGGACGTCCTCGACCTCGGCGAACAGCCAGTCGTAGGCCAGCCCCAGCGCGACGTGCTCGGCGAGCATCTCCAGCAGCGCGTCGGGGACGTGGACGGTGCGCTCGGAGTTGTACTTCGGCAGCCGGATCTCGACCGCGCCGTCGAGGCGCTGGACCTGCCGTCGCACGTGCACCTGGCGGCGCAGGAAGTCGACGTCGCCGACCTGCAGGGCGGTCGCCTCACCGAGCCGCAGGCCGGCGAACGCACACAGCCCCACGAAGGCGCGGAAGCGCGGCGCTGAGGCCTCGAGGATCGCCCGGACGACCTCGGGGGTGGGGATCGTCATTGCCGCCTCCCGCTTGCGCAGCCGGGGGAGACGGACCTGGCCGGTCGGGTCGACGGCGATCATGCCGTCGCGCACCGCCGCGCGGAACACGGTCCGGACATTGACGAACCGGGTCTTGACCGTGCCCGGAGCGAGCGGACGCGCCCGGGTGGCGGTGGGCACGGTCATCGACTTCACCCACGCCTCGACGTGGCTGGGCCGGATCAGGCGCAGGTCCAGCTCCGCGAAGGTCGTGGATTGGGCGGCCAGCGACATCGCCTTGCGGGTCCCGTCGGTCCACAGCTGGTCGCGCCCCCAGGCCTCGAAGTAGGCCAGGAAGGAGACCTTGCCGGCCTCCGGGTCGACCCAGCGGCCCCGGTCCAGGGCGTCGAGCTGCTGGCGGCGCCACCGCACGGCGTCGACCTGCTTGTCGAAGGTCGTTCGTGCTGGCGGCCCGTCTCGGGGTTGCGGTAGCGCGCCCGCCAGGAGTCGCCGCGCCGGCTGATGCCCTCAGGCATCGGGAACCCCGGACTGCTGCTCGATGGACGCCATAGCCTTCCTCTCCGAGACCCATCACGGTAACTGCGTCCTACGACGACGGTCGAGGTCGACGACTGGTCCCATCCCATCGGTCGTGGTCCCTCGCCGTCGCGGCCCGGACACGCGCCCCTGGCTGGGGCGACGTGATCGCCAGGGCACGCTCGCGGCCCCTTGGTGACTGACGAGCCGTAACCGCCACCGCCTGAGAGAGACGCGACGCCATGCGACACGACAACAAGAGTCAGGACCAGCCGACCCTCTGGGACGTTCACGACTACGTTCAACTGCGGCTCGAGGGCCTCGGAGAAGACATGCCCGTCCTGAACTGCCACGTGATGCCGGCAGTGAAGCCGCAGGCGGGCAAGTGTTCTCGGATAGTGACCTGGGCTACGCAGATGCACTTCGTGCCCTCGCGTCGGTCTCGGCTTGCAGGCTCGTTGCGTCCGACGCGATCAGCGGCGGGCGGTGGCGCCTGCGCGGCGACGCCGGCGAGGTGTTCGTCCGGCCCTGATGCGCCCAGCGGCGGAAGTCGAGCACGTGGCACCGCCATTGACGGGCTCGAAGAATCCGCGTCTACTGATCCCCCTCCGACTTGTTCGGCGCACGCCGCACGCCGCTGGGGACGAAACGACCGAGTTGGGTAGCTGGCTGAATACCCGGATCAGCGTATGGACGAAGGCCCACGTCCGGTGTGAACCTACAAATCAATACTTCTCGGAGAGAGATTTCCATAACATAAATGGATGTGGTGGACCATGGTTCACGCCCGCAACACACGATTGCAGACTTCTTTGGCGGCGGCTGCGGTCGCTGCTCTGGTCGGGAGCTTCGTCTCTCTCGTTCCGCAAGCAGGGGCCGTAGATGCGGCGCCCCTCGCTATCGCCGGGAGTCTTCCGGACTCCGGCGTCGACCGTGTCGCGGTGTATGTCGACCGGGAAGTCATGGGCGGGTCCAAGGCTGCGGCGCCGATCTACTGGTTGCCGGACTCGAGCATCACCGTGGACGGTGACACCTACTCAGTGCGCATCGCTCCCGAGACGCTGCCGGACAACACCCTCACCGAGGACGGCTTAGCGACTCTTCAAGTCGTCACGTTCGACCAGGCGGGAAATGCTCAGGGCGCGGGCACAGGCTCGGTGCGGGCCGTCCTCGCCAGCGATGGGACGATGCAGTGGGTAGACCCGCTTGCACCCACCGTGGCCGTGACATCGAAGGCTCTCCGCAGTGCGAAGGTTCAGCCGTTCTCCATCGGTGAGGACATCGCCATGCTCAGCACCCAGGCTGCGGAAGATCAAGAACCAGTAGCTCTCGACGTGGCTGAGGTGGGGGACGGGTCCACGCTCGTTGACGACGAGACCGATGGGACAGGAGACGACGGTCTTGGCGATCCGGTCAGCGTCCCCGAGCGGGCCGTGGCTGGCACTCCGGACCAGGTGGTCTGCTACGGCGCCTACACCGGTCGGACGCGTAAGCGGACGGCCACGATCGGTACCGCCTATCCCATCGGCGGCAATGGGTCCCGGATGGCCCACAGGGTGAAGTCGACGGACTCGCTCGTCGCAAGCTTCGGAGTGGCGGCTGCTACCGCAGGATCCGGTTGGGACTTCGGGACCTCCGGGGCAGCGACCACCTCTCGCAGCTCGGGGTTCGACTGGACTATGAAGACGTACGCCCGTAGCTACCGGGTCGGCGTGGAGTACACGAAGGTGTTCTCCTACTTCACCCAGAAGCCCTGCGACGAACCCGACGTCGTCTACTGGAGGCCGACGGGCTATACCGGTAAGGCTGGCGAGAACACCAGTGGCGTGACCCGTCCCGATTGGGGCAAGTGCGTGAGATTCACCAGCGATGGTAATTGGCACCGGGAACTCGCCGGCGCGAACTCCTACACGTACTCGGCCGGCGTGAAGTTCAAGGGCATCATTGGGATCGACCTGAGCTCAACGCGGGCATACAACGAAGAGGCGCGTCTGACATACAGCATCACTGCCGGCCGGTGGCTGTGTGGCAGCAACGACATCCCGGACAGGGCCGGGAAAGTCATGGAGCGTCTCAGGAATGCCTAATCCGCGGGTAATCATTCGCCGGCGACTCAGGGGCGCAGCGGTCTCCGCTGCGCTCCTGGGTGTCGTCGCTGCTACAACCTCGTGTTCGAGTCAGGAGTCCGAAGGAGCTACGACCGAGAGGCCCGTGCATGTTGACGGCAGCGGACCGCTGTCGGCAAGCAGCAGCGTCGGCGGCAAGTCGCTCTTCAGCCCCCCTGGTAATCAACCGTGGGCCGCCAGCTGGGGCACCTTCCTTCTCTGCTCCACCGAGGAAGACATCGACATCGTCTTGGAAGACGTCCGGTTCACAGCGCCCGTCGAACCCCTCGAGGTCTCGGCTTGGATTCGTACAGTGACCCGGGCGGACTTCGCGCGGGGAACCGCCCGGGTCAAAGACTCCTACTACCCGTTTGCCATGGGCGCAGGCAGCCCTCCCAATTTCGATGAGCCCTACGTGAAGGTGCCACTGCGCGGGTCCTTCGAAGAGGGGGTCTCCGGTGTACCCGTCAGCCACAGTTGCGGCAGCGAACCCATCGAGTTCGGCTTCGAGGAGCTGGTGGTCACCCTCACGGCCGACCGAGGTGGCGCGCAGGTGTCCGACCTGTACGTCGACTACCAGGCCGACGGCGCCCCGATGACGCTGCACATCCAGCAGCTCTTGACTGCCTGCGGGCCCGACATTGCGGACTTTGACGAGGAGTGCACCTAACTGGGTGTGTCCCTATTGCGGCATCCTCGTGGGCCCCGGCAGCCCGAACCGCCAACCTGAAGACGTTCCCTGGTCGCAGCTCAGCGCGTCAAGGCGTCACGCCAGGCCGTGGCAGTTGCAGGGTCGTAGTAGCGACTGAATCCGCACCCCCAGGCGATGGGAGATTCGAGCGCGGAACCGTCCCACCTAGGCTCGCCGCTCACGAGTAGCCGCGTCTGCTGCGTGTGGTCAAGCGGCGTACTCGATCTTGATCGGGGAGTGCCAGAGCTCGACGGCCACCGGCTCGGTGAATCGGGTCGGGATCCGGCGGGTGCCGGTGTGGTCGACGAGGAAGAGGGCGCCGTGGGGGTCGCGCCACACGTAGATGCCCGGGAAGGGTTGCTGGACCTGCCACCGGCCGTGGGTCTTGATCCGATGGTGGAAGGTGGTCATCGGCCCGTAGTTGCCCACGCCTGTCGCACCGCCGTCATCGTGGGCGATGGTGTGATCGACCTGCATCGAGGTGCTCGTGCAGGAGGCGAAGGGGAAGGTGTCGGCCGGCGTCATCAGATGCACGGCCTGGCGATGTCGCTCCGGGATCTCATAGCCGTCCACGGGCGCCTGACCGGCGAGGTCGAGCACGGGTCTGATCCGGAAGCGGGCCCGCGGCCCGAGCACCTCGCGCACCCACTCCTCCGTGACCGGACCGTGGCCCTCGATCCGGGCGATGCCCTCGCGGTCCGGGCCGTGGTAGACGTGCACGACGAGGTGGACGTCGGGGACCAGGTCGGCCGGGTCGGCGGCGGGCTCTGCGCCGGTGGCCAGCAGCAGCACGGCGTACACCCGTCGCTCGTCGTCGGTCTGCCGGTGCGGCGCGTCGGGCTGGGCCTGCGCGATGCGGGTGGCCTTGGCACTCACGGCCGCGTCGATCGCCTCGATCGTGGCGAGGTCGGCGCGGATCATGAACGAGGCCATCCCGTGCGCCTCACCGCGCAGCTTCTTGGCGAACCGCGCCTTCGCGGCCCGCTCCTCCTTCTCCCGCGCGACCTCGGGCGCCGCTTGGGCGACCTTGCCCTCGACCAGCGCCTCGAACCGGGACCAGGTGATCCGCCCGTCGGCGGACTCGACCACCGCCGCGTCGACGTAGGCCGCCTGCTCGACGCTGAGGTCGCGGGTCCGGGTCACGACGTGACGGGCGTACGACGCGCGTACCTCGCCGGCCTGCACCCTCTCCCATAGCCGCGGGTGACGGTGGTGCAGGTCCTGGGCGTCGGCGATCAGCCGCGCGGCGGCGTAAGGAGAGCGCCCGATCCGCGCGCCGAGCTCCGCGGCAGCGAACTCGCTCACCTCAGACACGCCGGCACCGCCCAGCCGCCGCGCGTTCTCCCGGCCGGGCTTGGCGGCCTCGAGGGGGTCCAACCGCTGCGCGCAGTGCATCACCGCCCACTGGTAAGCCGCGTGCAGCAGGTCGACCTCGGCCCGCTGTGCGGTCTCGGCGCAGGCGCCGGCGAAGTCGAGGACCTCGTCCTCCGACATCTCATCCCACACCGGGTCCGCCTGCATGAGAACAGTCAAACAGCCACCACCGACACTGGGCCCTCACCACTCACGACCACCCAGATGCTGCGTGATCGACGCGGCTCGACCCTGCGTAGCCGACCCGGGCTGTGGGCCGAAGGTCACCCGGACGCCCGCGTCCAGCTGCGTCTATCCGCCGCGAAGCGGACGACGATTCCCGAGCCAAGCAACTACTGGCTTGCGCGCTCGTGCAGCAGTCCCCCTCGATCGTCGCCGACCGCTTGTGCGGGTCCATCCCCATGACGACTCGGCCTGTCTTCGTCGATGTGGGCGACGCCCGGGTCACGCAGGCTAAATGAGAGCCACAACCGTCGAGGATCGTCGGCAGTCGCGCACCGAGGGCGCCTGCGTCAGGTGCCGCTCTGCTCGAAACTCTGCGTGCCGATCACTCGGAGAAGCTCGAGCTTCTCCCGGGCATCGGTGCCCTCGACCGGCAGGAACGCACGAATCCGCAGGTCCTCCTCGGGCGTGAAGAGGATCTCGCAGGTCAGCTCGAGAAGCCCGACCTCCGGGTGCACGATCGACTTGAGCGCGTGTCGACGTACAGCAACTTCGTGCCGCTCCCAGAGCCTGCGGAACTCCGCGCTCCGCTCGAGCAGGTCGTTGACTAGCTCGACGACGTCGGGGTCGCCGGCTCTCCTGGCGTGGGTCGCCCGGAGGTCGGCGACGTGGGCGGCGGAATGGGTCGACCAGTGCTCCCCGGGGAAGCGGTCCCGGCTCCCGGGGACCGCGAACCAGCGCCAGGTGATGTTGCTTTCGCGACCCGTCCCGGGCTCTCGGTGACCGAGCACCGCGTCGGCGAGGGTGTTCTGCCAGAGCACCTCGTCGACGTCGGTGGCGATGACGAGCGGCACGTCGGTGAGCCTGTCGGCGAGGGCGAGCAGGCCGGGACCGATGTGCCGCCCCGCCCGCCGCGCCGGGGGCGTGAGGTCGGCGAGGTGGTAGAGGTGGTCGCGCTCGTCGAGCTCCAGGCGCAGCGCTCGGGCCAGCGACGCCACGATCTGCGCCGACGGGTGCGCGCCACGCTGCTGCTCCAGCCGGGCGTAGTAGTCAGTCGACATCCCGGCCAGCTGCGCGACCTCCTCGCGGCGCAGTCCCGGCGCGCGGCGCCGGAAGCCCGGCGGCAGCCCGACGTCCTCGGGGCGCAGGGCGTCGCGGCGCCGGCGGAGGAAGTCGGCCAGGCCGGCACGGTCGATCATGCCCCCATCATGCGTCGCCGGCGATGGTTCAGACAGGGACCGCCAGTCCCCGGTTGAGCTGTGCCTTCTCCGCATGGTCATGCGCTACCACCGTGGTTGCTCGACACCCCGTCATCACCCCAAGGAGAAGTCGATGAGCACCATCACCCAAAGCCAGGCCGACACCAGCCACGTCCGAGCGACCGCACCCGCGCCGGTCGGTCCGCCCACCCGGCCGCAGATGGCCGTCATGATCTGGCTGGCGGTCTTCCCGACCCTGACCGTACTGTCGCTGGTCCTCGGCCCGTGGCTAAGCGACGCCAACACGGTCCTGCGCACGTTCGTACTGGCGACGGTTGCCGTGCCGACCATCGTGTTCGGCGAGTTGCCCTGGCTGCAGCGCGCCCGCGTCTGGCTCCTGACCCGGCGCGGGTGACCTAGACACGTCGACCCGGCTCGTCGGGACGAGCCGGGTCGACGTACGGATGAACCTCCGAGGCGACGATCGGGCGGCAGAGCCCTCGTTCTCGTCGTCGTTGGACTCCTTCCAGAAGAAGTGGACGTGCAGCGCCTTGTCAATGGCCCTGGGCGCCCCGGCCGTTGATGAAGCCAAAGAAGCAAACGGAATAGTCGACGCGCGAAGTCACGACCGTCAAACGGTGCCGGTGCCAGATGGGTTCCGTCGCCGCCAAGGACCCGCTCTGCGTGGCGCGCCCCTTCCGGCTGTGGACTCGAGCCGCCCAGAGCCTGAGGTGGCTGGGCCCTTCACCAAGGGTGTTCGGAAAAGCCTGACTTAGGATGCCTCTTGTTAAAGGTTAAGCGCTGATCCTTGGTTAAGATCGCTGCATGCCCCCCGTTGCGTCGAACCCTTGGGCCTGCTCTTCTGAGCAGGTGGAGTGGTCCGCGCCATCACCGGACGAGGCCAGGCAGATGTCGCGCAGAGAGCGGCTGCGCAGTCGCGGGCCATACACCGCTTCCGTACCGCCGAGGATCGCCGAGCTGGCCCTGGTCGTCTCTCCCGAAGCGGCGGCCGAAGCTGCTGAGGCGGCAAACGCGCTGACCCGTTTCGACGCCTCCATGGCGAGCGCGCTGGGTGGGGAAGAGGTCAGTCCGTTGGCCGCGGTGTTGCTGCGCACGGAGTCGGCGTCGAGCTCGCAGATCGAGCAGATCACCGCCGGGGCCAGGGCCCTGGCAATGGCCAGCATCGGTGAGTCCGACCGCCCGAATGCTGATCTGGTCGCCGCGAACGCCGCCGCGATGGAGAAGGCTGTCGCGCTGTCCGACCAGATCAGCGCGGAGACCATCATCGACGTCCAGTCGGCACTGCTGCACGACAGCGACCCTGCTCACGCTGGTGCGTTTCGCTCCGAGCCGGTCTGGATCGGCGCGAAGGGATCTTCGCCGCACACCGCGTCGTTCGTTGCGCCGCGGGCCGATCGCGTCCCGAGCCTGATCGACGATCTGGTGGCGTTCACCCGCCGTGTCGACATCGAGCCGTTCCTGCAGGTGGCCGTCGCCCACGCGCAGTTCGAGACCATCCACCCGTTCACCGACGGAAACGGACGTACCGGCCGTGCCTTGGTGCAGGCGATGCTGCGCTCGTACGGAATCACCCAACGGATCACCGTGCCGGTCTCCGCTGGCCTGCTGAGCGAGGTGGAGGGCTACTACGACGCCCTGACCGCCTACCGGTCGGGCGAGCTGGATCCGACCGTCAGCGCCTTCTCGCGGGCTGCCTTCGCAGCGATCGGCAACGGGGAGGTTCTGGTCCGAGAACTGGTGGCGATCCGTGAGGACTGGGCAGGACGGGTGAAGGCGCGCTCGGATGCGTCTGTGTGGCGGGCGCTGCCACTGGTGATGAGCCAGCCCGCCGTCACGGTGAACCGGCTGGCCGAGTGGTTGGGTATCTCCAAGCCCGCCGCGCAGACCGCCATCGACCAGATGGTCGCCGCCGAGGTGCTGGCCCCCGCCAACAACTTCCGCCGTAACCGCGTGTGGGTGGCCGGCGAGGTCGTCGAGGTGTTGGACGCCTTTGCTGAACGGGCCGGGCGGCGTCGCTTCGCTGCTGGCTGAGGGACGTCGCGGCCCGGCTACCTGCACGGAGCCCACGGGCTATCGCCCCGCGACGCCATCATGATCGATTCCGCTGCAGCCCGCGTGCGGTCCTCGGCGATGGGACAGAGGTGCGCGTACGTGTTGAGCGTGGTGGTCGCCTTCGAGTGCCCGAGCGCGCGCTGGCGAACTACGGATGCGTGGGCGTACAAAGGACAGAAGGTGTACGTTCTTGTCTTTGCGGACGCCTTCTGAGGAGGTTCGGTAGCTTGCGAACCCATCGTCTCGCACTCTGGTTGGCACTGACCATGACCGCTGCGTCAGCCCTGGCGTGCTCAAGCGGCGAGGGCCCGGGTGCGACGCCGGCGGAGGAGGCGACCGTGGGTTCTTCGGTGGAGGAGAGCGCGCTGCCTGTCAAGCACGACCCCCGACCCTTCGCGCGGCCAAGTACCGATGATCCGGGTGGCCCGGTGCACACCGAGGCTGTGCCGGCCGAGCCGTCTACCGAGGAGTTGAGCGAGGCTGCTGCTGGGCCGGCGGATCGGTATGGAGCTGAGGTTTTTGCGCTCACGATGAGCCACGCCGTGGAAGACCAGACCGCGGGCCTGGGGCAGGAGGTGTTCGAGCAGCATCTCGCGGCCGACATTCCGGAGGAGGCCTTGAAGGTCATCTCGGACTCAAGGCGCTTCCCCGGCAACAGGACTGCACCCGGGGAACAGGCCTGGGTGCGCTCCCAGGAATCCTCCAGTGGAGCATTCGTGGTGCACCTCGTCGAACTCGTCGAGTGCCCATTCCTAGGCGACGCCGAGGACGATCCCTACTACTTCTGGAGTGACAACCTCCTCACGGTTGCGCAGGGAGAAGATGGGTGGGAGCTCGTGGACTTCCAGCAGAGGCTCGCGTTTGAGTCGCGTGAGTTCAGTCCCAAAGCCTGGAAAAGCGAGATGGACTCAGGGAAGGGCTGGCGCCCAGTGAACATCGCCTAGTGGCGCCGGCTCCAAGGAGTCCAGCGGTTGCCCTTACCCGGGTTGGTGATGCACGAGCACGGGTCGGACTCGCGCGCGGCGGAGGCGTCCACAGGTCGTCCGGACGAGGCGTCTTGCCCTCAACTTGCCCTCACGAGCACTGAAATCGACCGCAAACGACGACTATCCACCGGCAGGCAACGAGGTGTTTGTCCAGGTCAGGGCGTGTTTTCCGCAAGAGTCGGCGAGGGGCGGAAAGTGCCAGGAACCTATCGCTTCAACGTCTGAAACCACGCGGTCGTCACCTCGATGACGCGTGGGCCTGACCCTGGAGGGCTCAAGGACTGGCCGCTGCAGTTCTCATCGCGTGGCCGATCGCGTTCTGCCTGACGATGGTGGCCTGGCCTGGCCTGGCCTGGCCTGCCGCGCCGTCGGGAGCCGACCCTGCCGGAGTCGCCGCGGCGTACCGTCGATACGCTCCCGCAATGGTGCGTCGGCGCAGACTCGCAGACGTCAGACGGTTCATCGCGGCAGCGGAGGCGGCCTCACCGGTCGAGGCTGTGGATCAGGTATCGCGCGAGCTCGGTCTGGCGTTCGACGCTGCCGCCGTGTCCTTCCTCATCGCCGACCTGTCGGGGCGGGCGCTGGTGCGCCTGGCGCACGTGCCGCTCGCGCCGGGCCAGGGGGCCGGGCATGATCCCGCGCTGCGGCGCGAGCGCCGCGACGACGAGGAGTCCGCGACGGTGCTCCCGTTCGACGGGGGACCCGGGGAGCAGGCGGTGCGCACCCAGGCGGTCCAGGTGCTCGCCCCGGGTGACGCGGGGGCAGACGGCGAGCTGGCGCATCTGTGGCGCGTGCTGGCCCCGGTGACCGAGCGGGGCGAGGCGATCGGGCTGCTCGAGATGTTCTTGCCGGACGAGCCGGATCACGAGGTCGTCGCCGAGCTCGCCGAGCTGGCGCACCTCCTGGCGTTCGTCGTGATCGCCAACCGCCGGCACACGGACCTGTTCGACTGGGCGGAGCGCAGCCAGCAGTTCAGCCTCTCCGCAGAGATCCAGCAGCGGCTGCTTCCTGAGGCTCGCACGTGCGAGGCGGCCTCGTTCACCCTCGCCGGCTGGCTGGAGCCAGCCGCCGACATCGGGGGAGACACCTTCGACTACAGCCTGGCGCGGGACTGGCTGCACCTGTCGTTGACCGATGCCATGGGCCACGGTGTCGACGCTGCGCTGACGGCCAGCATGTGCCTCGGTGGACTGCGGGGTGCGCGCCGTCGGGGCATGTCGCTGATCGAGCAGGTGACGCTCACCAATGATGCGTTGGCGGACCACGCCGCCAGTCGTGCCGGCGAGGACTTCGTCGCCGGCCTGATCGGGCGCGTCGAGCTGCAGACCGGCCGCCTCGATCTCGTCAACGCCGGCCATGTGCCGCCGTACCTGCTGCGCGACGGGGCGCTGACCGTGCTGGAGTGCGACGCCGACCTGCCGCTCGGGATGTTCGCCGAGAGCGGCTACGCCAGCACACAGGTGACCCTGGAGCCCGGGGACCGGATCGTGTTCGTGACCGACGGGATGCTCGAACGCAACGCCGCAGACTTCGACCTCCCCGGCGCGATCTCGGAAACCGAGAACCTGCACCCGCGCGAGGTCGTCCGGGCGCTGTCCGACACCGCCCTCGCGGCCGCCGGGCACGCTCTGCAGGACGACGCCACCGTGCTCGTCCTGGACTGGCACGGCTGGCACGAGGGGTCCAGGACGGCCGCCTCGGGAGCCGACCCGTCTCGGGCGAGCGACCGGCTTCCGTAGCCCGTCGGCGATGAGGCCGCCCAGCGGCCCGGGGCGGCCATGTTCGATCAGTCGTCGTCGGCGGCCGTGAGCAGGTCCACGGCGAACGTGACGACGTACGCCGCCGGCCACTCGGTGACGCGGGCGAGGTCGCCAGTCTCCACGTCCCAGGCGAGGAGGTACTCGCTCGGAGCGTCCGGGGCCTGGACGACGAACAGCACGGTGTCGTCGTTGAGCCAGAGGAGCGGGCTGAGGTTGCCGCCGTCGGAGTACCACGAGCTCTCGTAGGGGACGGGGAGCAAGGCGCGGGTCTCCAGCGTCCCGCGGTCCACGGCGATCAGGCCGTCCCGGTCCCGGTCCTGGGGTGCGGTCGGGGGGAAGGTGGTGTTCCCCCGAGCGGCGGCGATCGCGTCGTCGCTCACCACGAACCGTTGGAGGCTGCCGATCTGGCCCAGGTGGGTCCGGGCGACCTCCTCGGCCCCGCGCAGCTCGCGCAGCGCATGGACGCCGGACAAGGTGTGGGCGACGTAGGAGTCGTCCCCAGGTGCCGGTGCCCACGAGGAGGTGGACCTGGCGAACGGAAGCGCCTGCTGCTCGCCGGTGCGCAGGTCCAGCCGGACGGTGCCCCGATAGCTCTCCAGGGCCAGGACGTCGTCGGAGAACCAGCGCACGTGGGCTTCGACGTCGATGCCGCGAGGACGCTCGATGCGCTGCCAGGACCGCTCGGTGAGGTCCCGGACGAACACGGCCCGGCCGAGCGCCGCGACCCGACGGCCGTCGGGGGAGAGGGCCAGGCTGCGCCAACGACCGAGGTCCGCGGGCAGGTCCAGCTCCACCGCGGTGCCGTCGGCGGCCACCAGCAGCGGGCGGGCGTCGTCGTCGAGGAGGGCGACGGCCTCGGCGATCGGACCCGGCGCGGTCGGCGCGGCGGGCAGCGCGTGCGGCGTGCCGAGATCGAGGGCGGGCAGGGCGCCGGCGCCACGGGGGTCCCACAGCTCCTGCACCCGCGACCGCGGGACGGGCGGCGCGGTCGCCGCGGCGCCCGTCGTCGGCGAGGTCGGGCGGTGCGGTGAGTTCTCGGCCCGGGGATCGTCGGTGGCGACCTGCACCGAGACGACCACGACCACGACCGCGGCGGCCGCCGCGAGTGCCGAGGCGACGCCGCGACGGCGAGCGCCCCGGCGGCGGGCCTCGGCCAGTGCGGCTCCCGCCATGCCGGGCGCCTCGATCGCGTCGCTCGCGCGGTGCAGGGCGTCGTGCAGGGAGATGCGGTCGGCGGGGTCGCTCATGGGGTCCTCCCGATCAGCTCGAGCAGCTCCGGGGCACCGGTTCGCAGCCGCGCCAGTGCGGCGGCGTTCTGGCTCTTCACGGTCCCGATCGCGATCCCCAGGGCATCGGCGGTCTCGCGTTCGGTCAGGTCGTCGAAGTGACGCAGCACCAGCACAGCGCGCTGCGCCGGGGTCAACCTGGCCAGCGCGCGTCGTACGACGAGGGCGGTGTCGGGGTCCGAGGAGACCGCGGCGTGCTCGCGGGCACCGGGATCCTCGGTCAGCACCTCGAGCCGGCGGCGGCGCCACCAGGAGACGTGGTCGCGCAGCACGATGGTGCGGGCGTAGGCGGTCGGGCTGCCCTCGCGGAGCCGCGGCCAGCGCTGGGCGACCTTGACCAGTGCCTCCTGGACCAGGTCCTGCGCGCGGTGCAGGTCGCCGCAGATCAGGTACGCCGAGCGCAGCAGCGCGCGCTCCGTGCCCGCCGCCCACTCGGCGAACTCCCGGTCCAGCGCCTGCTCGTCCACGGCCACCTCCTCACCGGGGGAACGCTCGCACGGGCAGGGATGGTTGGGGCGGGTTCTCACCGGGTGCAGCCACGCACCCGGAAACTGTCGTCGAACAGGTGTGTGGCACTTGTGACCGATGACCAGTGGGTCTTCTCGAGGTGCACCGGGGTGGCACCGCTGACGCCGATCGCAGCCTCGGGCGAGTCCATGGGATCGAGGTCCGCCAGCTGGGGTGGGACGACAAGCAGCGGGACGTCCATCCCATTCAGCACGCGTGGCGCGTCGAGGTCGCTTCGGACCGGCTGAGGCGTCCGCGCGATCGCGTCGCCGGCTGTCGGTGGTCACGCATACGGTTGAACCAGTGGCAGCACCCCATCTCGACTCCGTCTCGGGAGGCTCCGATGGCCGAACTGGCTCATCCCTACCTCGCCCCAGCGGCACATGCTGCGCGCGCTGGGCGAGTACTGCACCGACCCGCACGTGCAGGTCGGCCGGGGCGACTGGGCCCCCAGATGCGAAACACCCGGGGCCCGCGCGAGCGGGCCCCGGGTGTCGTTCCGACCGACCGGGTGGGGGGAGGGGGGACCTCAGTCGGTGGTGCGCGCGGTCATCACGCCGAAGCCGGCGATGTACTCCCGGATCGGGCGGTAGTACGACGAGGTGACCTCGTAGCTCCCGGCCGCGCCGAGGGCGGCGAAGGCGGCCACCCAGGTGCGGACCTCGTGCGCGGAGTTGCCGGCGTCCTTCGCCATCTGCTCCGGTGTCATCGCGTCGATGGGAGAGAGGTCGCCCGAGGCGAGCACGTCCATCAGGGCCTGGTCCCACTCGGGGTTGAGGTCCTGGATGGTCGCGGTGCCGGCGGCGAACGCCTTGCCCGTGTCGATGACGCGCTGCTGGCGGGCGTCGCGGGCCGCAGCAGTGGGGTGGCGGCCGTTGAGCAGCAGGGCACGCTGGTCGTCGTCGGCCGTGGCCCACTGCGGCACCGGCGGGTCGTGGGAGAGCCCGCCCGAGCCGATGACCAGGACGCGCTCGTCCTCCAGCGTCGCGAGGAACGAGCCGATCGCCTCGCCGAGCTTGCGCACCCGCGACATCTTCACGAACGGCTTGGCGACGCCGTTGACGAAGACCGGGATCGTCGGCACGGCGTCGATGCCGCCGAAGAGGATCTCCAGGGGCTGGATGGCGCCGTGGTCGAGCTCCATCTTGCGGGAAATCGCGACGTCGAGGTCGCGGTCGGCGACCCACTCCGCGAGCCGCTCGGCGAGACCGGTCGGGACGACCAGCGGGCCCTCGGCGGTGTCGTAGTCGCCGACACCGAGCGCCTCGTAGCCGATGCAGAACGGCGGCATCAGGTCATAGAAGAAGCCGTTGTAGTGGTCGGGCGCGAAGGCGAGGACCAGCGTCGGCGCGAAGTCCTCCACGAACGCGCGCGCGGTGGCGAACGCCGCGTCGACCTCGGCCTTGACCGCGGGCGACGGGTCGTTGAACTCCAGCAGCGGGCTGTGCGACATGCAGACCATCGCGAGGCTCATGCGAGTGCTCCCTTCGAGGAGGTGACGGGGGACAGCGATGCGGCCTCGGCCACGGCGGCCAGGGCCTGGGAGGCCTGCTGGTTGAGCGCGGCCGCGGCGATGAAGTGGTCGGGGCGCAGGATGACCAGGCCGCAGGAGCGGACGTCGAACCAGCGCTTGAGGGCGCCGGAGGTGTCGCCGACGACGGTGACCGGAGCGGGGGAGTCGGCGTACTGCTTCTCGGCCCACTCGCGCTGCGTCTCGGGGATGAAGCTCAGCAGCTTGACGCCGTGGCGGCGCGCCAGCTCCAGGTCCTCCGCGGAGAGGTACGTCGTGGGGTTGGTGCCCCAGGTCGCCAGCGCCCACCAGTCGCCGGTGACGTCGTCGAGCAGCACGTCGCGGGCGTCGGTGGTGTTGACCCGCGGCTGGATGAACTGCAGGCCGACGGGGGAGGCCGCGCCGGGGGAGTCGACGAACGGCGCGAGCCGCGAGCCCTTGAAGCTGGCCTGGGCGGTGCCCGGCTCCATCGTGACCTGGTCGACGACGACGCCGGCGGCGTACCGCGGCATCGGCTTGAACCGCAGCTCGGTGAAGTACGACTTCCACGTCGGCACCAAGTTGAGCGCCGAGGCGGCGCGGTCGCGGACCCAGCCGCCGAGCGGCTTCATCTTCATGACCGTGCCGGCCGTCATGTTGACGTCGATCATGTCCGAGACGTGCTTGTGGCGCTCGAGGGTGTAGGTGTCGAGCAGCGCCTCGGTGGCGTCGCCGTTGAGCACGGCGGTCAGCTTCCACGCGAGGTTGGTCGCGTCGCGCATGCCGGAGTTCCAGCCCTGGCCCAGCCACACCGGCATCAGGTGCGCCGCGTCGCCGGCGAGCAGGACGTTGCCCTTGCGGAAGTCCGAGGCCACACGACCGTGGTGGGTGAAGGTGCGCTGGTTGATGATCTGCAGCGCGTCCGGGTCCGGCACGAAGCGCGAGAGCAGCCCGTTCATGAACTCGCGGTCATCGCACAGCTCGGTCGCCTCGTCGTCGTGGAGCATGAACTCCCAACGGCGGATCCCCTGGGGCAGACCGATGGAGACGTAGGGACGCTCCGGGTCCGCGCCGAGGTAGACGTTGGGGGCGCCGATCGGGTCGTTCTCGACGTCGACCACGACCCAGCGGGTCGAGGGCGACTTGCCCACGAACTCCACGCCCATCCACTTGCGGGTGAAGGAGCTGCCGCCCTCGCAGCCCACGACGTAGCGCGCGGTGAAGGAGGCGGTGCCGGTCACGGCACCGTGCTCGTCGACGGTCTCCGCGGTGACGCTGACGTGGTCACCGTGGTCCACGAGGTCGATCACGCGGTGCCCGAAGCGCAGGGAGGAGTCGGCGAAGCGGCCCAGGCCCTTGGCGAGCTCGCGGTCGACCACCGGCTGGTTGAAGCCGTGCTTGCGGGGGAAGCCGAACTCCTGCGTCTGCGGGTCGTTGGTCGCGAGGACCTTGCCCTTGCCGTTGACGAGGCGTACGACGTGGTGCGGGACGGTGAACTGCTCGATCTGCTCCCACAACCCGGCGGTGCGCAGGGTGCGGATCGCCTCGTCGTCCAGGCCGACGCCGCGCGGGTAGTCGATGAGCTCGGTGCGAGCCTCGAGGACCGTCGCGCGATGACCGCGCAGGGCCACGAGGTTGGCGAGGGTCAGCCCGACGGGACCGGCGCCGATGACGAGGACGTCGGTGTCGAGGTGTGAGGTGGCGGTCATCGCGGCGCCTCGTCAGTTGTGACGCAGGAAGTCGACGACGAGGCGGTTGAACTCCTCGGCGTGCTCGATCATCGCCCAGTGGCCGCAGTGGTTGAGCAGCACGGCACGGGAGTGGGGGATGTTGGCGAGCAGCCAGAGGGTGACCTCGTAGGACAGGACCCGGTCGTCCTTGCCGTGGATGAGCAGCGACGGGGCCTGGATCTCGCGGATCTTCTCGCGGTCGACCTTGATCGGGATCGGCGCGCCGTGGGCCAGGCCCTCGACGTAGTTGGCCAGGTGGTCGGGGCGCGCGAGCGCCGCCGCGGAGCGGGCCTCGGTGAGCTCGGGGGTCGCGAAGCGCGCCGTGTCGTAGGTCATGATCTCGACGAGCGCCTTCATGTTCTCCGGGCTCGGGTCCTTGTAGGCACGCACCAGGACCTTGAGGCCCTCGCTGGGGCCGCCGGAGGGTCCGAAGAGGCTGGCCTGACCCTTGCCGAGCGAGGCGCCCATGGTGACCAGGTGGGTGATCCGCTCGGGGTGCAGCGTCGCGAAGCGGACCGCGGTGTGCGCGCCCATCGAGTTGCCGACCAGGGCGGCGCGCTCGAGGCCGAGGGCGTCGAGCAGCTCGATCAGGTCGCGGTCGTGGTCCATGTCCTTGGTGGCGACCGCGTCGGAGTCGCCCCAGCCGGGCATGTCCGGGGCGATCACGTGGAAGCCGGCGTCGGCGATGGCGCCGATGTTGCCGGAGAAGTTCGACCAGCCCGTCGCGCCGGGGCCCGAGCCGTGGAGCAGCACGACGCTCGCCGCGTCGGCGTCGCCGGCCTCGTAGTAGCGGACGTGGGTGCCAGAGGACAGCACCACGTCGCGGGCGGCGGATTCCTTCGTGAGGGACATGCGGGCTCCTGTGCGTTATTTACACGTTGCTGGTCGATAATTACACAACGAGATGCATAACAGGGCACCACCCGCATCCGGGGGTTGTCAAGGACCTGAGCGGAATCGCTCAGGAGAGAGCGGCGGAGATCCGCTCGGCGGCCGCCATCAGCCGAGGGGCGGCCGACTCCGCCACCTCGGGGCGGTAGGTGATGAGGTTGAGGCAGGCGGCTGGCATGCCCTCGGCCAGCGACAGCGGCACGGCGACGCCGTACGCGCCCGGCTCGACTTCGCCGAAGGTGGCGGCGTAGCCGCGGGTGCGCGACGTGGTGACCTTCTCCGCCTCGCCCGGGGCCGGCGGCCCGGCGGCGAGGAGGGCCACGCCCGAGGAGCCGCGGCCGAGCGGGTGGCGGGCGCCGGTGCGGAAGGAGAGGACGTAGCCCGACGCCGGCGGTTCGATGACCGCGAGTGCCACCGCCTCCTCGCCCTCGGCGACGAGCAGGGAGATCGTGGCGCCGAGCTCGCTGGCGAGCTCGCGCATGAACGGCTCGGCGATCGCACGCAGGGTGCCGTGGACCCCGGTGGCGAGCGCGGCGAGGCCGGCGCCGGGGCGATAGCGGCCGTCGGTGCTGCGGGCGACCAGGCGCGCGTCGGCCAGCGTGGAGAGGATGCGCGAGGCGATCGAGCGGTGGACGTCGAGCTCGGCGGCGATCTCCTGGATCGTCGCCCCGTCGCGCGCGACGGCGACCAGCTCGAGTGCGCGCAGCCCGCGTGCGAGCGTCTGGGCTCCGGGTGCGGGTCGGCTGTCGCTCACGCTCGGCACCCTAGACGAGGGATGCCCCACGGCGCTGGGGGGTTGACAGGTGGGATCGCTGGCCCGACTCTTGCTCGTTAGATGCACGGGGCCGTGCATTTACTACACGTTTACGCGGCAGGAGATCCCGTGCAACTCACCGACGCTATTCGGCGCAACCCGATGAGCCCGTACCAGTGGGTCATCGTCGCGCTCTGCATCCTGCTGACGATGGTCGACGGCTACGAGATCCTGGTGACGGCCTTCACGCTGCCGGCCATGACCGAGTACTTCGACCTCGGCAAGGGGCAGCAGGGCCTGGTCGCCTCCTTCGGCACCCTCGGCATGGGCATCGGAGCCATCTTCCTGAGCCCGCTCGCGGACCGGATCGGGCGCCGCAAGCACATCCTGTTCTCGCTCGCGCTGATCGTGGTGGGCATGGTCCTCGCCGGCCTGGCCACGTCGTTCGAGTCGTTCCTCGCCTTCCGCTTCTTCGGCGGGCTCTTCCTCGGCGGCATCGTCCCGAGCGTCAGCGTCCTGGTCGCCGAGTACTCCAACCAGAAGCGCCGCGGCGCGGTCATGGGGCTCTACGGCATCGGCCTGCCGCTGGGCGCGGCGATCGGCGGCTTCCTCTCGGTCGCGCTCATCGACGCCTTCACCTGGCGCGGGCCCTACTTCTTCTCCGCGATCGTCACCGCCGTGCTCCTCGTCGTCACCTGGCTGGTGCTGCCGGAGTCGGTCGACTTCCTGGTCGAGAAGCGGCCTGCCGGCGCGCTGAAGGCCTACAACAAGATCGCCGCCAAGGTCGGGGCCCAGCAGGCGACCGAGCTGCCCGCGGCGCGCAGCGCCGGCGCGCAGCAGGGCGGCTTCGTGGCCGGGGCCCTGCGCGGGATCATGCTGCGCCGCACGATCCTGCTGTGGATCGCCTATTCGCTGATGATCGCGGCGTTCTACTTCGCCAACAGCCTGACCGCCAAGCTGGTCACCGAGGCCACCGGCAACGCCGACTTCGGCATCACCGCCCAGGCGCTCGTCGCCGCCGGCGGCGTCATCGGTGCCCTGCTCTTCTCCCTGGCCGCGCGCCGCATCCACCCACGTGTGGTGACCGCCATCATCGGGTTCCTGGGCTTCGGCATCTTCTTCGCCTTCGCCGCCTTCTTCGACGACAAGACGATGGTGCTGGTGCTCGCCGTCCTGGTCGGCCTGGCCGTGAACGGCGGCGTCGCGGCGTACTACGCCATCAGTCCCTCGATCTACCCGATCGCGATCCGGGCCGCGGCCGTGGGGCTGATGATGGGCCTGGGGCGCGCGGTGGCGTTCTTCGCCCCCAACCTCGCGACGTTCCTGCAGGGCCAGGGCCTCACTCCGTCGGGGCTCTACCGCGTGTACGCCGTCATCCTCGTGCTGTCGGGCGTGGCGGTGTACCTGCTGCACGCCACCTACCGCGGCGCGCACAGCCGGGACGCCATGGACGAGGAGGACGACACCGCCAACGCGGCGTACGACCTCGCGGAGACCGAGCGGTCGGCCCGCGTCGTGGACGCCTCACGCTGAGCCGCTGTCGGCGGGGCGTGCGTACGATCGGCCCATGACGAGCGACCCCGCGAGCGCGGCCCCGGCGTGCTGCGCACCGGCGGGTGCGGCCGGTGCTGTGACTGGTGTGGTGGGCCGGTCGCCGATCGCTCACCCAGCCGAGGCGGTGCCGCAGGGCGCGCGCAGCACCCGCGGCCAGGTGCGCGTCCCCGCGGGCTCCTTCGCGATGGGGGACTCCCACGGCGACGGCTACCTCGGCGACGGCGAGACGCCGGTGCACCAGGTCGACCTGTCGGCGTACCTCATCGATGCGAAGGCGGTCACCAACGCGCAGTTCGCGGCGTTCGCGAAGGCGACGGGCTATGTGACCGACGCGGAGCGCGACGGGATCTCGGCGGTCTTCCACCTCGCGGTCGAGGCGAGCCCCGCCGACGTGCTCGGCCCCGCCGCCGGTACGCCGTGGTGGCTGGCGGTCCGGGGCGCCGACTGGCGCCACCCGGGCGGGCCGAGGTCGAGCAGCACCGACCTGCAGAACCATCCCGTCGTGCACGTGAGCTGGCGCGACGCGCAGGCCTACTGCCGCTGGGCCGGCAAGCGGCTGCCCACCGAGGCGGAGTGGGAGCGCGCCGCCCGCGGCGGGCTGGACCGGGCGCGCTACCCGTGGGGCGACGAGCTGCAGCCGAAGGGGCGCTGGCGCTGCAACATCTGGCAGGGCCCGTTCCCCGAGGTCAACACCCTCGAGGACGGCCACCTCACCACCGCCCCGGTCACGGCGTACCAGCCCAACGCCTTCGGCCTGCACAACACCGTCGGCAACGTCTGGGAGTGGTGCGAGGACACCTTCCGGCCCACCGAGTACGCCGACCGCTCGGCGGCCGGTGATCCGGTGCGCGACCCGCTCGCGCCCGAGGGCGACGTGGTGCCGGGCGAGGAGGGCGGGGTGCCGCGGGTGATGCGGGGCGGGTCCTACCTGTGCCACGACAGCTACTGCAACCGCTACCGGGTGGCGGCGCGCTCCTCCAACACCGCCGAGTCCTCCGCCGGCAACATCGGGTTCCGCTGCGCCAACGACGTCGTCTGAGCGGCCCTGGCGCCATCCCCCGATGGCGAGGAAGAGACAATGTCGTCGTGCCCCGCCCCATCACGCTGCTGGTCGAAGGTGCGTCCGACCAGGCCGCCGTCGTCGCTCTCGCCCCTCGCTTCGGAGTCGACCTGGATGCCGAGCAGATCACCGTCACCGTGATCGGCGGTGCCGGCAACTTCGGCCGCGCGATCGCCGAGGCGGCTGCGCTCGGCCACCGGGTCGGCGGGCTGTACGACGAGAAGGAGGAGCGCTTCGTCGCCGGCGCCCTCAACCGCCAGGAGGGCGAGGACCTCACCCGGCAGGGGTTCTTCGCCTGCCGTCCCGACCTCGAGCTCGAGCTCGTGCGCGCCATCGGCGCGGCGGGGATGACCCCGCTGCTCGAGGCGGGTGGTGACCTCAAGACCTTCCGCAACTTCCAGGACCAGCCCGCCTACCGCGACCTCGAGGTCCTCGAGCAGCTGCGCCACTACATCGCCGCGTCCGGTGCGAGGAAGGCCAAGTACGCCGCGCTCATGGCGGAGGCGGTGGCCTTCGAGTCCGTGCCGGAGCCGCTCGAGGGTCTGCTGAGCTGGATCTGGAGCGCCTGAGGCGCCCCTCAGTCGCTGAGCGCGCGAGCGATGGTCAGCTGGCGGGCCAGGAACGCCGGCTCGTCCAGGCGCTTGCGGCGCATCCAGGTGATCACCTCGGTGTTGCACTTGCTGGCGTTGCACGAGGCGCAGGCCGGCACGACGTTGAGCAGCGTGTAGCGGCCGCCGCGCGAGATGGGCAGCATGCAGTCCTTCTGCAGCGCGGCGCCGTCGCCGCCGCAGTAGGCGCACCCGCCCCAGGCCTCCATCAGCGCGTGCCACTGGGCGTCGGTGAGGTCGTGCTCGACCTTCGCCATCCGGGTGCGGCGCCGCTTGGCATAGGTGGCGGACCGGCGGCGTGGAGGCACCGGCGCAGCCTAGCGATCGGCGGGCGCGCGTCGTACCGCCGCCATGGGCGCCGACTCGCGCAACCACGAGCGCCGACTCGCGCAACCATTGGCGCCGACTCGCGGGAGGATGGGGAGCGTGGCGGACGAGGTGCTGGAGAAGGCGGGACTGCTGGCGGCGTACGACGACCAGCTGCGCACCGACGCCGAGGCGATCGGGGCGAGTGCTCGGGTGCGGCTGGGGCCGCTGCACCTGCTGGAGTTCCCGGGGGAGCGCGGGTTCGTGACCTACCGCGACCTCGGCGAGGGCAGCGACGAGGAGCTGCGCGCGCGCCTGGTGGAGTGGGTGCCGCGGGTGCTCGCGCACTTCCGCGAGCGCGGCGTCCGGCGCCTGGAGTGGAAGACCCGCGGCCACGACCGGGCGCCCGGCCTGCACGACCTGCTCCTCGCGCACGGCTTCGAGCCGGCCGAGCAGGAGTCGGTGATGGTCGGCGACGCGCGCCTCCTGGCGCTCGACATCGCGCTCCCGGCCGGCGTCACGCTGCGGCGGGTGCACGAGGAGGCCGACGTCCGCGCGGCCTGCCGGATGCTCGATGAGGCCTTCGGTGATCCCGTCTCCGAGCGGACCGCCGAGGCCCTCCTGCGCCGCCTGGCCGCCGGCGACGGCACCGAGCTGTGGGTGGCCGAGGCCGACGGCAGGGTCGTCTGCACGGGCCGCCTCGAGCCGGTCCCGCACAGCGACTTCGCGGGGCTGTGGGGTGGCGCGACCCTCGCCCCGTGGCGTGGCCGCGGGATCTACCGCGCGGTCACCGCGGCCCGCGCGCGCTCGGCGCTCGCCCTGGGCCGCACCCTGCTGCACAGCGACTCGACGGAGTACTCCCGGCCGATCCTGGAGCGCTCCGGGATGGTCCGGGTCACCACGACCACGCCGTACGACATCGGGCTCTGAGCTAGCTCACCAGGCCGGTTCACCAGGCGTCGCCGGGCCGGTCCTCGCACGCCACGGGCGAGCTGAGGTCGAGCCCGTGGGAGCCCGGCAGCCGCAGCGCCATCAGCGCGTCGTCGTCCTCCGAGGTCCGCACGCGTACGCCGCGGCGCACGACGTACGACGCACCGCGCCAGCGCTCCCAGCCGAGCCGCTCGTAGAAGCCGTGCTCGCCGGTGGCGAGCATCGCCAACGGGTAGCGGCCGGGCAGCAGGTCCTGCAGGGCGGTCATCACCGCGCTCCCCAGGCGCTGGTGCTGGCGGGCCGGGGCGACCGCCACCGCCTCGACGTAGCCCACGGCCCAGGCCTCGCGCCCGATCAGCAGCCGGCGCGGGACGACGCTGGCGTGTGCCACGACCTCCGCGCCCTCGCGCACCAGCGCGTGGAGGCCGCCGAAGGCGTGGGCACCGTCGGTGTCCTCGAAGTCGTCGAAGGCGCTCGCCCAGAGCCGCCACAGCGCCGCGCGCGTGGCGGTGTCCAGGGCCTCGCTGGCAACGATCTCGGGGGTCATCGCTCCAGCATGGCAGCCGCGAGTCCCCCACCGAGGGGACAGATGGTGCAAGACTCCGCCCGTGGGTGGGGAGGAGAGCGACGGCCTGCGTGCCGAGGCCGAGCAGCTGCGGCGCGCCGAGCGCGTGCTGGCGGAGACCAGCGAGCGCTTCCGCTCCCTGTTCGACTACCACCCGCACGCCGTGTTCTCGGTCGATCTCAACGGGCGCTTCGACTCGGTCAACCCGGCGGCAGCGAGGCTCAGCGGGCGCGCGGTGGGCGACCTGCTCGGGCGCCGCTTCGCCGAGCTGCTCGCGCCCGCCCACCTGGTGCCGGTGCTGGTGCACTTCCAGCGGGCCCTGGATCGGGAGTCGGTGCAGTTCGAGACGGTGCTGCGACGCCCCGACGGCGAGCTGGTCGAGCTGGCGATCTCCGCGCTGCCGATCGTGGTGGACGACGTGGTGGAGGGGGTCTACGGCATCGCCGAGGACATCACCGCCCGCAACCGGCTCCAGCGCGAGCTCGACGGCACCCGGCGCAGCGCCGAGCAGGCCAACCGGGCCAAGTCCCTGTTCCTGGCCAACATCAGCCACGAGATCCGCACCCCGCTGACGAGCGTCCTCGCGAGCGCGGAGCTGCTCGCGGAGACGCCGCTGGAGCCGGACCAGCGGATGCTGGTGGGCAGCCTCGCGCGCAACGGCGAGCGGCTGCGCAGCCTGGTCGACGACCTCCTCGACTTCTCCCGGATCGAAGCCGGTGCGCTGCTGCTCGACCGACGCCCGATGGACCTGCGCGCGGTCGTGGCGGGCAGCGTGGAGCGGGTCCGCGCCGCGGCCGAGGCCACCCGGCTCGGCATCACCGTGCGCATCGACGAGGAGCTGCCCGCCGCGCTCGTGGGAGACCCCGAGCGGGTGGCGCAGGTGCTGGCCAACCTGCTGGGCAACGCCGTGAAGTTCACCCACCGTGGCGGGGTGGCCGTCGACGTCGAGGTCGCGGAGCGCACCACCGAGGTGGTGAAGGTGCTGGTGCGGGTGTCCGACTCGGGCATCGGCATCGCCTCCGAGGAGCAGGACCGGCTCTTCGAGACCTTCAGCCAGGCCGACCCCACGATCACCCGGCAGTACGGCGGCACCGGGCTGGGGCTCGCGGTGTGCCGCCAGCTGCTCACGCTGATGGGCGGCGCCATCTGGGTGCAGTCGGCCCCCGGGGAGGGCAGCACCTTCTCCTTCGTCCTGCCGCTCGGCCTGCCGCGCTGATCCGTGCGCTGATCCCTGCGCGCCGATCGCGGCCGATCCGCCCCGGGGCGTGCGAGGATCGCGGCCGTGGAGCCACAGCCGAGCACCCCGACCCTGACCCGCACCGACATCGTGGTCGTCGGCGCCGGGCTGGCCGGCCTCGCGGCCGCCGCCGAGGCAGCTGACGCGGGATGCCACGTCGTACTCCTGGACCAGGAGCCGGAGCAGTCGCTCGGCGGCCAGGCGTGGTGGAGCCTCGGCGGGCTGTTCCTCATCGACAGTCCCGAGCAGCGCCGCATGCGGGTGCGCGACTCCCACGAGCTGGCCTGGCAGGACTGGCTGGGCAGCGCCCAGTTCGACCGCGAGGAGGACCGCTGGCCGCGCGCCTGGGCGGAGGCCTACGTCGACTTCGCGGCGGGGGAGAAGCGCGCCTGGCTGCGCCAGATGGGTCACCGGCTGTTCCCGGTCGTGGGGTGGGCCGAGCGCGGCGACGGGCGCGCGGAGGGCCACGGCAACTCGGTGCCGCGCTTCCACATCACCTGGGGCACCGGCCCGGGCCTGGTCGAGCCGTTCGAACGACGGGTGCGCGCGCACGCCGAGGCGGGGCGCATCCGATTGCTGTTCCGCCACCGCGTGGACGGCATCGTGGTCGAGGACGGCGTCGCGGTCGGCGTCCACGGCGCGGTGCTGGAGCCCAGCGACGTCGAGCGCGGCCGGCCCAGCAGCCGGGTCCAGGTCGGCGACTTCGAGGTGCGCGCTCAGGCGGTCGTCGTGACCAGCGGCGGCATCGGCGGCAATCACGACCTGGTCCGCAAGGCCTGGCCGGCCCGGCTCGGCACCCCGCCGGCGCGGATGGTCAGCGGCGTACCGGCCCACGTCGACGGGCGGATGCTCATGATCGCCCAGGACACCGGCGCGAACGTGATCAACCCCGACCGGATGTGGCACTACGTCGAGGGCATCCGCAACTTCGACCCGGTGTGGGACAACCACGGCATCCGGATCCTCCCCGGCCCCTCCTCGCTGTGGCTCGACGCGACCGGCCGGCGCCTGCCCGCGCCCCTCTATCCCGGGTTCGACACCCTCGGGACGCTGCGCCACCTGCGCACCACCGGTCACGACCACTCCTGGTTCGTGCTGACCCAGAAGATCATCGAGAAGGAGTTCGCCCTCTCCGGCTCCGAGCAGAACCCCGACCTCACCGGCAAGGACGTCCGGCTGCTGCTCAAGCGGATCCGCCCCGGTGCCCCCGGGCCGGTGGAGGCGTTCAAGCGGCACGGCGAGGACTTCGTCGTCGCCGACACCCTTACCGAGCTGGTGGCCGGCATGAACCGGCTCGAGCCCGGCCCCGACGGCGCCGGGCTGGTCGAGGAGGCCGCAGTGCGCACGCTCGTGGAGCAGCGCGACCGCGAGATCGACAACGCCTACAGCAAGGACGCGCAGGTCACCGCGCTGCGCGGCGCACGCAGCTATCTCGGCGACAAGCTGATCCGCGTCGCCACCCCGCACAAGATGCTGGATGAGAAGGCCGGCCCGCTGATCGCGGTGCGCCTGCACGTGCTGTCGCGCAAGACCCTCGGCGGCCTGGAGACCGACCTCGGCGGCCGCTGCCTGCGCGCCGACGGGACCCCGTTCCCCGGGCTGTACGCCGCGGGCGAGGTCAGCGGCTTCGGCGGCGGCGGGATGATGGGCTACAACGCGCTCGAGGGCACCTTCCTGGGCGGCTGCCTGTTCTCCGGACGTGCCGCGGGGCGCACCGCCGCCGTCGACGTCTGAGCCGTCGCCGTACGTGTCGTTGCCGAGCCGTTCCCGGTGCGACGGGGAGAGCGGTGGAGCGGCTGTGGTGCAGGTCTCAAATGGGACCCCCCTGCAACCACCCCCTGAATGCCGGGTGTAGAGCGCCTTCTTGAATGGTCGCGCGCGTGGCAGAACCCCTCGAACTGCCACGGCTCTTCGAGGAGATAACGCTGTGTCCACTCAGGTCGACAAGTCCAACGCCGCTCCCACTGAGCAGACAGGCGGCACCGCCGCCTACGACGTGCTGCTCATCGGTGGCGGGGTCATGTCCGCGACGTTCGCGACGCTCATCAACCAGGTCGAGCCGACCTGGACGATCGGCATCGTCGAGCGCCTCGACGAGCTCGCCCAGGAGTCCTCGGGCCCCTGGAACAACGCCGGCACCGGTCACGCCGCCCTGTGCGAGCTGAACTACTCCCCGCAGCTGGCCGACGGTTCCGTCGACGTCAGCAAGGCGCTCTCGGTCAACGAGCAGTTCCAGCTGACCCGTCAGATGTGGGCGTTCCTGGTCGAGTCCGGCCAGATCCCCGACCCGACGTCGTTCGTGCATCCCACCCCGCACCTGAGCTTCGTGTGGGGCGAGAAGAACGTCGACTACCTGCGCAAGCGCTACGAGCTCCTCGCCGACCAGCCCCTCTTCGCGGGCATGGAGTACACCGAGGACCCGGCCGTCATCGCCGAGTGGGCCCCGCTGCTCATGGCCGGCCGCACCGGTGACGAGCCGGTCGCCGCGACCCGCTCGCTGGCCGGCACCGACGTCGACTTCGGCTCCCTGACCCGCCAGCTCATCGGCGGCCTGCGCGACCGCGGCGCCGCCGACCTGGTGACCGGTGTGGAGGTACGCCGCCTCCAGCGTCACGACGGTGGCTGGCGGGTGCGCGGCAAGCGCCGCGACGGCTCCGGCCCCTTCGAGGCCACCGCCCGCTTCGTGTTCGTCGGCGCCGGCGGCCAGGCCCTCAACCTCCTGCAGCGCGCCGGCATCGAGGAGATCCGCGGCTTCGGCGGCTTCCCGGTCAGCGGCGAGTTCTGGCGCACCACCAACCCCGAGATCGTCGCCCGCCACCAGGCGAAGGTGTACGGCAAGGCGGCCGTCGGCGCCCCGCCGATGTCGGTGCCCCACCTCGACACCCGCGTCGTCGACGGCAAGGCGAGCGTGATGTTCGGCCCGTACGCCGGGTTCAGCGTGCGCTTCCTCAAGTTCGGCTCGCTCTTCGACCTGTTCCGCTCGGTGCGCCCGCACAACGTGTGGCCGATGCTCCAGGTCGGCCTGCGCAACGTGAGCCTGGTCGTGTACCTCATCAAGGAGGTGCTGGCCACCAAGAAGTCCCAGCTCGCCGAGCTGCGCCACTTCGTCCCCGAGGCCGAGGCCGGCGACTGGGAGAAGATCACCGCGGGCCAGCGCGTCCAGGTCATCAAGAAGATCCCGGGCAAGGGCGGTGTGCTGCAGTTCGGCACCGAGGTCATCACGGCCGCCGACGGGTCGATCGCCGGCCTGCTCGGCGCGTCCCCGGGCGCCTCGACGGCCACCCCGATCATGCTCCAGATCATGGAGCGCTGCTTCCCCGACCGCATCGAGGACTGGCGCCCGGCGCTGGAGAAGATGATCCCGTCCTACGGCACCGACCTGAGCGCGAACCCCGAGCTCGCTCGCGAGGTCATGGCGCACACCACCGAGGTGCTCGGCCTGGGCGAGGTCCCCGCCCCCCGCTGACGTCGTTCCCGACTCCCTCGACGGCCCCCGCTGCGCACTGCGCGGCGGGGGCCGTCGGCGTCCGGACCGCCTCTCGATGCAGGGCATCGTTGGGGGGCATCGTTGGATACCTTGTCCGCCATGACGACCACCGCTTCATCGGAGTTCGACCTGCACACCGCGGTGCGTGCCGCCGGACCGGGGGTGTGGGCCGCCGACCTCGCCGCCGGGTGGCAGGTCGGGGGAGGGCTCAACGGCGGCTACCTGCTGGCGACCGTCGGGACCGCGCTGCGTGCGGCGCTGCCCGGCAAGCCGGACCCGCTCGCGGTGAGCGCCCACTACCTGTCGGCCTCGGTCGCCGGGCCCGCCACCGTGGAGGTCGACGTACGACGCGACGGCGGCAGCCTCGCCACCGCTGCGGCGCGTCTGTGCCAGGACGGCACCACGCGCATCGAGGTGCTGGCGACGTACGGCCAGCTGACGGGCGCGGGGGAGGTGTGGACGACCGCGGTCGAGCCGGAGCTCCCGCCGCGCGAGCAGTGCGTGTCCACCGCCGTGGCCCCGGCGGACCTGCGCCGGGTGGCCCCGCTGATGGACCGCTTCGAGATGCTCTTCCACCCGGACCAGGTCGGCTGGGCCGTCGGTGCCCCGAGCGGGACCGGGGTGATGAGCGCGTGGTTCCGCCTGCCCGGTCGCGAGCCCGACCCGCTCGCGCTGCTGCTCGCGGTGGACGCGCTGCCGCCGGTGACCTTCGACCTCGGCCGCCCCGGCTGGGCGCCCACGATCGAGCTGACCGCGCACCTGCGAGCCACCCCGGCGCCGGGGTGGCTCAAGGTGCGGCACGCGACCCGGACCCTGGCGGGCGGGATGTTCGAGGAGGACTGCGAGGTCTGGGACTCCGCCGGCCGCCTCGTCGCCCAGTCGCGCCAGCTCGCCCGCGCGCCGCGCGCCTGAGCAACCAGGGGCCGCCTCAGGCGGCGGCGGCCGGCAGCGGGTCGTGCAGCGCGGAACCGGTGCGCAGCCACCACTGGGCGGCCGCGGCGAGCTCGTCGTCGGCGTGGGTCGCGAGCGGCAGCACGTGGTCGGTGCTCGACATCCCCAGGGCGAACATCGCGGCGTAGCGCAGCTCGGCGTGCTCGGTCGCCAGGAGTTTTGTCACCGCGTCGGCGTCGGCCTCGCTCAGCGGCTGCCGGTCGCGGCCCAGCTGGGTGAGCGCCCGGCCCTGCACCCAGGGGCGCCGGCAGTCGAACGCCGCGGCGCGCACCCGGTCGCGGACCTCGGTGCAGTCCAGGCTGGAGAGCAGGGACCAGGCGCGGCTGGCCAGGAACTCGTCCTGTCCGCAGGCGAGGTCGAGCAGCAGCGGAGCCAGGGCTCGCGCGTACGGGCTGGCGCCCAGCAGGTGCGCCGCGTGGCGCCGGCGCACCTTGACCAGGTGGAACAGGCCCTCCCGGACCAGTCGGCGCAGCATCAGGTCGGGGTCGTCACGCAGCGCGCGGGGCCCGGTGGCCTGCGCGCGGTCGGCGATGCGGTAGGCGACCTGGCGCGCGGTGGCCGGCGGCACCAGCTCGCGGGTCGTGCGGCTCTGCAGCAGCCAGGTGCGTTTGGCCTCGTTGCGCAGCGAGGACAGGACCACCTCGAAGGCCGGGTCCGGCAGGTGCGCGGCGAGCTCGAGGGCGTTGACGCCGTGCGGCGTCGCCTCCGCCCGGCGCAGCCCGTGGACAGCCGCGCGGACCAGCACGTCGCGGTAGTCGTCGCTGAACTGCTGACGCCCGGCCTTGGCGGCGAGCACGCCCCAGGTGGCAGGCGCGAGCGTCCGGTGGCCGGAGCCGTGCAGGCGGATCAGCAGGTCGCTGGCCTGGTCGCCGGGCAGCTGGGCGAGCATGCTCACCGCGCCCCGGCCGACCTGCACGTGCGGGTCGGTGCAGTACTCGCCCAGCGCGCGCAGCATGTGCCGCTGGGAGTCCGGCTGGAGCAGCAGCATGGTCGCGGTCTCATAGCGCGACACGTACGCCGGCCCGACGGCGCGGGCCAGCTCGGCCAGCAGCGAGCGGCACACGGAGCGCCAGGTGTCCGGGTGCAGGTAGACCCGGTCGTACTGGGTGAGCTCGACGGCGAGCCCGAGCCACTGCGCGCCGCTCGCGCGACCCGCGTCGAGGTCCTCGAACACGCGGTCGAGGTCGGTGACCTCCTCGGGTCGCGGCAGTCGCCGCGCGGGCTGCTCGGCGCCGAACGAGCGGGCCAGACCACGCGCGACCGCGAGGAAGGAGCCCGGCACGGCGCCGACCATCTCCTCGTAGGCCTGCACGGTGCGCTCGGGCACCAGGTGGAGCCCGGACTCCCAGCGGCTGATCCGGGTGCGGTCGACGTGGATCTCGTGCCGCTCGCCCAGCCCGACGACGAAGGCCTCGCGTGCGCAGGTCTCCTGGTCACCGGAGAGACGTGCGGTGGCTAACAGCCACGCGATTCGCTGGGTGACCCCGACCTCGGCCCGATCGATCGGGTGCGGGTCCTCGGGAAGCCGCTGCGGGCGACCCCGCCGTCTGCCTGGTGATGTGCTGGTGGTGCCTTCTGTGGTGCTCAGTGCGCCCACGTACCTTTCGTTCCCCCGTTGCACGCCGTCCTCGAGCCGACCCCCCTGACCGGCTCGACGCAGAACGTCGCCCAATGAACCTAGCCGCGCATTGATGCACGGAGGAGTTCTTGCAACACGAATGGTGGCGTGCAACAACCCCGTGACAAGTTCTGGAAATCCCTACTTTCGAGGAAGCCCGGTCTCAGCAATGAGGGCTTGCGACTCCGGTCGCATCGCCGGGCAGCGGTGGGGGCGGATGTTCCTGCCGTGACTGACAATCCGGAAGGAACCAAAGCAATGAACAGCAGCGGCATTAAGCGGGGACTGGCGGCAACCGCCGTCTCCGCCCTGGCGATCGCGGGTCTCCCGCTCCTCGCCTCCTCGGCCTCGGCCGACACCATCAACGACCAGGTCACCGCACTGGAGCTGGTCAGCCAGTCCTCCGGCGAGGCCTCGGTGAAGAACGACGGCACCGACTCCACGATCCGCCTGCAGGCTGTGGCCCCGGCGTCGATCACGTCGGTGACGTTCCAGTACAAGATCGGCGCGGACTGGCAGGACATCGCCACCGTCTCCTCGCGCAACGACGACGGCGCCTTCTCCCAGGAGTGGGCCCCGACCGGCGCGATCATCGGCGCGAACGTCGACCTGCGCGTGATCGGCACCCCGACCGGCGGCACCCAGCAGGCGGACGACGTCACCGGCCTCACGATCACCCCCGCCGGTGGCGCCGTGGCCACGGTCAACCTGGCCGCGGGCTCCGCGCTCGGCGTGTTCCAGTCGCCGTACGGCGCCGGTCACAACGTGATCGTCAACGGCACCACGTCGCTCGCCAGCGGCGCTGTGGCGCTCAAGACCGGCGACGCCATCACGGACGCCGCAGCCTCCGCGACCCCCGCCACCGTCACCCCGGTGCGCGGCGCCACCACCGGTTCCTTCCGCGGTGTCCTTGACATCTCGGCGGACTACACCTACGGCGCGACCGACCAGCTGCTCGTCGGCGCGACCGTCACGGGCGGCAGCGACCACGTCGAGGCCTACACGCTCTACAAGCAGGCCATCACCACGGTCACGGCGACCGCGAGCTCCACCAAGGTGGAGGAGGGCGGCGAGGCGACCGTCACCGTCACCGTGGTCGACCAGAACGGTGCGCCCATCGCGGGTGCCCGGGTCACCAGCAGCGCCGACGCCACGGCTGTGGAGACGACGGACGCGGCCGGCCAGGCCACGTTCGACCAGGGCCCGAGCACGGCGTACTACTACGCCGACGCCACCAACACGGCCGGCTACTCCGCCGGCGCCGGTGACCAGAAGTCCGCCGACATCACCGTCTCGGAGTACGTCGCGGCGCCCGCGACCCTCTCCGCGACCTCGACCGACGGCGCCGCCTTCGACCGCGACGAGTACGCCGCGGGCGACCTCAGCGTGCAGGTCAAGGACCAGGAGGGCGCCAACCGCGCCGTGCCCGGCCAGAGCCTGAACTACTTCTGGACCGTCACGCCGTTCGACGCCACCGCCGCCCCCGTCCGGGTGCCGGCCACGGGCACGAGCACCCAGGCCAGCTCCACCGCGGGCCGCTTCGACGTCACGCTGCCGACCGGTACGCCGTCCGGCACCTACACCCTGAACGCCGCGCTTGGCGCCGACGCGCTGGGCAACGGCGCGATCGCCGCTGCCGAGGTGCTCTCGGTCAAGGTCGGCCAGGCCTCGGTCGTCCTCACCCCTGCGCGGGAGCAGAACGTCGCCGCCGGTGGCATCGCCACCGCGACCGGCAAGGTTGCCCTCGAGGACGGCACCGTCCTGGCGAACCGCTCGGTCGACGTGACCTACGCCCAGGGCACCACGGGCTCGGACTCCGCGAAGGACGCCGGCATCGTGCCCGCGACCGGCACCGGTCTGGTGGCCTCGCGCACGTTCACCACGGGTGCCGACGGCACCTTCGAGGTCAAGATCAGCGACCCGGCAGAGACCCCGCAGCGCACCGAGCTCGGTGGCTCGCTCGACGCGGCCGCCCCCGCCCTCGGCGTCGCGGCGACCCAGGTCGCCAACGTCGCGATCAACTTCATCAGCGCCGCCCCCATCGCGGGCGCCGTGGTGACCATCGCCGAGAACACCGGCGAGAACACCCCCGGCACCCTGGTGACCGGCACGGCCACCGTCGCCATCCCGGGCGCCGGCGGGACCAGCACGCCGGTCGTCGGCCAGCAGGTCACCGTCACCCTCGACAAGGGCCACTTCGTCGCCTCGACCCGCCCCGGCGCGGCCGTTCCGGCGAAGACCACCATCGAGGCGGGCGACCTGGTCGGTGACTACCTCAACATCGGCACGAGCCGCACGCTCGTCACCGACGCCGACGGCGAGGTGTCCTTCGCCTACACGATCGGTCGCGACACGGGCTTCGACGACGACGGCAAGGTCGCCGCGACCCTGACCGCCGCCGCCGCCGGCGCGAGCGACACCGAGGGCGTCGACTTCTCCTCCGCGAACCCGCTCAACGGCGGCAAGGTCGAGATCGTCATGTCGCCGGAGTCGGTGCAGCGCAATGCCGTGGCGCCGGCCCTCGAGGGTGACCGGGTCTACTTCGACCTGTTCACCACCGACCAGTTCGGCAACCGCGTGGGTGGGGAGGACGTGGCCCTCAGCGAGACCGCTGAGAACTTCACGCTCTCGTCGACGACCGCGACGTCCGACTTCGCTGCGGACGGCGACTTCTACGTGACCGGCACCGCCGAGCTCGACGCAGTCGTCACGGCGGGCTGGACGACGGACACCACCACCTACACCTCCGCCGCAGGCGCCGTGTCGACCGTGGTGAACGGCAAGACCTTCACCGACACCGAGACCGTCGAGTACTACGCGGTCGACTTCGCTGGCTCGACGTTCGAGATGACCTCCAGCGCCGAGGGCGCGGTCGAGATCGGCACCTCGGTGACCGAGACCGTCAAGGTCGTCGACCAGGAGGGTCGCCCGGTCGCCGGCGCCAGCGTGGAGTTCAACCGCAACGGCGCGGGCGGCGACGCCACCGTCAACCGCACGACGAACGCCGCCGGTGTCGCGACGTACACCTTCTCGGTGACGGAGGCCGGCACGGTCAACGTGACCGCGCTGGTCACCTCGGGCATCCAGTCCGAGACCCTGACCGACACCATCGAGGTCGAGGCTGCCCCGGTCGTCGTTGACCCGAACCCGCCGGTGAAGATCACCGCCAGCATCACCGGTGCCAACAACGGCAAGAAGGCCGACAAGCTGACCGTCAAGGCCAGCAACAAGATCGCCGCGGGCGCGATCGTGAAGCTGTTCAAGATCAACGCCAAGGGCAAGCAGGTCCTGGTCGACACCGACGTGCTCAACGCCAACGGCTCGCGCGTCTTCACGGTGGCCGACAACAACAAGGCCAAGAAGACCAAGTACCGCGCGGTCATCGTCGGCTCCAAGTCGGTCCACACCAAGGCGAAGTCGAACACCAAGGCCGTTCGCTGACGCGAGAGGTCTGACACGGGAGGGCTCCGCGGGATCTGAGGATCTCGCGGGGCCCGACCCCCGGCGGGGGAGAGGTATTCGATCCTCCCGCTGACATCACTACCGGCCATCACGTGCCGGTTCCACGGACGCGGTCCGGGCCATTCTCTGTTGCCGCTGCGCGAGCTTGACCCGGACCGCCCCGTCACGTTAGGCCATCAACCCCTCTTCGAGGGGTTTTTGCGTTTTCGGGGTGTCGGGGGACATCCCTCGGACCGCTTTGCTGGCGCGTTGTTCCCACGTCTTGTGGACGCTTCCCACGGCGTACACCACGTGTGCAGCGTCGATAACCCCGCGTTACATGGGATCAGCGCACCCGGCCCACCGGCCTCAGCGGCGGTCGAACCACGCCCGGTCGAGGGCGACCAGCCAGCGGCGGCCGGGGTGCTCGGTGAGGGTCCACAGCTCGTCGCGAGAGGGCCACCAGGTGAGGTCCTCCGGCCCCATCGGTACGGCGAAGCGGTGGGCGCGCCAGTCACCGGGCCCGCCGACATACACGGTGCCGGGGGTCCACGGGCCCTGCGACGCGGTCACGTGGTGGCGTCCGCGGGCGACGGCGACCCCCTGGGAGCGCACCATCGTCGCGTCGTCGGCGGTGAGCGCGCGGGCGAGCCCGTCGTCCCCGACCACGGGGTCGCCCTCGGCGTCGAGGAGGAAGCGCGCCAGGCGGCGGGTCTGGCGCGCGGAGCCGTACTCGCCGACGAGGAGGTGAGGCGGCGCCGCCTCCCGGTCCAGGGAGAGGAAGGAGTGGCGCAGCCGCTCGCCGTCACCGTCCACGCCACCGCGCTGCGAGGACGCCATGGGCAGCACGTAGCGGTGCCCGGAGGTCTCCAGCCCGTGGCCCTCCGGGACCCGCAGGATGTCGCGCACGTCGAAGGTGTGGAAGCCGCGCCGGGTCGCCGCCACGTGCAGCCGGGGTCCGTCCCACACGATCCCGCCCGCGTGCGCGGTCACCGGCGCGATCCCCGGGCGCGCGCCGTCCGGCCCGCCGCCGACCGCGCGCACCAGCAGCACGTGGCGGTAGCGCAGCGAGTCGAGGTCGACGAAGCTGACCCGCGCGCCGGCCCCGGCCTTGGAGTACCACGTCGTCACCAGCAGCCGCCGGCCCTCGACGGTGTCGACGACCGGATCGGCCGCGGCCTCCGCGGAGGAGGAGATGCCCTGTGGCCACCAGCCACGGTCGCGGCTGTCGGCGCGCTCCCACGCCAGCGCCCGTCGTACGGCGCGTCCCGGCGCCCAGGTGCGGCGCAGCCGGCCGTCCAGGTCGCCGAGCACGCCGGACAGCCCGACCGGGCCGCCCAGGTCGGCGGCGAGGGCCGCGCGTGCCTCCGGGTCCTCCTCTCGGCGGTGCAGGTGGACCGCGGCGCGCTGGGTGGGCTCGCTCATCCCACGACCGTAGACCCCCGGGGCCGCGACGCGGGACGGTCCCCGCCCCGCACTAGGCTCGGGGTCCGTGAGCACCGGCAGGGACGCAGAGACCAGGCAGCAGGTCGTCGCGGCGGCCATCGTCCGCGCGGGCCGGGTGCTGGCCACCCGACGCACGTCGCCCCCGGCCCTCGCCGGTCGCTGGGAGCTGCCCGGCGGCAAGGTCGAGCCGGGGGAGCGGCCCGCGGCCGCCCTCGAGCGGGAGATCGCCGAGGAGCTCGGCTGCGGCGTCGAGGTGACCGGCTGGCTGCAGGGCACCGCGCCGATCGGGGACACCCACGAGCTGCGGGTCGCCACCGCGCGGCTGGTGCGCGGTGAGCCGGAGCCGGTCGAGCACGACGCGGTGCGCTGGCTCGGCGCCGACGAGCTCGACCCCACGCACCCCGACGCCGTGGACTGGCTCGAGCCCGACCGCCCCTTCCTCGCCGAGCTCGCGGCCGTGCTGCGCGCGATGCCGGCGCCCACCGGACTGCGCGCGATCGTGTTCGAGGAGGACGACGCGCACGCCCTCGAGGCCCGGCTGCGCGCGGACGGGTACGACGCGGAGGTGCTGCGCGAGCGCCTGGCCGGCGAGGACGACGACGAGGACCACCCGTGGGCGGTGGTCAGCGACGCCCCGGAGGCGGTGCTGGACCTGCTCGTGGACGCCTACGACGGCTGGCTGGACCGCGAGGACGCCCCGCAGCCCCTCCCCGGTGCGGCCCCGCTCGACCTGCCCACCGCGCCCCGACGCCTCAAGCGCCCCTGAGGGTGGCGCCCCCTAGGATCGAGCCATGACCGCAGACCTCCCGGCCCAGGCGTCCCAGCGCCTGCTGCTCGTGCACGCCCACCCCGACGACGAGTCGATCGGCAACGGCGCCACGATGGCCAAGTACGTCGCCGAGGGCCGCCACGTCACCCTCGTGACCTGCACCGCCGGTGAGATGGGCGAGATCCTGGTGCCCGAGCTCGAGCACCTCGGTGCCGACCGCGACGACCGCCTCGGCGAGCACCGCCGCGGCGAGCTGGCGGACGCGATGAAGGCGCTCGGGGTCACCGACCACCGGTTCCTCGGCGGCTTCGGCCGCTTCCGCGACTCCGGCATGAAGTGGCACGAGCAGGGCCACGCGATCCCGGCCGACGACATCCACGACAACGCGTTCTGGCGCGCCGACCTCACCGAGGCTGCCGACCTGCTCGTGGAGATCATCCGCGAGGTCCGCCCGCAGGTGCTGGTGACCTACGACCAGTTCGGCGGCTACGGCCACCCCGACCACATCCAGGCCCACCGCGTCGCGACGTACGCCGCCTCGCTCGCCGCGGTGCCGTCCTACCGCCTCGACCTCGGCGAGCCGTGGGACATCGCGAAGATCTACTGGGGCGCGATGTCGGAGAGCCGCATGCGCGAGGGGCTGCGCACGCTGCGCGCGGCGGGCGACAACAGCTTCGAGGGCATGGACCCCGACGGCCCGCTGCCGCACTTCGTCACCCCCGACGAGCTGCTCTCCGCCCGCATCGACGCCACCGACCACGTGGAGCGCAAGATGGCGGCCCTGGCCGCCCACGCGACCCAGATCACCACCGACGGCCCGTTCTTCGCGCTGAGCAACAACGTCGGCCAGACCGCCTGGGGCGAGGAGTTCTACCGCATCGCCAAGGGCCAGCGCGGCGAGCTCGGCCCCGACGGCCTGGAGACCGATCTCTTCGCCGGCCTCCCGCTCGACGACTGAGCGTGCGGCGCGTCCTCTCCGGCCTGCTCGCGGTGCCGGTGCTCCTGCTCGGGGCGGCGACGGCGCTCGCCACGGTGGCCGTCCACGGCCACTGGTGGGGCCTGCTGCTCGGCCTGGCCGCGACCGTGGCCACCACGATCGCGCTGCCGCCGGGGTGGACCCGGCGCGTCGCCTGGGCCGCCGGTTGGGTGGCGATGGTGGGCTACCTGGCGGTGCCGCGGAGTGAAGGTGATTACGTCATCGCGGGGGATCTGGCGGGCTATGCCGTGCTGATCACCGCTGCGGTGGTGGCCCTGGGCGCGCTAGCGACCCTGCCGGGGCGCTCGTCAATGCGCACTCGGCTCCCACCCACTACCTAAGATGTGCGCCGTGAGTGCATCGGATACTACCCCTGGACGAGAGAAGGCGGGCGGCCGCGTCGTCGCGTTCGTCGTCCTCGGCCTGGTCGTGCTGGGCGCGCTGACCTACGGCGCGCTCTACGTCCTGGCCGGCGACAAGGTACCCCGCGGCACGACCGTCGCCGGTGTCGAGATCGGCGGCAAGAGTCGGGCGGAGGCCGAGCGCGTGCTCGACGACGCGCTGGCCGACCGGGTCGACGGCTCGGTGACCGTGAAGGTCGGCAAGCGGGTCGAGCAGGTCACCGCCGCGGACGCCGGCCTGTCGGTCGACGTCGAGAGCTCGGTCGCGGCCGCCGGCGGCGAGCGCAGCTGGTCGCCCTCGCGGCTGTGGGACTACTTCGTCGGAGGTGACGACCTCGACGCGGTCGTCGACGTCGACGACGCGCGGATGGACGCGCTCCTCAAGGAGCTCGCCGAGCGGGTCGGTACGCCGCCGCGCGACGGCGACCTGGTCTTCGAGGACGGCGGCGTGCGCGTCGTGGAGCCCCGCAACGGACGCGCGATCGACCCCGACACCGCACGCGAGGAGATCCTCTCCGCCTACCTGCGCGAGGACCCGGTCGCGAAGCTGCCGGTCCGCGCCGCCGACCCCGACATCGACGAGGCCGAGGTGCAGCGCGCGCTCGACGAGTTCGCCAACCCGGCGCTCTCCGGACCGGTGACGCTGGACTTCCGTGGCTCCTCGGTGGAGCTGGGCCCCGACGACTTCGCCCCGGTGCTGGGCGTGCGGGCCGAGAAGGGCCGGCTGGTCCCGGAGCTCGACGAGGCCGCGCTGATCGAGCTCATCGACGACAACATCGGCGACGAGGGCGCCGCGGTCGACGCGACCGTGCGCCTGGTCAACGGCCGCCCGAAGGTGGTGCCCGGTCGCGAGGGCGTCACCTACGACCCCGACGACGTCACCGGCGGCTTCCTGCGCCTGGTCACCGCCCCCGAGGGCAAGCGCAGCATGGAGATCGCCGCCACCGTCGACGAGCCGGACTTCACCGCCGAGGACGCCCAGGCGCTCGGCATCAAGGAGAAGGTCTCCTCGTTCACGACGTACTACCCGCCGGCGACCTACCGCGACGTCAACATCGGCCGGGCCGCCGAGCTCATCGACGGCACCGTGCTCAAGCCGGGGGAGACCTTCTCGCTCAACGACACCGTCGGCGAGCGCACGGTCGAGAACGGCTTCACGACCGGCACGATCATCAGCAACGGCATCTTCAAGGAGGACCTCGGCGGCGGGGTGTCGCAGATGGCGACGACGCTGTTCAACGCGGCCTTCTTCGCCGGTCTCGAGGACGTCGAGCACAAGCCCCACTCGGTCTACATCGACCGCTACCCGGTCGGCCGCGAGGCCACCGTCGCCTGGGGCGCCGTCGACCTGCGCTTCCGCAACGACACCGACCACGGCGTCCTGATCGACGCCAAGGTCACCCCGAGCGCGGGGCGCTCGCAGGGCGTCGTGACCGTGTCGATGTGGTCCACCAAGACGTGGGACATCGAGACCACGACCAGCGAGCGCTACGCCTACACGTCGCCGAAGACCCAGACGCTGAGCGGGCCGGAGTGCCTGCCGAACACCGGCTACAGCGGGTTCGACGTGGACGTCGAGCGGATCTTCAAGCGCCCGGGCTCCAAGGAGGTCGTGCGCACCGAGAAGATCACCACGACCTACATCCCCTCCGACACGATCATCTGCAAGCCCTGACGGGCCCGGCCGCGGCCCGGGGGCGCGTGCCCCCGGCCGCAGCCGGCAGGTCGGTCAGCCCGCGAGCCGGCGTGCCGGCGCCACCGTCACCCGGATGCCGGGCTCGGTGGTGGCGACGCTGCCCGCGGAGTCGCTGGTGCGCAGCACCACGAGGTGGGTGCCCGGCTCGCCGGGTCGCCACGGGTGCTCCCACTCGACGCCCTCGGAGGGGCCGTTGTCGCCGGTGAGCGTGGTCTCCTCCCAGGTCGTGCCGCCGTCGGTGCTGACCTCGACGACGCTGATGGTGGCGCGCGGCGACCAGGCACGGCCCTGGAGCACGGTGAGCTCCTGACACACCGCGGCGTCCACGTGGGCGAGCGTGCTGGTCGGCAGGGTCGCGCCCGTGACGGGCTGGGTGTGGTGGCTCAACATGAGGTAACCATACAAACAAAGTCTGGATAACCGGGGCTCGTTCGCACGATGGCCCCGGGCGTGTCCGGGCCGGCCGGCGTCAGTCGGCCTGGAGGTAGCGCGCCACGTGGTGGGTGGCGAAGCCCAGGCCCTCGTACAGCGCGCGGGCGGGCTCGTTGTCGGTCTCCACGTGCAGCCAGGCCGTGGTCGCGCCCCGCTCGGCGGCCAGCTCGAGCAGCTCGTCGAGCACCAGGCCCGCCAGCCCGCGGCGCCGGTGCGGCTCCGCGACGTGCAGGGCGTGCAGGCCGATCCAGTCGCCGTCGAGCCCGGCCCGCCCGCTCGCGAGCAGCTCGTCGTCGCGGCGTACCTCGGCCAGGGCGCGGGGGCCGTCGACCTCGAGGGTGACGGTCGCGCCGTCGGGCAGGGTGCCGCCGATCGCCCGGCGGGCGCGGCGCACGCGCGCGACGGAGGCCAGCTCGAACGCCGCCTCGCCGCCGGGGTACGCCGACCAGCCGTGCGCGAGCAGCCAGGACTCGGTGGGGGAGTCCGCCTCCACCTGCGCCAGCGGCGTGCGCCCGCGCTCGCGATAGAAGGACAGGACCGCCGCCACGGCCTCGGGCAGCGGGCGGCCCGGATCGCCCATCGCCAGGCACGAGTTGGCCCGCTTGAGCGGGCGCCCGACCGGCTGGGCCACGGTGCGCAGCACCCAGTCGCCGAGGGATTCCTGCTCGACGTCGGGCCAGAGCGCGAGCGCGTGGCCCTCGGCCTCGCGGACCCCGACCCGCTGGCGCACCGACGGGCGCGGCGGCACCGGCTTGCCGGAGACGATGTCGGCCAGGGCGATCACCACGGGCTCGCCGTCCTCCGGGGCGACGGTGCACGACCGGGCGTCCCACGCGGTGCAGACGCCGAGCAGGTCGGTCATCCCCGGCCCGCCGGAGGGCCCGGTCTCGCCGCGCAGCAGGCGTCGTACGACGACCCGCTGGCCTACCACGTGCGGGCCGAGCAGGTGCTGCCCGACCGGCCCGTCCGGCGACGGTGACCTCAATCGTCCGACATTTCTGTTCGCATCCTGGGGTTCCGGCGCTCCGTGCACGACGGGATACTAGGCTTTCCACCATTCGCCCACTCGTCCGCGCCCGTCGGGCGCAGACCCCTCAGGAGGAACCGGTGACGTACGTCATCTCCCAGCCGTGTGTCGACTTGAAGGACCGCGCGTGCGTCGATGAGTGCCCGGTCGACTGCATCTACGAGGGCAAGCGGATGCTGTACATCCACCCCGACGAGTGCGTGGACTGCGGCGCGTGCGAGCCGGTCTGCCCGGTCGAGGCGATCTTCTACGAGGACGACGTCCCGGAGGAGCAGAAGGGCTACTACGACGCCAACGTCCAGTTCTTCGACGACCTCGGCTCGCCCGGTGGCGCCGCGAAGATGGGCGAGATCGACAAGGACCACCCGATGGTCGCTGCGCTCCCGCCGCAGAACCAGGACCACTGATCCTCTCCACGACTCCAGAACGGCGCCCGAGCTTGTCGCGCACCCGCGTCTCCAGCCTGCTGCCCGACTTCCCCTGGGACCACCTCGCGGCCCATGCGGAGCGGGCGCGTCAGCACCCCGACGGGATCGTCGACCTCTCGGTCGGCACCCCGGTGGACCCGACCCCGCAGGTCGCCCAGCAGGCGCTGTGCGACGCCGCGGACTCCCCGGGCTACCCGGTCACGATCGGGCGGGCTACGACGCGGCAGGCGGCGATCGACTGGCTCGAGCGCCGTCATGGGGTCACCGGCCTCGGTCTGGACCAGGTGCTGCCGCTGATCGGCTCCAAGGAGCTGATCGCCTCGCTGCCCGGCCACCTCGGTCTCGGCGCGGGCGACCTGATCGTGCACCCCGAGCTGGCCTACCCGACCTACGAGGTCGGGACGGCGCTGTGCGGTGCGACGCCGATGGCGACCGACTCGCTCACCGCGCTGGGCCCGCAGGTCCCGGCGCTGCTGTGGCTGAACTCGCCGTCCAACCCCAGCGGCCGGGTGCTCGGCATCGACCACCTGCGCAAGGTGGTCGAGTGGTGCCGTGAGCGCGGCACGATCCTGGTCTCCGACGAGTGCTACATCGAGTGCTCGTGGGAGGGGGAGAAGCCGGTCTCGGTGCTCCACCCCGACGTCTGCGGCGGCTCCCACGAGGGCATCCTCGCGGTGCACTCGCTGTCGAAGCGCTCCAACCTGGCCGGCTACCGCTGCGCGTTCATCGCCGGTGACCGCGACCTGGTCGGCGAGCTGCTCGCGGTCCGCAAGAACCTCGGCCTGCAGATGCCCGAGCCCCAGCAGGTCGCGATGAAGGCGGCGCTCGACGACGACGCGCACGCCCTCGAGCAGCACGCCCGGTACGCCGCGCGCCGCGGCGTCCTGCGCGCCGCGCTCGAGGAGGCCGGCTTCCGCGTCGAGCACTCCGAGGCGTCGCTCTACCTGTGGTCGACCCGCGACGAGGACTGCTGGGACACCGTCTCCTGGCTCGCCGACCGCGGCATCCTGGTCGCGCCGGGCGCCTTCTACGGTGCGGCCGGACGCCGCCACGTGCGGGTGGCCTTCACCGCCACCGACGAGCGCGTCGCCGCCGCGGTGGACCGCCTTCGCTCCGCTGGCTGAGGATCAGTCGAAGACGTCGACGTGCACGTGGTCGCGGTGCTCGAGGATCTTGCGGTCGCCGATGTCGGACTGCGGGGTGTAGCGCTCCCAGCCGTCCTCGGAGTCCTCGGCCTGCCAGATCCGGCCGTCGTAGATGACGGTGCGGACGCCGAGCCGCTCGCTGTGGGCGACGAGGTAGTGCGCCATCGCCCAGCCGCGCAGCTTGCTGACCGGGTTGATGGGTCGGAAGAAGATGTCGACGGCGCGGCCCTCGTAGTGCGCGGAGCCCTTCATGTGCCCGTGGTTCACTCCGCCGGGCTCGAAGCCGCCGATCATCTGCGGGCCGAAGGTCCCTTCGATGTCCCCCAGCAGGGCGTAGGCCCGGGGGACCAGGCCGACCTGGGTGAGGCGGTCGGGCGCCTTGCGGAACCTCTTGCCGACCGTGCAGGTGAACGAGCCGCGGGCCGATCCCAGCAGGGAGGCCGACAGCGTCCGTGCGTCGGGGCGCAGCCGGGCCGGCGCCTTCGGGAGGTCGGCGCGCTTCACCCTGCGGGCGGCGCCGGTGACCGGTCGCGTCCCCAGACGCTCGACGCGGGCGAGCACGTCGTAGTAGGCGTTGATGGCGTAGCGGCGGTCGCTCAGCTGCCGTGCGGTGCCCCAGCCCTTGGCGGGGGACTGGCGGAACACGCCGCGGCCGGGGCCGCTGTGCGGGCCGATGTTGCGCAGGCCCGACTGGTCGTACGCCGTGGCGAGCGCCGTGGTGGCGGCGCTGGTGGGCAGGCCGCGTCGGCGGGCGGTCGCGGCGATCAGCGTGGCGGTCCTGGCCTGCTCGCCGGTGAGTCGCACACGTCGTCCGTCGGCCCTCGCGACGCACTGCCAGTCACCGGCGCGGTGCCGGTGCCGGGCCGTCTGCGAGTGCGTGGGCTTCTCGTGGGCCTCGTCCGGCGTCGCCGGGGCGCCGGCGGTGCTGAGGGTGGCGGTGAGGAGGGCTGAGGCGAGTCCTCCGAGGATGGCGGCTGTTCCTGTCCGGGCGCGCATGTCTCCAGAAATGGGGTCGAGGCGGCGGAGTGGTCCGCCGGACACACGACAGGTCCCACCCGTGGGGTGGTGACCTGCGGGTCTGGTCTGGTCGCGCGGAGGGTTGTTCCCAGCTCCGCGTCTTGGACGTCTCCCACGGTACGGAGCCGAATGCGCCCGCCCCATGGATCGGGGCCGAGGTCACACGCCTGGCCGCAGGGTCTTAGCAAGCCCTCAGCCGGGCCTCAGCCGGGCCTCAGCCGAGCCCCGGCCGAGGCACTAGTCGGCCACGTCGACGTGCACGTGGTCGCGGTGCTCCAGGATCGCGCGGTCGCCTGCGGACGACTGCGGCCGGTAGTCCTCCCAGCCGTCCTCGGAGTCGCTGGCCTGCCAGATCCGGTCGTCGAAGATGACGGTCTCGATGCCGAGGCGCTCGGCGTTGGCGACCAGGTAGTGGGCGAGCGCCCAGCCCTTCACCTGGTTGGCCTCGTTGATGGGGCGGAAGAAGATGTCGATCGCGCGCCCGTCGTAGTGCGCGGAGCCCTTCATGTGCCCGTCGCGCACGCCGCCGGGGGCGAAGCCGCCGAGCGACTGCGGCCCGAAGGCGCCCTCGACCTCCTCGAGCACGTGCTGTGCCCGCGGCACCAGGCCGGTGCCGGTCAGCTTGTCGGAGGCCTCGGGGAGGTCGAGGTCGACGGTGCAGGTGAAGGCCTCGGACGAGTGGCCGGTGAGCGCGGAGGCCAGCACCCGGGCATCGGCCTCGTGGTCGGCGTACGCGTTCGGGAACGCGGAGCGCTGCACCGCCTGGGCCGCCTCGGTGACCTCCATCGACTCGTAGTCGCGGACCTTGGTCAGCCCGTCGTAGAAGGCGTTGGTCGCGTACACCGGGTCGGTCACCTGGCGCGGGGTGCCCCAGCCCTGGGAGGGACGCTGCTGGAAGAGCCCGCGCGAGTCGCGGTCGCCGTAGTCGATGTTGACCAGCTTGGACTCCTGGTACGCCGTGGCGAGCGCGATCGAGGCCGCTCGTGCGGGCAGGCCGCGGCGCACGGAGATCGCCGTGATCAGCGCGGCGTTCTCGGCCTGCTCCAGGCTCAGGGTCACCGTGCGACCGTCGACCCTCGCGGTGCACTGCTCGGTGGGTCGCAGGAACGGGATCGCGTCCCGCATCTCCTCGCGTACGCCGTCGATGCCCACCGTGAGGCTCACGGCGAGGAGGCCGCCGGCTCCCAGTAGCGCTGCCGCTCCCAACTTCTTGCGCATGCCCTCATTCTCCGGGTGTCGCGAAACGCATCCGAGATGCGGGGAGCGGGTCCCCGGTGTGGGGACCCGCTCCTCGAGACGTCAGCCGACTCGGTCAGTTGGCGTGCAGCGCGGCGTTCAGCTCGACGCGCTCGCTCTTCCACGGCACGGCCTCGATCGCGCCGGTGATCGAGTTGCGGCGGAACAGCACGTTGTTGATCCCGGAGAGGCCGAGGGCCTTGACGACGCGCGGCTTGCCCTCGGTCTCGAAGGCGTCGGAGACCACGACCTTGGTGCCGGCGGTGATGTAGGTGCCGGCCTCCACGACGCAGTCGTCGCCCAGCGAGATCCCGAGGCCGGAGTTGGCGCCAAGCAGGCAGCGCTCGCCGACCGAGATCACCTGCTTGCCGCCGCCGGACAGGGTGCCCATGATCGAGGCGCCGCCGCCGACGTCGGAGCCGTCGCCGACCACCACGCCCGCCGAGATGCGGCCCTCGACCATCGAGGCGCCCAGCGTGCCGGCGTTGAAGTTCACGAAGCCCTCGTGCATGACGGTGGTGCCCTCGGCCAGGTGGGCGCCGAGGCGGACCCGGTCGGCGTCGGCGATGCGGATGCCGGTGGGGACGACGTAGTCGACCATCCGGGGGAACTTGTCCACGCCGTACACCGCGACCTGCTGGCCGGCGGCGCGCAGTCGCGCGCGGGTCAGCTCGAAGCCCTGGACCGCGCACGGCCCGGCGGAGGTCCACACGACGTTGGTGAGCAGCCCGAAGACGCCGTCCATCGAGATCGTGTGGGGGCGCACGAGGCGCGCCGAGAGCAGGTGCAGGCGCAGCCAGACCTCCTCGGTGGAGGTCGGCGCGGATTGGAGGTCGCTGATCTCGACGGTGCGGACCTCGGTGCGCACGCCGCGGAGGGGATCCTCCCCGGCGGCCGCGGCGAGCTCGGCCGGCGCCGCGCTGCCGTCGGACGCTCCGAGAGCCGGGGCGGGGAACCACACGTCCAGGACGTGGCCGTCGGCGTCGAGGGTGGCGAGGCCGTGGCCCCAGGCAGTGGTCGGAAGGGCGTCAGTCACCTTCCGGATCCTACCGTCGCGGCGCCGCGGGACCCCGCCGTGTTCTAGCGTCGGGCCATGGCGACTCGCGTGGCTCTGGCTCTCGGCTCCGGCGGCGCTCGCGGCTACGCACACATCGGCGCGGTCCGGGCGGTGCAGGAGCGTGACTGCGAGATCGTCGCCGTCGCCGGCACCTCGATGGGCGCGCTGGTGGGCGGGCTGGCGAGCGCGGGGCGCCTGGAGGAGTTCGCCGACTGGGCGACGTCGCTCCAGTGGCGCGACGTCCTGCGCCTGCTGGACCCGAAGCTCGCCTCGCCGGGGGTGCTGGCGGCCGACCGGCTGCTCGACGCCATCCAGGAGATCTTCAGCGACGTCCAGATCGAGGACCTGCCGGTGCCCTTCACGGCGGTCGCGACCGACCTGGCGGCCCGGCGCGAGGTGTGGTTCCAGCGCGGCCCGCTCCGCGCGGCCGTCCGCGCGTCGATCGCGATCCCCGGCGTGTTCACGCCGGTGATGATCAACGGGCGGCTGCTCGTCGACGGCGGGCTCACCAACCCGGTCCCGATCGACCCGACGGTGGGTGTCGCGTCCGACCTCACCGTCGCGGTGTCGCTGACCGGCCCGCGGCGCCGGGTCCGCGACCACGTCGCACCCACCCAGGAGTCGGCTGCACCCCAGCGCTTCGAGGAGTGGCGCAGCCGCCTGCGTCGTACGGTCGTCGGCATCACCGGCCGCGAGGATCGCGACCAGGAGCTGGTGCCCCAGCCGGTGCGCACCAGCTGGGGCACCGACGAGCTCCCCGCCGAGCTGACGATGCGCGACGTGACCGCCCAGTCCTTCGAGGCCATGCAGGGGGTGGTCGCGCGCTACCGGATGGCCGCGGTGCCGGCCGACGTGGTCGTGACCGTGCCGGTGGACTCGTGCCGGTCCCTGGACTTCCACCGCGCCGAGGAGCTGATCGAGCTCGGGTACCGGCTCACGAGCGACGCGCTGGACGCCGCGGGGGTCGAGGCAGACCCGCTCCGGTGACCTCTCCGGTGACCTCCTTCTGGGGGCCGGGGTGGGGACTGGTGGAGTGTCGGCGTTCTCACGTCGGCAGCGGTTCTCAGCATGCGGGAACCGCGTCCTACCGTTGAGTACATGAGCGTCCAGTTCCCCTACCTGATGGCCTCGGGGCGCATCGGCCCTATGGCCCTGAGCAACCGCATCGTCCTCCCCGCGATGGACATGAACGTCTCCGAGCACGGCGAGATCGAGCAGACGGAGATCGACCACTACGTGGCCCGCGCCGCCGGCGGCGCCGGCCTGGTGATCACCGGCGCCTGCGCGATCGCGTTCCCCCACGGGGCGGCCTCCATGAAGGAGCCCGGCCTCTCCGACGACCGGTACATCCCGGGCCTCAAGGCGCTCGCCGACGCCATCCACGCCGCCGGCAGCAAGCTGTGCATCCAGTCGACCCACCACGGCAAGGTGGCGCGCGTCGACGTCGCCAACGACCGCCCGGTGCTGGCCCCGAACCAGCCCGACTACAGCTACGACATGTCCGCCCTGGCCGACAGCACGCCCAGCGAGCTGGCTCGGATGGGCGCCGCCACCGCCGGCAAGCCGACCGTCTACCAGGACATGACCCACGAGGACATCGCCTGGCTGGTCTCCACCTGGGCCGACGCCGCCGAGCGCGTCGCCAAGGCCGACGCCGACGCGATCGAGATCCACGTCGCCCACGGCTACATCCTCGGCGTGTTCCTCAACCGGCGCGACAACCTGCGCACCGACGAGTACGGCGGCCCGCTGGTCAACCGGGCCCGCCTCGCGTGCGAGGTAATCAGCGCGGTCAAGGAGCGCGTCGGCGACCGTCTCGCGGTCCTGGTGCGGGTCTCCGGTGAGGAGTACGGCCAGGAGGGCGGTCTCACGCTGGACGAGGCGGTCGAGGCGGCACAGCTCTTCGAGGCTGCCGGCGCCGACGCCATCCACGTGACCGGTTGGGGGCGCAACCCCTTCGACAACTTCACCGACGGCCCGCTGCCCGACAAGGTCGGGGCCTACCTCGCCAACGCCGCGGAGATCAAGAAGCACGTCGGGGTCCCGGTCATCGCCGTGGGCCGGATGCTGCCGGAGGTCGCCGAGAAGGCGCTGGCCAAGGGGCAGATCGACTACGCCGCGATGGGCCGCCAGCTGCTGGCCGACCCGGAGCTGCCCAACAAGATCCGCGACGGTCGCTTCGCCGAGGTCCGGCCCTGCATCAACTGCTACCTGTGCGTGGCGGAGAACTTCTTCGACGACACCCCGTTCTGCGCGGTCAACCCGGCGCTGGGCAACGAGACGCTGCTCCCGCTCAAGCCCGCCTCGGCCACCAAGCACGTGGTCGTCGTCGGTGCCGGCCCCGGTGGCCTGGAGAGCGCCCGGGTGCTCACCGAGCGTGGTCACCGGGTCACGGTGATCGACAAGTCCGACCGCCTCGGCGGCACCATGTGGTTCTCCACGATGACCACCCCCGACAACGAGCGGCTGCTGCGCTGGTTCCGCTCGGAGATCCAGCGTCTCGGGATCGCGGTCAAGCTGAACACCCCGGCGGACGTCGAGACGATCCGCGCCCTGCGGCCCGACCACGTGGTCGTGGCCACCGGTGCGGTCCGCCCCAAGCCGGACTTCCCCGGCGGCGACCTGCCGATCGTGCAGACCGGTGACACGCTGCGCGCGCTGATGCTGGGCACCGCCACCGCCGACGAGGCCGGCCCGGTGCTGCGCACCCTGGGTCGCCTCGGTCGCCTCTCCGGGCTGACCAAGCGGCCCGGCGTCGTACGCCAGCTGACCAAGGGGTTCTTGCCGATGGGCAAGGACGTCGTCGTGATCGGCGGGTCCCTGGTCGGCCTCGAGCTCGCCGAGTTCCTCGCCGAGCGGGGTCGCCGGGTGACCCTGCTGCACGAGCAGCAGCAGCTCGGCCTGCCGCTGGCGATGCCCCGACGCTGGACCGCCGTACGCAACGCGAAGCAGCACGGGGTGCAGATCCACCGCAACGTGTCGGTCACCCGCATCACCGAGTCCGGGGTCGAGTGGACCGAGGGGGAGACAAGCCACTCCGCGTCCGCCGACATGGTGATCTACGCCGACGGCACCACCTCCGCGGCGCCGCTGGCCGACGAGCTGCGGGCCGCCGGGTTCAGCGTCGACGTGGTCGGCGACGCCGGCGAGGTCAACTACATCCACGGCGCCATCCACTCCGCCTGGAAGGCGACGACGGAGCTCTGAGCTCGAGCGAGCCCCGTCACGCGCTCTCGACCCTGTCCGGCTCCGTGCCGGGCAGGGTCGAGCGCTGTTATTGCCCAGTGCGCCCGTCGAGGCACTCGCGCAGCAGGTCGGCGTGGCCGACGTGCCGGGCGTACTCCTCGAGCACGTGCACGATCACGTCGCGGACCTCGTTGCGCTCCGCCTCGGGGGTGCCCGGATCGCCGAGGAGCCGGTCCCAGTCCTCGGCGGCGTACACCGCGTCGGCCTCGGCGCTGACCCGGCGCCAGGTCGCCCACGCCTCCTCGACCACGGCCGGGTCGGCGCTGCCGCCGTGCAGGTCGGCCTCCCGGTCCTCGGGGGTCTTGTAGAGCTGCGGGGTGTCCACGCCGCGCAGCACCCGCACCGACCAGTGGTGCTCCATCTGGGCGAGGTGGCGCAGCAGCCCGAGCAGCGAGAGCGTCGAGGGCGGCACCGCGCGCCGGGCCAGCTGCTCGGCGTCGAGGTCCTGGCACTTCAGCTCGAAGGTCAGGCGGTAGTTGCGCAGGTACTGCAGCACCGTCCCCTTCTCGCCGCGTGCGGGGGAGAGGTCGCGGGGGTCCTCGGCGGGGTCGAGCCACATGTCACTCACCGTTGCATCCGAGCAGCGCGACCGTTGAGGGTCAAGCTGTGGAGACGCGGGCGCGCCGCGGGCCGCTTCCGGGTCAGGGTGGCGGGGTGTCAGTCCTCGAGGCCCTGGAGCAGCTCGGCGGCGCCGCGACCACCGGGCAGCTGCTCGCGCTCACCTCGCGAGCCGCGTTCGACCGTGCGGTCGCCTCGGGCGACCTGGTCCGGCTGGCCCGCGGGCGCTGGGCGCTGCCCGGGGTGGACCAGGCGCGGCAGGCGGCGCACCGGCTGGCGGGGACGGTCTCCCACACCAGCGCCGCCCTGACCCACGGCTGGGCGGTGAAGACGGTGCCGGACCGCCCGCACGTGACGCTGCCGCGCAGCCGGCGCGCTCCGGTCCGCCCGGGCGTGGTCCTCCACTGGGCCGACCTGTCCGAGCGCGACGGCCTCGTCACCACACCGGAGCGGACGCTGGTGGACTGCCTGCGGACGCTGCCGTTCGACGAGGCCCTGGCAGTGGCCGACTCCGCGCTGCGAGCCGGGTTCGGGAGGGGCAACCTCGCCGAGCTGGCGGACGGGGTCCGCGGCGCGGGCGCCGCTCGGGTCCGGGCGGTGGCCGCCGCGGCCACGCCCCTGGCGGCGAACCCCTTCGAGTCGGTGCTGCGCGCCATCGCGCTGGACGCGGGGCTCGGGGTGGAGCCTCAGGTCGAGATCCGCGAGCCCGAGCTGCTCGGCTGCGTCGACCTGGCCGATCGTGGGCGCCGGATCATCGCGGAGGCTGACTCGTTCGAGTGGCACGGCGGACGGGACCAGCTGGCTCACGACTGCCGGCGCTACAACGGGTTCGCGGTCCACGGATGGCTGGTGCTCCGGTTCTCCTGGGAGGACGTGATGCGGTACCCCGCCGCGGTGCGCCAGGTGCTGGAGGCAGCCGTGGCCGAACGGGCAGAAGTGCGCTGCCGGGTGTGCCGTGCTGCGTGAGCTGGCCCGCGCGGGCAACTTCTGCCCGCCCGTCCACGAGCGCCGACCGGTTGGCGCCGCTCCGGGGCCACGCGTACCCTTGAGGCACAGGCGTTCGAGCCGTCATCAGCGGCGAGCCCCCGGAAGAACGGCCCAGACTCAGGTCCGGGCCCAGTAGAACCGGGCGGGCCGGCCCGTCACAGCCGACAATGAGTGGTCTCGCCCCTGGGGCGGGGCAAACGAGGTGGTACCGCGGCGTTTGTCGTCCTCGTGGCCGAAGCCCGAGCACGACGACCCAGGAGAGCCCCCGATGACTTACCCCAAGGTCTCCACCGCCGGCCACGACGCCGTCCCCTCCAGCCCTCGCTTCCCCGAGATCGAGAAGAAGGTGCTGGCCTACTGGGACGAGGACGCCACGTTCACGGCCAGTGTCGAGGCGCGTGACCCGGGGGCGGACGGTGCCAACGAGTTCGTCTTCTACGACGGCCCGCCGTTCGCCAACGGCCTGCCGCACTACGGCCACCTGCTCACCGGCTACGTCAAGGACATCGTCCCGCGCTACCAGACCATGCGCGGCAAGCGCGTCGAGCGCCGCTTCGGCTGGGACACCCACGGCCTGCCCGCCGAGCTCGAGGCGATGCGCCTCAACGGCATCAAGACCACCGACGAGATCGTCGAGATGGGCATCGACAAGTTCAACGACGCCTGCCGCGCCTCGGTGCTGAAGTACTCCGGCGAGTGGCGCGAGTACGTCACCCGCCAGGCCCGCTGGGTCGACTTCGACAACGACTACAAGACGCTCAACCCCTCCTACATGGAGAGCGTCATCTGGGCCTTCAAGACCCTGCACGACAAGGGCCTGGTCTACGAGGGCTTCCGGGTGCTGCCCTACTGCTGGAACGACGAGACGCCGCTGTCCAACCACGAGCTGCGCATGGACGACGACGTCTACCAGGACCGCCAGGACCCCGCCGTCACCGTCGGCTACCCGCTCGAGGCCACCGGCGAGGACCCGGTGCTCGACGGCGCCCACATCCTGATCTGGACCACCACGCCGTGGACGCTGCCCTCCAACCTCGCGGTGATGGTCGGCTCCGAGATCGACTACGTCGTGGTCGAGGCGCCGGTGCCCGGCACCGAGCGGACCGCGCGCTACCTGCTCGCCGAGGCCCGCCTCCCGGCGTACCGGCGCGAGCTCGCCGATGCTGAGGGCGAGTTCACGGTGCTCGGCCGCTACCGCGGTGCGGACCTGGTCGGGCGCCGCTACACCCCGCCGTTCGGCTACTACCTCGGCCACGAGAACGCCTTCCGCGTCGTGGCCGCCGACGACGCCGTCACCACCACCGACGGCACCGGCGTGGTGCACACCGCCGGCGCGTTCGGTGAGGTCGACAAGGAGGTCACCGACCGCGAGGGCATCGAGGCGGTGATGCCGGTCGGCAAGGACGGCCGCTTCACCCACCCCGTCGAGGAGTACGCCGGGGTGCTGGTCTTCGACGCCAACCTGCAGATCATCGACCACCTCAAGGCCGCCACCCGCGGCGAGGGTGAGCGCGGGTCGGTCACCGACGGCACGATCCTGCTGCGCCGCGAGACCTATGACCACTCCTACCCGCACTGCTGGCGCTGCCGCGAGCCGCTGATCTACAAGGGCGTCTCGTCGTGGTTCGTCGAGGTCACCGCGTTCAAGGACCGGATGGTCGAGCTCAACCAGCAGATCCGCTGGGTGCCCGAGCACATCAAGGACGGCCAGTTCGGCAAGTGGCTGGAGAACGCCCGCGACTGGTCGATCACCCGCAACCGGTTCTGGGGCAGCCCGGTGCCGGTGTGGAAGAGCGACGACCCGGCGTACCCCCGTCTCGACGTGTACGGCTCCTTCGAGGAGATCGAGCGCGACTTCGGCCGGATCCCGCGCGGGGAGGACGGCGAGCCCAACCTGCACCGCCCGTTCGTCGACGACCTGGTGCGCCCGAACCCCGACGACCCGACCGGTCGCTCGATGATGCGCCGCGTCCCCGACGTGCTCGACGTGTGGTTCGACTCGGGCTCCATGTCGTTCGCCCAGAACCACTACCCCTTCGAGAACCGCGACTGGTTCGACGGCACCGCCGAGAAGCAGGGCCACTTCCCGGGCGACTTCATCGTGGAGTACATCGGCCAGACCCGCGGCTGGTTCTACACGCTGCACGTGCTGGCCACGGCGCTGTTCGACAAGCCGGCGTTCCGCTCCTGCATCAGCCACGGCATCGTGCTGGGCAGCGACGGCAACAAGATGAGCAAGTCGCTGCGCAACTACCCCGACGTCAGCGAGGTCTTCGACCGCGACGGCGCCGACGCGATGCGCTGGTTCTTGATGGCCAGCCCGATCCTGCGCGGCGGCAACCTGGTCGTCACCGAGCAGGGCATCCGCGACTCGGTGCGCCAGGTGATGATCCCGCTGTGGAACACCTGGTACTTCTTCCAGCTCTACGCCAACGCGGCCAACGACGGCGCGGGCTACGAGGCGAGCCGCTCGACCACCTCGAGCGACCCGCTGGACCGCTACCTGCTCGCCAAGACCCGCCAGTACGTCGAGACGATGACCGAGCAGCTCGACGGCTACGCGATCGCGGACGCCTGCGAGACCACGCGCGGGTTCATCGACGTGCTCACCAACTGGTACGTCCGCCGCTCGCGTGACCGGTTCTGGGAGGCCTCGCCCGAGGCGTTCGACACCCTCGCGACGGTGCTGGAGGTCGTGACCCGCACGGTCGCCCCGCTGCTGCCGATGACCGCCGAGGAGATCTGGCGCGGGCTCACCGGTGGCCGCTCGGTGCACCTGACCGACTGGCCCACGCCCGAGGAGCTGCCGGCCGACGACACCCTCGTCGCCGCGATGGACCAGGTCCGCGAGGTCTGCTCGGCCGCCTCGGCGCTGCGCAAGGCCTCCGGGCTGCGCAACCGGCTGCCGCTGGCCTCGCTGACGGTGGTCGTCGAGGACGCCGCCGCCCTGGCCGGGTTCACCTCGATCGTCGCCGACGAGCTCAACGTCAAGCAGGTCCGCCTGCTCGACGCCGCCTCCGACGAGGCCTCGGCGTACGGCGTGGAGCAGAAGCTCACCGTCAACGCGCGCGCCGCCGGGCCGCGCCTGGGCAAGGACGTCCAGCGTGCGATCAAGGGCTCGAAGAGCGGTGACTGGTCGGTGGCCGAGGACGGCACCGTGACCGCCGGGGGCCTGGTGCTCCAGGAGGGCGAGTACACCCTGGAGACCGTGGCCGGCACCACCGGCGACGACACCGCGCTGGGCATGCTCGCCGGCGGCGGGTTCGTCGTGCTCGACACCGCTGTCACCCCGGAGCTGGCCGCCGAGGGCCTGGCGCGTGACCTGGTCCGTGCGGTCCAGCAGGCCCGCCGCGAGGCCGGCCTGGAGGTCTCCGACCGGATCGCGCTCAGCATCGCCGGCTCCGCCACCGTCCAGGAGGCCGCCCGCACCCACGAGAAGCTCGTGGCCGGCGAGACCCTCGCGACGTCGTACGACGTGAGCGACGCGGGCGACGGCGCCGGGACCGACGCGACCACCGTGACGGTCGGCGACGGCGAGCAGGCGACCCTGGTGATCCGCAAGGCCTGACCCACCCTGATCGGCGAAGGGTCAGGAGAGGCCGAGGCGGACGGCGAGCTTGTCCAGGTGGGCGAGTACGCCGTCCGGCGCGGCGTCCGGGACGCCCCAGATCAGCTCGGTGACCCCGGCGGCCTCCCAGGCGGCGAGGTCGGCGGGGTCGGGGCGGAACGCGATCAGCACCCGGATGTCCGGCTGCCCGCTGCGCCCGGCCTCGGCCCAGGCCTTCTTCAGCGCCTCGATGTTCGCGCTGATGTCGGTCTGGCGGGGCGTGGTCATCCACCCGTCGGCGTGGGCGGCGATCCAGCGGAAGGTCTTCGGCCCGCCGCCCGCGCCGATCACCAGCGGCACCCGGCCGACCGGCTTGGGGTAGGCCCACGACGGGCCGAAGGAGACGTGCTCGCCGGCGTAGGAGGCCTCCTCCTGGGTCCACAGCGCCCGCATCGCCTCGACGTACTCCTTGAGCACCGTGCGCCGTCGGGCCGGCGGGACGTGGTGGTCCTCGAGCTCGTCGGTGTTCCAGCCGAACCCCGCGCCCAGCGTGACCCGCCCGCCGGAGAGATGGTCGAGCGTGGCGATCTGCTTGGCGAGCGTGATCGGGTCGGACTCGACGGGCAGCGCGACGGCCGTGGCCAACCCGATCCGCTCCGTCACCGCCGCGACCGTCGCCAGCGAGACCCAGGGGTCGAGCGTGCGCGCGTAGCGGTCGTCGGGCAGCGTCTCGTCGCCCGTGCCGGGGTGCGCCGCCGTGCGCCGCACCGGGATGTGGGTGTGCTCGGGCACGTAGAGCGTGGCGAACCCGCGCTCCTCGGCGGCCCGACCCAGGGCGGCGGGCGTGATGCCGCGGTCGGAGGTGAACAGGACGATTCCGTGGCGCATGGCCGTCACACTAGAACGCGTTCTACCGATCCGGTAGTCGTTCGGGGCACCCGGGTGCCGGTGCGGGGGCCGACGGTGACCGGCGGCTGGTTGACTTCAGCCATGACCTCCACCGACCAGGACACCGGACGCCCGACGCTGGATCTGAGCCTCGATGCGGTCACCCTCACCGCCGCGCTCGTCGACATCGAGTCCGTCAGCCTGGGGGAGCGCGCGATCGCCGACGCCGTCGAGGCCGCGCTGCAGCCCCTGGCCCACCTCCACGTCGTACGACGCGGCAACACCATCGTCGCCCGCACCGAGCTGGGCCGCCCCGAGCGCGTCGTCATCGCCGGGCACCTCGACACCGTGCCGGTCAACGACAACCTGCCCAGCCGCCTTGTCGACGGCGTGCTGCACGGCCTGGGCACCTGCGACATGAAGGGCGGCGACGCGGTCATCCTCAAGCTCGCCCACGACCTCGCCGAGCCGGTGCGCGACGTGACCTACGTGCTCTACGAGGGCGAGGAGATCGCCTCGGAGCACAACGGCCTGGCCCACCTCGCCGCGAGCGACCCCGAGCTGCTGCGCGCCGACTTCGCGATCTTGATGGAGCCCTCGAACGCCGCCGTCGAGGCCGGCTGCCAGGGCACGCTGCGCGTCGAGGTCACCACCACCGGCGAGCGCGCCCACTCCGCGCGCAGCTGGCGCGGCGTCAACGCGATCCATGCCGCGGGGGAGGTGCTCGACCGGCTGCGGGCCTACGAGGCGCGGCGCCCGGTCATCGACGGGCTGGAGTACCACGAGGGCCTCAACGCCGTCGGCATCCGCGGCGGGGTCGCCGGCAACGTGATCCCCGACGAGTGCGTGGTGACGGTGAACTTCCGCTACGCCCCGGACCGCAGCGAGGAGGAGGCGCTCGCGTTCGTGCGGGAGGTCTTCGACGGCTTCGAGCTGCGGGTGACCGACAGTGCCCCCGGCGCCCTGCCCGGCCTGGACCGCCCCGCGGCCCAGGCCTTCATCGCCGCCGTCGGTGGCGAGGTGGCCCCCAAGTTCGGCTGGACCGACGTCGCCCGCTTCACCGCGTTGGGGGTCCCGGCGGTCAACTACGGACCCGGCGACCCGCTGTTCGCCCACAAGCAGGACGAGCACGTGCCGGTGGCCGACATCGAGCGTTGCGAGGCGCGGCTGCGCGCCTGGCTGGGAGGCGAGGCATGACGAAGTACAAGGGACCGGTGATCCAGCGGCGCACGCAGGTCGACGGCACGACCACCGACCAACGGCTGCTGGACACCCGCGGCCCCGCCGAGTGGCTGCACGCCGACCCGTGGCGGGTGCTGCGGATCCAGGCCGAGTTCGTCGAGGGGTTCGGGGCGCTGGCCGAGCTCGGCCCGGCGGTGGCGGTCTTCGGCTCCGCGCGCACCTCGCCCGAGGACCCGGCGTACGCCCTGGGCGAGCAGCTCGGGCGCGCGCTCGCCGAGTCCGACTTCGCCGTGGTGACCGGCGGCGGCCCCGGCGCGATGGAGGCGGCCAACAAGGGCTGCTGCGAGGCCGGCGGCCTCAGCGTGGGGCTCGGGATCGAGCTGCCCTTCGAGTCCGGCCTCAACGAGTGGGTCGACTCCGGGGTCAACTTCCGCTACTTCTTCGTGCGCAAGACGATGTTCGTGAAGTACACCCAGGGCTTCGTGGTGCTGCCCGGCGGGGTCGGCACGCTCGATGAGCTCTTCGAGGCGATGACCCTGGTGCAGACCCGCAAGGTCACCAGCTTCCCGATCATCCTGCTCGGCACCGCCTACTGGACCGGGCTGATCGCCTGGCTGCGCGACACCGTGCTCGCCGAGGGCAAGATCCAGCAGTCCGACCTCGACATGCTCACGATCACCGACGACGTCGAGGAGGCGGTCGCCCTGCTGCGGGCCGCACGCGAGGAGCACCCGAAGTGATGTGGTTCTTCGGCGTCGCGCTGGTCCTGCTCATGGGCGCGGTGGCCGTGGTCGCCGCGGGACGCGGCACCCCCATGGCCGAGGAGTACGACGACCGCCCCGACGTCCTCGTGCCCGCCGAGGGTCCGGTGCGCGCCGAGGACCTGCGGCGGGTGCGGTTCTCGCTGGCCTTCCGCGGCTACCGGATGTCCGAGGTGGACGCGCTCCTGGACCGCCTGGCGGGCCAGCTCGACGAGCCCGCGGCCACCACGCCGCCGGGGGAGACCACGAGCCCGTCCTCGACCGGGTCGCCGTCCACCGGGGCGCCGTCCGATCGCGAGGCCGGGACGGCGTAGGGCACACTGCCCCCCGTGCCCATGTCTGTCGTCGTCGTCCTGACCGTTCTCGCGGCCGTCGTGGTGGTCCTGACCCGCCTGCGTCTCGGCGGCTCCCAGGCGGCCGGCACGCTGCAGGTGGGACGACGCCTGCTCGACCTGCACACGGTGGCCGGCGTGCTCGCGCTGGTCGTCTGGACGGTGTTCCTCGTCGCCGGCGACGACACGGTGCTCGGCGGTCCGACGGTCGGGATCGTGGCGATCGGCCTGTGGTGGGTCGTCGGGCTCGCCGGCCTCGCCATCTTGATGCGCTGGCTGCCCGCGCGCGGCAAGCACGCCGCGGAGGGGTCCGGCGACGGCTGGTCGCAGGGGCCGTGGCTCTCGCTGCTGGCCCATCTCGGGATGGTCGTCGGCGTCGGCGTCTTCACCTGGGCCTACGTCACCCAGGTGGTCTGAGGAGGCCCGAGGGCCGCTCAGCGCCCCTCGTAGACCGGCTGCTCCTTGGCCACGAACGCCGCGACCGCGGTGCGGTGGTCGGCGCTCGCGCCGGTGAGGTTCATCATCTGGCCCTCGAAGGCGAGCGAGTCGGCGAGGTCGTGGCCTGCGGAGTGGTCCACGGCCCGCCGGATCGAGGCATAGGCCAGGGTCGGCCCCTCGGCGAGGCGCTGGGCCAGCAGCCCGACCTCCGGACCCAGGTCCGCGGCCGCGACCACCTTGCTGGCCAGCCCGAGCTCGAGTGCCTCCGCGGCGCCGACGGTGCGCGGGAAGAACAGCAGGTCCAGGGCGCGGGCCTTGCCGACCAGCTGGGGCAGGAAGTAGCTGGCGCCGGTGTCGCAGGAGAGCGCGACGTTGGCGAACGCCGTGTTGAAGCCCGCCGTGTCGGCCACGACCCGCAGGTCGCAGGCCATCGCGATGCTGGCGCCCGCGCCGGCCGCGACGCCGTTGACCGCGGCGATCACCGGCTTGGGCATGGTGGCGATCGCGGTGACGATCGGGTTGTAGTGCTCCTCGACGGTGCGGAACAGCTGCTCGCTGCTGGCGCTGTGCAGGATCTCGATGTGTTCCTTGAGGTCCTGGCCGGTGCAGAACGCGCGACCGGTGCCGGTGATCACCACGCAGCGCGCGGCCGGGTCGTCGGCGACCTGCTGGAGCGTGTCGCGCAGCAGCTCCTTGGTCGCGACGTCGAGGCTGTTCATCGCCCCGGGACGGTTGAGGGTCACGGTCGCGACCCCGTCGGTGAGGTCGAGCAGGACGGTGGAGTCGGTCATCCGGGCAGTCTGCCCCACTGCGGTACTGCAACCTGAAGACGTACCCGACCAGAACACGCCGCACGCACTGCGTGGGGTGTGGCCCCAGTCACTCCGGGGATGGGGGATAATGATCCAGCACGCGCGCCGCGGTCGCTCGATCCGGTGCAGGGACAACCGCAAGGAAGAGGTGCCGGATGGCGGCGATGAAGCCGCGGACGGGCGACGGTCCGCTGGAGGTCACCAAGGAGGGGCGGGGCATCGTGATGCGCGTTCCCCTCGAGGGCGGTGGCCGTCTCGTTGTCGAGCTCAACGCCGAGGAAGCCGGTGCGCTCGGCAATGCTCTCAAGGATGTCGTGGGCTAGGTCGTTGACACCCGCACGATCGTCCTCCGCTCGGACCACCCCCGTCCTCCCCGCGCAGCCCTCACCTCCGCAGTTCGCGATCAGCGAGCAGCGGCCGAGTGCAGTGCGCGGGGTGGACGTGGTGGCCGTGCCGGTCCTGCCCGCCGACGGTGCGGGCAGTGTCCTGCTCGGCCCGGGCGCCGAGGAGCTCGCCACCCTGCTGGGCGTCGACCTCCTCGCGCTCCTCGAGGGTGAGCGGGCCACCGGTGCCGCCGGCGAGGTCACCGCGCTGCCGGTGGCGCCCGGTGGTCCAGACAACCCCGAGCTCCGCCTGGTGCTGCTCGTCGGGGTGGGTGCGGCCCGGCCGGCCGACCTGCGTCGCGCCGGCGCCGAGCTCGCCCGAGCAGTACGCCGCCGCGACGCGGTGGCCACCTCGGTCCCGGCGGTCGCCGGCGCCGAGGGCATCGAGGCGTTCGTGGTCGGGACCATTCTCGGCTCCTTCGTCTTCCACTGGCGCTCCACGCCGCCCGAGGACCTGCCCGTCACCCGGGTGGTCCTCGCCGGCGTCCCGGGCGCCGAGGACCACGTCGTACGACGTGCGATCGCGATCGGCGGCGCCGGGTGGCGCTCCCGCGTGCTGGCGACGGTCCCCTCGAACCTGAAGAACCCCGCCTGGCTCGCCGAGCAGGCCGTCGAGCTGGCCGCCGAGGCCGGCCTCGAGGCCACCGTCTGGGACGAGCAGCGCCTCGCCGCCGAGGGCTTCGGCGGCGTGATCGGGGTCGGTCAGGGCTCGGCGACGCCGCCGCGCCTGATCCGCCTGGACTACGTGCCCCGCACGGCCGGGCGGCACACGCCCACCGTGGTGCTCGTCGGCAAGGGGATCACCTTCGACACCGGCGGGCTGTCGATCAAGCCCGCCCAGGCCATGACCACCATGAAGCGCGACATGACCGGCGGCGCCGTGGTGCTCTCCACGATGGCCGCCCTGCGCGACGTCGACTGCCCGGTGCGCGTCGTGGGGCTGGTCCCGGCGGCGGAGAACGCCGTGTCGGGCAGCTCCATGCGTCCCGGCGACGTGGTGCGCCACTACGGCGGGCGCACCAGCGAGGTCACCAACACCGACGCCGAGGGACGCCTGGTCCTCGCCGACGCGCTGGCCTACGCCGTCAGCGAGCTCGACCCGGCCGTGGTCGTCGACGTCGCCACGCTCACCGGCGCGATGAAGGTCGCGCTCGGCCAGCACCTCGGCGGCTTCTTCGCCAACCACGACGGGCTCGCCGCAGCGATCGACGCCGCCGGCGCGGCCTCGGGCGAGGAGCTGTGGCGCTTCCCGCTGGCCTCGGTCTATGAGGACAAGCTCTCCTCCAAGGTCGCCGACGCCGACAACGCCGCCGGCGGACCCGGCGCCATCACCGCGGCGCTGTTCCTCCAGCACTTCGTCGGCGACGTCCCCTGGGCCCACCTCGACGTGGCCTCCGTGGGCGATGCCCCGGAGGAGCGACACGAGTGGACGACCGGGCCCACGGGGTTCGGCGCCCGGGCGCTGCTGCAGTGGCTGGGCGGCGAGTCACCGCTGGCGGGCATCGGGTGAACGGCCTGACCGTGCGCTGGCCGCTGGGGGATGCCCCGGCCGGCGTCGGTCAGGAGCTCGCCCGCCACGTGGCGAGCGCCGAGCACGCGAGCTACACCGGCCGCTCCGGGCTGCGGTTCAAGGTCTGGCGCACGGTGCCGGGGGAGTGGTTCGAGGCGGTCTACGTCTTCGCCTCCGACGAGGCGTGTGCGGACTTCGAGGCCGAGCTGGCCGAGACAGTCGCGGGCTCGGAGATCTCTCGGATCATCGGCAGCCCGCCCGTGCTCGTGCAGCCCTGCGAGATCGTCGGGGTCGCGGAGGGCTGGGACGGCTTCGAGGCCTCAGCGCGGCTCTGACTCCGGCTCGTCCAGCAGTGCGCGCATCGCGCCCTGGGCGCCGCGCAGGTAGCGCTCGACCACGTCCAGCTCCTCCTGGCTGAACTCCGCGTCGAGGTCGTGCATCGCCCCGATCATCGGCTCGAGCTGGGCGCGCACCTCGACCCGCCCCGACTGGGTCATGTGCACCTCGGTGCGCCGGCGGTCCGCCTCGTGCGCGCGTCGTACGGCGTGCCCGCGGCGCTCGAGACGGTCCACGATGCCGGTCGCGGCCGGCGTGCTCACGTCGAGCAGGCGGGCGAGCTCGGCGGGGCCGCGCACCCCGGTGGAGAGGTGGTCGAGCGCGAGCAGCTCGGTCTCGCTCAGCCCCGCACGCCGGGCGAGGTGGTGACGCACCCGTCCGGTCAGCGTCATCAGCTCGCGCAACGCGGGGATCGGGCCTGTCTGGTACGGCTGCTCCGGCAATTTGCTCGCCTCCTTAGTATCTAAGTTAGCGAACCATCAGGAATTGCGGCGAGAAGGATGCAGGGAGAGCGCTCATGGACAACACCGCGGCCCGTTCCGGGCAGCACGCGGGCGGTCGGCTGACGAGGCTGATCACCGGACGCCGCACCGCCTGGCTGGTGGCGCTGCTCCCGCTGGTGCTGGGGGTGCTGATGCTCGGTCTCGTGGGCGAGGGCGACCGCACCCGCTCTGACCTCGACGCGCTGCCCGCCGGGCAGGACAGCACCTATGCCACCGAGCTCCAGGAGCAGCTGCCCGACGAGGGCGCGAGCACCGCGGTCGTCGTCTTCAGCGCCGCCGGGGGCGGCCAGCTGGAGGACGCGGCCCTCGGTGAGCTCCGCGGCCTGGCCTCCGAGGTGAAGGCCGCGCCGGTCGGCCCCGACGGCCCGCTCCAGGTGTCCGAGGACGGCACCGCGGCCATCGCTGTGGTCCCGGTCAAGGCCGCGACCTCCGATGAGAACTCCGACGTGGTCGCCGACCTGCGCGACCAGCTCGCCCAGGGCGTCCCGGACGGGGTCGAGGAGGAGGTCACCGGCCCGGCGGCCGTGCGCGCCGACCTCGCAGAGGTCTTCGCCGGCGCCGACGTCCGCCTGCTGCTGTCCACGATCGGCATCGTCGCGATCCTGCTGGTGATCACCTATCGCAGCCCGGTGCTCTGGCTGGTGCCGATCATCGTGGTCGGCGTGGCCGACCGGGTCGCGGCGATCCTGGCCACCCAGGTGCTCGCGCGCCTCGACGTGGCCTGGGACGAGTCGACGGTGGGGATCTTGTCGGTGCTCGTCTTCGGCGCCGGCACCAACTACGCCCTGCTGCTGATCTCGCGCTACCGCGACGAGCTGCGCCGACGCGAGTCGCGCCACGAGGCGATGCGCGTCGCGCTGGGTCGTACGGCGCCGGCGGTGCTCGCCAGCGCCACGACGGTGGTGCTGGGCGTGCTGACGCTGCTGCTCTCGCTGACACCGACCACGCGCGGGCTGGGCCTGGCCAGCGCGATCGGCATCGTCGTGGCGGCCGTCGCCGCGCTGGTCGTGCTGCCCGCCGCCCTGGTGCTGTTCGGGCGGTGGATCTTCTGGCCGAAGGTGCCGCACGTGGGTGAGGCCTCGCTGGTCGACAGCACCACCTCGGTCTGGGCCCGGATCGGGCACCAGGTCTCGCGCCGGCCCGCGGCGTTCGTCGTCGCCTCGCTGGTGTTCCTGGCGATCCTCGCGACAGGTGTCTTCGGCCTGCGCTCCGGGCTGGACACCGAGGACCAGTTCCTCGACGAGCCCGAGGCGATCACCGCGCTCCAGCGGGTCAGCGAGTCCTTCCCCGCCGGCGTGATCGACCCGGCGCGGGTGGTCACCGGCGATGAGGACACCCGCGGCGTGCTGCGCACGATCGCCGACACCGAGGGGGTCAGCGGCGCGCGGATCACCGAGGAGGGCGGCGGCGTGGCCCAGATCGACGCGGTCCTGGCCGGCGACCCCGGCTCGCAGGAGGTCCGCGACGGCATCGAGCGGCTGCGCGACCGGCTCGCGGACTACGACGACACCCACGTCACCGGCACCGAGGCCCAGGCGGTCGACGAGAACACCGGCGCCGTGCGGGACCGGATGGTGATCCTGCCGCTGATCCTGGTGCTCGTGCTGGGCGCGCTGCTGGCGCTCCTGCGCGCCCCCGTCGCCGCGGTGCTGCTGGTGCTCACGGTGCTGGCGACGTACGTCGCTGCGCTCGGCGCCTCGTGGTGGCTGTTCACCGGTCCGCTGGGCTTCGACGCCCTGGACAACAGCACCCCGCTGCTGTCGTTCCTGTTCCTGGTGGCGCTCGGCGTGGACTACAACATCTTCCTCGTCACCCGAGCACGCGAGGAGGCACGCACCCACGGCCCACGCCGCGGCATGCTCCGGGCCCTGACCGCGACCGGCGGGGTGATCACCAGCGCGGGCATCGTGCTGGCAGCGGTCTTCGCCGTGCTCGGCGTGCTGCCGCTGGTGGTGCTGGCCCAGATCGGCACGGTCATCTGCATCGGCGTCCTGCTCGACACCCTGCTGGTCCGCACGGTCCTGGTGCCGGCCCTGGCCCTGCTGCTCGGCGACAGGTTCTGGTGGCCCACGCGCTTCGAGGTCTCCGGGCCCGCGGCGGACGGCGCCGAGGCCCCGGAGCCGGCGAACGCACGCTGAGGACGTGACGGAAGACGCGGACGGGCTCGGACCAGCAGGTCCGAGCCCGTCGCGGCGAGCGGTGGGGGAGCCCCGACCTCAGTGGGTCTCGGGGTTCCACTCCTTCTTCGCGAGCAGCAGCCCGTCGCCGACGGGGAGCAGCAGGGAGACGAGCTCGTCGTGAGCGGCGATCTCCTTGCCGAGCTCGCGGATGGCGACGGTCTCCTCGTCGCGCTGGGCCGGGTCGGCGACCCGGTCGTGCCACAGGGCGTTGTCGAAGGCCACCACGCCGCCGGGGCGCAGCAGGCGCATCGCCTCGGCGAGGTAGGCGGAGTACTCGGTCTTGTCGCCGTCGCAGAAGACCAGGTCGTAGTGGCCGTCGGTGAGGCGCGGCAGCACGTCGAGGGCCGAGCCGGAGATGGTCCGGGCCCGGTTGGTCGGGATCCCGGCCTCGGTGAAGGACTGGCGCGCGAGGCGCTGGTGCTCGGTCTCGATGTCGACGGTCGTCAGCACGCCGTCGGCACGCATTCCGCGCAGCAGCCAGAGCCCGGACACGCCGGTGCCGGTGCCGACCTCGACGACCGCACGGGCCTCCAGGACGGAGGCCAGGAAGCGCAGCGCGGCGCCGCTGCCCGAACCGATCGGGACGACTCCGACCTCGGCGGCGCGGGCCCGCGCCGCGGCGAGGACCTCGTCCTCGGGCACGTAGGTCTCGGCATGAGCCCAGCTCGATGCCTGGACGGGCTTCGTCGGCGGGTTGGTGGTGATGTCGGCCTCCTGGGTACGTCGCCGGCCCGGATCGCGGGCAGGTCGCGGACGTGCATGCTCACCGTACCGGGCGCGAGGCCGGTGCGGCTCGGGGGAACACCGCCTCCGTGTCGTTCGTTCTGCAGCACGAGAGCCGGTCAGGTTCCTCTCAGGCAGCACCCCTAGCGTGAGGAAGGTCAGAGCGCCAGTGCGGACGAGGTACGCGACGCCGACCGAGTCGCGCGGCGAAGGAGCAGGGATGGACAGCCACCGAGACCAGGACGCCGTCCCCTCCGCCGAGGTGCCCACCTGGGACGAGGTCGTCGAGCGCCACTCCGATCGGGTCTATCGCCTCGCCTACCGGCTGACCGGCGACCGGCACGACGCCGAGGACCTCACCCAGGAGGTGTTCGTCCGGGTCTTCCGCTCGCTGTCGAGCTACACCCCGGGCACCTTCGAGGGCTGGCTGCACCGGATCACCACCAACCTCTTCCTCGACCAGGCCCGCCGCAAGCAGCGGATCCGGTTCGACGCGCTGTCCGACGCCCGCGCGGACCGGCTCACCAGCACCTCGCTGCCCCCGGAGGCCGCCTACACCGAGCAGCGCTTCGACGACGACGTCGAGGCCGCGCTCGCCACGCTGCCCCCGGACTTCCGTGCCGCCGTCGTGCTGTGCGACGTCGAGGGACTCGCCTACGAGGAGATCGCCGACATCCTCGGCGCGAAGCTCGGCACCGTCCGCTCCCGCATCCACCGCGGGCGCGCGATGCTGCGCACCGCGCTCGCGCACCGGGCGCCGGCGGCGGGGCGCACCCGCTACTCCGGCCCGACGCCCGACGTGCTCGAGCCGGCCGACAGTGCCACGAACCGGTTGCTCGGACGGGGGAGGGCACAGTGATCGGCCACCTCGGGACCCGCGTCAGCGCCCTGCTCGACGGTCAGCTGCCGGAGGCCGAGGCCGAGCGCGCCTGGGCCCACGTGCACCAGTGCCACAGCTGCCGGGACCTGGTGGAGCGCGAGGGCTGGGTCAAGACCCGCCTCGCCGGCCTGGCCATGGGGCAGGCCCACGCACCGGACGGGCTGAAGGGCTCGCTGCGCGGCGCGTGTGCCGGGATGCACCCGGACGCACGGCTCGGCGTACCTCCCGGGGACGCCTATCTCGCCCTGGCCACCGCCGCCTCCCGCCGGCCCCGCCGCGGGACCGTCGCGGCCGTCGGTGGCGGCGCGGTCGGCGCCGCGGTGCTGGGCGTGCTCGTGCTCGGGTCCAGCCAGTCCTCCGCCCCGCCGGTCGACCGCCCGCCGGCGCCTGCCTCGGTCAACCACGTCACCCCGACACAGGGACCCTCGCCCCTGTTCGGGCCGGTGCCCCACCGTCCCTGACACCCGGCCGCGGTGCCGTGATTTCGGGGTGCGGGTGATGATGGCGGAGTGAACGACCACGACGAGCCCGCGCCCCGGCCCGCTTCCGGCGAGGGCGAGCCGACCCAGCCGATCGTCCCGACGGCCGCGGCGCCGACCTGGACGCCGCCCGCCGGACCGCGGCCGACGGCACCGCCGCCGTGGGTGGGCTACGGCGCGGCGCCGACGGCTCCCCAGCCGGCCCAGCCGGCGCACCGGCGTGCCCGGCCCAGCGGCTGGATGTGGCCGGCGGTCACCGTGCTCGCGCTCGCCGTGGGCCTGCTCGGCGGGTACGGCGGCGCCGTGCTGCACGAGGAGCTGGCCGAGCGCGAGCCCGGCGTCGTGAGCGCCGGCCTCGCCGGGGTCGACCTCATGGAGCTGCCGCCGCTGGACGGCGACGACGGCTCGGTCGCCGCGGTCGCCCAGGAGCTGCTGCCCAGCACCGTGCAGATCCTCGCGGAGGTCGACGGCGAGGGCGGCGGCGCCACCGGGTCCGGCTTCGTGCTCGACAAGCAGGGGCACATCGTCACCAACAACCACGTCGTGGCCGAGGCCGGCCGCGGCGACGACGCGATCACGATCGTCGACCAGGACGGCAACCGCTACTCCGCGGAGATCGTGGGGCGCAGCCCGGTCTACGACCTCGCGGTGCTGTACGCCGCCGACGCCGAGGGCCTGACCCCCGCCGCGCTGGGCGCCTCGCAGGCGCTGCGGGTGGGGGAGACGGTCGTCGCCATCGGATCGCCGCTCGGGCTGAGCTCGACGGTCACCGCGGGCATCGTCAGCGCCCTCCAGCGTCCGGTCACCACCGGCGACTCGGCGAACGACTCCTCCTACATCAACGCCGTGCAGACCGACGCGGCGATCAACCCCGGCAACTCCGGTGGCCCGCTGGTCAACCTGCGCGGCCAGGTGGTCGGCGTGAACTCCGCGATCGCCACCACCGGCGGCACGCTGCTGGGCAACGAGTCCGGCAACATCGGGGTGGGCTTCGCGATCCCGATCGAGCAGGTCCGCATCACCGCCGACCAGATCCTGCGCACCGGCGAGGCGCGCTACCCCGTGATCGGGGCAAAGGTCCAGACCGGTCGCCAGGAGGGCGCGGGCGCCGAGATCGACTCGGTGATGGCCGGGAGCCCGGCCGAGGACAGCGGCCTGGAGGCCGGTGACCTGGTGGTGGCGATCGACGGGGAGCGGGTGAGCGACGGCATCGCGCTGATCGTGGCGATCCGGACCCACCAGCCGGGGGAGACCGTGGAGTTCACCGTCGTGCGCGAGGGCCAGGAGCGCCTGGTCGAGGTCGAGCTCGACTCCGAGGTCGGCTGACCCGGTCGAGCGCGCCGATCCCGCTCAGGGACGGGGATCTGCGCTCGGCTCGGCCTCCACGAACGGGTGCTCGTCGACGAACGTGCGGGTCTCGGCGTACATCCGCTCGATGAACTCCTCGAGCTGGGCGGACTCCACGCGCCACTGCCCGCGTCCGCCGATCTTGATGGCGGGCAGCTCGCCGCGACGCACGAGGGCATAGACCTGCGCCGCGGAGGTGTTGAGCACCTCGGCCACGTCGGCGAGGGTGAGGAAGCGGGGCGTGCCGGCCATGGCCACATCGTCGCACCCGGGTCCCCCTGCTGGCAGCACCCCGGTCGGTCCTGTGGAGGACCAGGTGTCCGCAACAGCCGTGCTGGGCATGATGGGCGCCGTGTCGAGAGCACCCGGTCAGGTCGCCGCGTCCGCCGTCCCGGCGGCCACGCGCACGCGCCGTCCGGGGTGGCGCGACCCGCGCATGTGGGCAGGGGTGGCGCTCGTCGCGGTGTCGGTGGTCCTGGGCTCGCGGCTCCTCGCCGCGGCCGACGACCGGGTGCCGGTCTGGGCCGTGTCGGAGGACCTCGGCGCCGGTGACGTCCTCACCGCTGCCGACCTGGTCGCCCACGAGGTCGGTTTTGCCGACGAGGCCGACCTCGAGGGGTACTTCACCGCCGACGAGGAGATCCCCGCGGACCTGCGGCTGCTGCGCGCGGTCGGGGCCGGTGAGCTGCTGCCGCGCTCGGCGGTGGGCCCCGCGGCCGACGCCGGCACCGTCCAGGTGCCGGTGGCCGTCGACCAGGTCCCGCCGGCCGTCGGACCGGGGTCGACCGTGGATGTCTATCTCGTCGCGGGCGCGGGGGTCGACCCCGCGACCCTGGCCGCCGGGCCGGCGCTCGACGACGTGGCGGTCGTCGAGGTGCCGGCGCCCGACGAGGCCTACGGCGTCAGCGGCCGGCGCCAGCTGGTGCTCGCCGTCGAGGAGTCCGACGTGGCCGCGTTCTTCGACAGGCTCGGACGCAGCGGCGATGCCGTCGTCACCGTGACCCTGGGTCGGTGAGCGTGCGCGCCCCCGTCGTCGTCCTGGTGGTCGCGGCGGGTGCGGCCTGGGAGTCCCGGGCGATGACGCTGCTGGGGGAGACCACCGGCGTGGTGGTGCTGAAGCGGTGCGTGGACGTCGACGACCTGCTCGCCGTTGCCTCCGCGGGGCAGGCCGACGTCGCGGTGGTCGGGCTCGACGCCCCCGGCCTCGACGGGCCGGCGATCGAGCACCTGCGGGCCCACGGCGTACGCGCGGTGGCGGTCGCGGCGCGCACGACTCCTGCGGACGCCGCGCGCCTGCACGCCGTCCGGCTGGGGATCGCCTCGGTGCTCGGCGAGGACGGGCTGGAGGACCTGCCCGGCGCCGTCCTGGCGGCCCGCGAGCAGCCCCCGACGCAGCCGGCGGCCGAGGACCTGCCGGACGACCGCGGGGACGCCGCCGCGGGCTCGGCCCCCGGGCGCCCGGGTCGCATCGTCGCGGTGTGGGGCCCCGCCGGCGCCCCGGGGCGCTCGACGGTCGCGGTGGGCCTGGCCGCCGAGCTGGCTCGCCGGGGACTGCGCACGGTGCTGGTCGACGCCGACCCGCAGGCCGCGAGCATCTCCCAACAGCTCGGCATCCTCGATGAGGTCTCCGGGCTGCTGGCCGCCGCCCGGCTGGCCGCGGCGGGACAGCTCGCCGACCGCTTCGCCACCGTCCAGCGCTCGATCGGCGCGGACCTGTCGGTCATCACCGGGCTCCCGCGCCCGGACCGGTGGACCGAGGTCCGGCCGGGCGCGCTCGAGGTGCTCCTCGACGTCGCTCGCGCCGCCGGGCAGGTCGTCGTGGACACCGGGGCCAGCCTGGAGAGCGATCCGCTGGCCGACGTCGGACCGCGCCCGGCGCGCCACCAGCTCACGCTCGCCGCGCTGGAGTCGGCCGACGAGGTGGTGGTGGTCGGCGCCCCCGATCCCGTGGGGCTGGCCAGGCTGGCGCGCGCGCTGGTGGAGCTGCGCGAGAACGGCGTGACCGCGCCGCTGCGGGTGGTGCTCAACCGGATGCGCCCGACGCTGGGATGGTCCGAGCGCGAGGTCGCGTCGATGGTGGCGGGCTTCGTGCCTCTCGCCGGGCTGCACTTCCTGCCCGAGGACCGGGCCGCGACCGACCGGGCACTGCTCACCGGCCGCACGTTCCTCGACGGTGGGGACTCCGCGCTGACCCGCGGCGTCGGCGCCCTCGCCGACGCCCTGCTCGGGGCGCCGGCGAGGAGCGTCAGGACGCGAAGAGCAGGTAGAGCCCGCCGGCGGTGAAGGCGACCATCGCGAACAGCAGCGGCAGCTGGCCGGTGAGCTGGTGGCGCGGCGGCAGCAGCCGGACCGCGCGGTCGTGCGCGGAGATCACGCCGAGCACGTGGCCGATGACCACGGCGACGACCTTGAGGTTGGCGATGAACGTCGGGTGATCGGCCAGGCCGTAGTTCACCTTCCAGTCGCCGGTGCCGAAGAGGTTGCTGCCGTTGCTGAGCGGGTCGCTGGCCTGGATCAGGGTCAGCTGGCCCATCTCCACCAGGTAGGTGAAGTAGTGGGCCACGATGTAGCCCACGATGATCGGCACGATCGAGTGCGCGAACTGGTTCGGCAGCCGGCGGCGTACCGCCCAGCGGCCGCGCGCACCACCTTCGGGGTCCGACAGCACCCCGGTCGCCATCGTCGCGACCACGAAGATCAGCCCCACGAGCAGCACCATGGCCAGCAGGCCGAAGGTGCCGATCCACTCGCCGAGCCACGGGGTGGTCGTGATCGTCTCGTTGTTCTGGATGAACTTCAGCCAGTACGTGCTCTCCCGGAACGAGTCGTAGCCGGTGCTGCCGAACAGCACCGACACGACCGCCACCAGGCCCGGGCCGACCTCGGCAGAGTCGAGGTTGGACAGCGGGGTGCGCACCACCAGCTGCCCGTCGCGCACCGCCCAGATCGACATCTTCGCCACCAGGGTGGAGTAGACCTCGAAGGGGTCGGCCTTCTCATAGAAGGTGTTGCCGAACAGTGCGCCGCCGATGAGCATGATCGCGACGTACGCCGCGCACCACAGCCGCACCGGACCGAGCTCGGTGGAGTAGACGTAGGCGAGCTCCAGCCACACGAACGCGAACAGGCCCAGCGCGGCCGGCCAGTAGCCGAGCCGGGCGGGGTAGTCGAACAGGCCGCGGTCGGGGTCCGACCCGGTAGCCCGGGCCACGAGCAGGTTGATGGTGCGGACCGGGCTGATCGCCTTCCAGACCGGGCCGAGGAAGAACGAGGCGGGCACCAGGCCCACCCACCACCAGACGTAGAAGATCCCGAAGATCGGGTTGGTCAGGAGGTTCTCACCGAAGAGCGCGGCGACGGCGGCGAACACGAACAGCGCCATGCCGAGCACCCGCGCGGCGACGCGGAACGGCGTCGAGAGGACGATCCGGCCCAGCCGCGGGACCGGCCGGCCGCTGCGGGGGCCGTCGAAGCGCGGCGTACGCCACGCCACGGCGAGGACCGTGAAGGAGAGCACCAGCGCCGCCACCGCGCCGGCGATCGCCAGCTCGGGGGAGATCGGCAGGTCCTTGGCCCCGCCGATGCCGTGCGCCAGTGTCAGCCCGTCGGCGGGCACCTCAGCGGATCTCGAGCAGGACGACCACGACGTCGGGGTCGTGGGTCTCCACCTCGATCTGGCCCGGGGACTCGTCGAGGGGGAGCTCCAGGGTGCTCACGCCCTTGTTGTAGGGGAGGGTCTGTCCCTCGCCGTCGGTGTGCACGTGCAGCTCGCCGGCCTTGTCGGCGTCGATCAGGAACTCCACGTCCTGGCCCTGCTCGAGCCGGACGCGCTCGCCGTTCGGGGTGACGGTGCCGTCCTGGATGGTGACCTCGATGACCTGCGGGGCCGCGTCGCCCGTGGGCGAGTCGCTGTCGTCCTCCCCGCAGGCGGCGAAGAACAGGCAGGTGGCGAGGACCGCAGGGATCGCGATCGAACGGCGCATGGGGGACACTTCCTCATCCTCTTCACGGTGGGGTGCGGGCGTCTGCACGTGTCGGACGGCTGCTGCGCCGTCCGGGGCGCGACGTCTGTCAGAATCCCATGCGGAGCAAGTGGGGGGCCTGGCGGCCCGGACCGGCGAGGGAAGGGCGTGGCGGATGAGCGAGCGACTGCGCCCACGAGACCTGGCGCTGCTGGCGGAGGAGACCCCGGCGACGCCGATGCACAACGCGACGGTCGAGATCTTCGAGCCCGGCGAGCGCGGGTTCGACCACGAGTGCCTGCGCGAGCTGATCTCCGAGCGGATCTCGTTCGTCCCGCGCTATCGCCAGCGCCTGCAGTCGGTGCCCGGTCGGCTGGCCAACCCGGTGTGGGTCGACGACCCCCACTTCGACCTGGAGTTCCACGTGCGGCGCTCGGCGCTGCCCCGCCCCGGCAGCGCCGACCAGCTGCGCGAGCTGGTCGCGCGGATCGTGTCGCGACCCCTCGACCGCAACCGGCCGCTGTGGGAGGTCTACTTCATCGAGGGCCTCAGCGAGGGCCACGTCGCGCTGCTCTACAAGTCCCACCAGGTGCTGGTGGACGGGGTGGACACCGTCGAGCTGGGCCAGGTGCTGCTCGACACCTCCCCGGAGCCCAAGGAGCTCGGCGCCGACCCGTGGCGCCCGGACCGCGGCCCCTCGCCCACCTCCCTGGTCGTCGGCGCCCTGCGCGACCACCTGCGTGACCGCACCACTCTGCTCGACACCGCCCGCAGCCGCGCCGAGGAGGTCCTGCGCGGCGCCGACGAGTCCGCCCACCGGGTCGCCCGGGTCGCCACCGGCCTCTCGGGCCGGCCGCCGGAGCGGGTCACCCCGCTCAGCGGCCCGCTGTCCCAGCAGCGCCGCGTGGTCGGCGTGGCCCGCCCGCTGGAGGACCACCGGCGCATCCGCACCGCGCACGGCGGCACCGTCAACGACGTCGTGCTGGCCAGCGTCGCTGGCGGCCTGCGGGCCTGGCTGATGAACCGCGCGGAGTCGCTTGCCGGCCTGCGCAAGGTGCGCGCGGTCGTGCCGGTCTCGGTCATCGACGAGGAGCTCGAGGCGACCTCGCTCGGCTCGCAGATCGCCGCCCACGAGGTCGACCTGCCCGTCGGCGAGCCGAGCCCCGTGGTCCGCCTGCACCAGGTCTCCTACTCCTTCAAGCTCCACCAGGAGACCGGCCGCGCGGTCGCGGCCGACCGGCTCGCCGGCATCGCCGGCTTCGCGCCGGCGACCTTCCACGCCATCGGCGCCCGGGTCGCGGCCGCCCAGCGGCGCCGCGGCTTCCACCTCACCGTCACCAACGTGCCCGGCCCGCAGACCCCGCTCTACGCCGCAGGGTCCCGGATGGTCGCGACCTACCCCGTCCCGTCGCTGCTGCCGGGCCAGACGGTCGCGATCGGCGTCACGTCGTACGACGGGCAGGTCTACTACGGCATCACCGCCGACCGCGACCTGGTCCCGGACGCCGACGTGCTCGCCCAGAGCATCGGCGAGGCGCTCGACGAGCTGCTCGACACCGTGACCGGCGGGCGGCCGAAGGCGCCGCGCGGGCGGCGGCGCACCAAGGAGAAGCAGTCATGAGCACCCGGGTCTACGTCCCCACCACCCTCGAGGGACTGGCCGCGCACGTCGCCGCCGGTGAGGTGCCGGCCGGTGAGGACCGGTTCGTCGCCCCCGACGAGACCGAGGAGGGCGAGTACGCCGCGCTCACCGAGGCCGCCCTCGCCTCCGCCGAGCTGCTGGGCGCACCCGGGCGGCGCGTGGTGCTGGTCGCGGAGGTCGCCGACCCCGACGCGGCCGTGCCGCTGCGCGACCTGGTCGCCGTCCACGTCGACATCGACGCCGAGCCCGACCCCGACGACGACCTGGCCTGGTTCGCCACCCAGGAGATCCCGCAGCTGCTCGACGGCTCCGCCTTCTAAAGCGGCCGCGGCCGCCGGGGCGAAACCCTTGGAGGGCCGCGGACCGGGTGAGAGAGTCGGCCCATGGACGCCCTCACGACGCCGCCCACCCCCGTCAACGAGCCGATCCTGACCTACGCGCCCGGCAGCGCGGAGCGCGCGGCGCTGCGCACCGAGTTCGAGCACCTGTCGGCCGGCGCCCGCGACCTGCCCGCCCACATCGGCGGCCGCTGGGTGTCCGGCGGGGGTGAGGAGATCCCCGTCGTGCAGCCGCACGACCACGCCCACGTGCTGGGCGTGACGCGCGCGAGCACCCACGACGACGCGCGTGCGGCGCTGGAGGCCGCCCGGGCCGCGGCGCCGGGCTGGCGGGCGATGCCGGCCGACGAGCGCGGCGCGGTCCTGCTCCGGGCGGCCGAGCTGCTGGCCGGGCCGTGGCGCCAGCGCCTCAACGCCGCCACGATGCTCGGGCAGTCCAAGACGGTGGCGCAGGCCGAGATCGACAGCGCCTGCGAGCTCATCGACTTCTGGCGCTTCAACGTCCACTACGCCGCCCAGATCCTCGCCGAGCAGCCGATCGCCAACAGCCCCGGCGTGTGGAACCGCACCGACCACCGCCCGCTCGAGGGGGTCGTCTATGCGATCACGCCGTTCAACTTCACCGCGATCGCCGGCAACCTGCCCACCGCGCCCGCGCTGATGGGCAACACCGTGATCTGGAAGCCGTCGCCGACCCAGCAGCTCGCTGCCTCGCTGACGATGGAGCTCCTCGAGGAGGCCGGGCTGCCGCCCGGGGTGATCAACATGCTGCCCGGCGACGGGGTGGCGGTCTCCGAGGTGGTGCTGGGCGACCCCGACCTGGCCGGCATCCACTTCACCGGCTCGACGCCGACCTTCCAGCACCTGTGGCGCACGGTCGGGGAGAACATCGCCTCCTACCGCGCCTACCCCCGCCTGGTCGGCGAGACCGGCGGCAAGGACTTCATCCTCGCCCACCCCTCCGCGGACCCCGACGCGCTGCGCACCGCGCTGGTCCGCGGCGCCTTCGAGTACCAGGGCCAAAAGTGCTCCGCCGCGTCACGTGCGTACGTCGCCCGCTCGGTGTGGGACCGCATCCGCGACGACCTCGTGGCCGAGGTGGAGAGTCTCAGCATGGGCGACGTGCGCGACCTGTCGCACTTCATGGGCGCGGTGATCGACGCCCGCGCGTTCGCCAAGCACGAGACCGCGATCGCGCGCGCCCGAGCCAGCGACTCCCTGCGGGTGCTCGCCGGCGGCCAGTGCGACGACTCGGTCGGGTGGTTCGTGCGCCCCACGGTGGTCGAGGGCGGCGACCCGACCGACGAGATGTTCCGCACCGAGTACTTCGGCCCGATCCTGGCCGTCCACGTCTACGACGACGCCGACTTCGAGACGGTCGTGGACCAGATGGAGTCCTTCGCGCCGTACGCGCTCACCGGGGCGGTGGTGGCCCGCGACCGGCGCGCGATCGCCTGGGCGAGCGAGCGGCTGCGCTTCGCCGCCGGCAACTTCTACGTCAACGACAAGCCGACCGGCGCGGTCGTGGGCCAGCAGCCCTTCGGCGGTGGGCGGGCGTCGGGCACGAACGACAAGGCCGGCGCCGCGAGCAACCTGCTGCGCTGGACCTCGCCGCGCTCGATCAAGGAGACCTTCGTGCCCCCGACCGACTACCGCTACCCGCACATGGAGGGCGACTGACCCGCTCAGGCGGCGCGGGCGAGGCGCTCGCGCCCGACGGTGTTCTCCACCGTCAGCGCCTTGGCCAGCATCTCGCCGACCAGCTTCTCGATCTTGCCGGCCACCAGCGGGATCCGGACCCGGACGTCGAGCTCGACCTGCTGGGTGGTGACGCCGCCGGACTCGCTCAGCACGATGCTGCCGGTGATCTCACCGGGCTTGCCCGGGATCGTGACCTCGACGTCCGCGCGCTCGGGTGCGGCCCAGGTCTCGACCTGCACGATCCGGATCGTGTCGCCAACGATCTTGGTCGCGAACGACGGCAGCCCGCTCGCGGACTGCACCTGCTCGATGGTGATCCGGTGCCCGGTGGGCAGCGGCTCGAGGGTCGAGGTGGAGCTGAGGACCTTGCAGCGTGCGCACACCTCCTCGCGGAAGGCGGGGTCGAGCAGCATCGAGCGGACGTCGGCCAGCGGCGCGTCGTAGGTCAGGGTGTGGCTCACACGGGTGCCCATGGGCTCCAGCTCCTTCACGGTGGTGCGGGTCGAGCGCGATCGTGCCATGCGTCGCGATCGCGGCCCGCGCGGGCTACCGTGCCCGGATGGACGCCGATCCGCGCGAGCCGTTCGTCTCCTTCGGCGAGCAGGGCGCGCAGCTGACCTACGGCAGCTACCTGCGCCTGCCGCAGCTCCTGGACGCCCAGCACCTGGAGTCCGACCCGCCGGCGCACGACGAGCTGCTGTTCATCACCATCCACCAGGTCTACGAGCTGTGGTTCAAGCAGCTGCTGCACGAGCTCGGCGCCGCCCGCGACGCGATGAGCGACGGGCGGGTGTGGTGGGCGCGGCACCTGTTGCAGCGGGTGCACGTGATCGAGCGGGTGCTGGTGCAGCAGATCGACGTGCTGGAGACGATGACCCCGCAGGACTTCTTGGAGTTCCGCCAGCGGCTGGCGCCGGCCAGCGGCTTCCAGTCCGTGCAGTTCCGCGAGCTGGAGTTCCTCTCCGGCGCCCAGGACCCCGGCTACCTCGAGCGCTTCCGCGGACTGACGAGCGAGGAGGAGGAGCGGCTGGCCCGACGGCTCGCGGAGCCGACCCTGTGGGACGCCTTCCTCGACGTGCTGCGCGCCCAGGGGCTCGCCGCCGCCACCGAGGAGGAGGTGAGCGTCTCGCTGCGCACGGCGTACCGCGACCGGGAGGGGTACGCCGAGGTCTGGTCGCTGGCCGAGGCGCTGCTGCAGCACGACGAGCTGGCGGCGGCCTGGCGGGCCCGGCACGTGGTGATGGTCGAGCGGATGATCGGGGCGCGCTCCGGCACCGGCGGGTCCAGCGGCGCGGGCTACCTGCGCGGGCGGGTGCCGCTGCAGTACTACCCGCTGCTGTGGGAGCTGCGCTCGACGCTCTGAGCGGCCGCGTCGGCGAGGAGAGTTGGCTCGGTCACACCCGCGGCCTAGGGTCAGGGGCGTGTCAGTGTCGACGCAGGTGGTCCAGAAGTCCGAGCTGGTCGAGCAGGCTGCGCAGGTGGCGCGCGGCAGCCGGGGGAGCGGTGGCCCGCCCCCCGACGAGATCGACGCGCTGCTGGCGAACTACTACCGCCACGTGGCGCCCGAGGACATGCTCGGGCGCGCCGCCGTGGACGTGTACGGCGCGCTGGCCAGCCACTACCGCCTGGCGAAGGCCCGCCCGCAGGGCACCGCCGCGGTGCGGGTGGTGACCCCGACCCTGGCCGAGGACGGCTGGGCCGCGGCCGGCCACTCCGTGGTCGAGGTGGTCGTCGACGACATGCCGTTCCTCGTCGACTCCCTGACCATGGAGCTCTCGCGCCAGCAGCGCGAGGTGCACGTGGTGATCCACCCGCAGTTCGACGTGGTCCGCGACATCACCGGGGAGCTGGTCTCCCTCGGCCCGGTGCGCGACGGGGCTCGGGTCCCGGAGAGCGGGGTGGTGCGCGAGTCCTGGATGCACATCGAGGTCAGCCGGATCGCCGAGGGCGGTGACGTCGAGGAGGTCGTCGAGCGGGTCCAGGCGGTGCTGCGCGACGTCCGCGACGCCACCGAGGACTGGTCGCGCACCCGCGGCCGGATGCTGGAGATCGTCGCCGAGCTCGGCTCCGAGCCGCCCGCCGGCCTGGACCCGGAGGAGGTCCGCCAGAGCCGCGAGCTGCTGCGCTGGCTCGCCGACGACCACTTCACCTACCTCGGCTACCGCGAGTACGAGCTGTGCCGCGACGGCGGGCAGGACCGGCTGCGCGCAGTCCCCGGCACCGGCCTGGGCATCCTGCGCCCCGACCCGGACATGTCGCCCGAGGCCGGGGTGCTGCCGCCGCGGGTGCGGGCCAAGGCCCGCGAGAAGACCCTGCTGGTGCTCGCCAAGGCCAACTCCCGCGCCACCGTGCACCGCCCGGCGTACCTCGACTACGTCGGCGTGAAGGTGTTCGACGCCGCGGGGGAGGTCGTGGGCGAGCGCCGGTTCCTGGGTCTGCTGTCCAGCTCGGCGTACGCCGAGTCGCTGGTGCGGATCCCGCTGCTGCGCGAGCGGGCCGCCGCGGTGCTGCGCCGCAGCGGCTTCGACCCGCGCAGCTATGCCGGTCGGGCGCTGATGGACACCTTGGAGACCTATCCGCGCGACGAGCTGCTGCACACCAGCATCGATGAGCTCGCGCCGCTGGCCGAGGCCGCGATGCACGCCCGGGAGCGCCGGGCGGTGCGGGTGCTCACCCGCACCGACACCTACGGCCGCTACGTCTCGGTGCTCGTCTACCTCCCGCGCGACCGCTACAACACCACGGTGCGGGAGCGGTTCGCCCGGATCCTGCGCGACCAGCTCGGCGCGGTGTCGACGGAGTTCACCGTCGGGATCAACCAGTCCACGACCGCGCGGGTGCACTTCGTCGTGCACCTGCCCGAGGGCACCGAGCCGCCCGAGATCGACACCGCCGACCTCGAGCGGCGTCTCGCCGAGGCCTCGCGGTCGTGGCGCGACGACTTCCTCGGCGCGGTCATCAGCGAGTACGGCGAGGAGGTCGGCGCCCGCCTCGGCCGCCGTTTCGCCGACGCCTGGCCGGAGGCCTACAAGGAGGACTTCTCCCCGCGCAGCGGCGCGGTCGACGCCGCCCGCCTGGAGGCGATCCCGGGCGAGGAGGGCATCGACCTGGCCCTGCACCAGACCCCCGACGCCGACCGCGGCGAGATGCGGCTCAAGCTCTACCGGGTCGGACCGCCGCTCTCGCTGTCGCGGGTGCTGCCGATGCTGTCCTCGATGGGCGTGGAGGTGATCGACGAGCGGCCCTACGAGCTCGAGGGCCAGGACCGGCGCTTCGTGGTCTACGACTTCGGCCTGCGCCACGACGGCGAGCTGCCGGCCCACGGCCACGAGCTGTTCCAGGACGCGGTCCGCGCCTCGTGGGAGGGCTTCAACGAGACCGACGGGTTCAACGCGCTGGTGCTCGGCGCCGGGCTCACCTGGCGTCAGGCCACCTTGCTGCGCGCCTACGCCAAGTACATGCGCCAGGGCGGATCGCCGTTCGCGCTCTCCACGATCCAGCAGGCGCTGGTCGCCAACAGCGACATCACCCGGCTGCTGGTGCGCCTCTTCGAGGCCCGCTTCGACCCCGCCTCCGGGCTGGAGCCGGAGGCCGAGGACCGGGTCGCGCTCGTCGACGACCTCGAGCAGCAGATCGCCGCCGCGCTGGACGCGGTGGTGAGCCTGGACCACGACCGGGTGCTGCGCTCCTACCTGACCCACGTGCGCGCCACGCTGCGGACCAACTACTTCCGCCCCCTGGACGACGACCCGGACCGCGGCCCGCGCCCCTACATCTCCCTCAAGCTCGAGCCCGCCGCGATCCCGGAGCTGCCCGAGCCGCGCCCGTCGTATGAGATCTTCGTGTACTCCCCGCGGGTGGAGGGCGTGCACCTGCGCTTCGGCGCGGTGGCCCGCGGCGGGCTGCGCTGGTCGGACCGGCGCGACGACTTCCGCACCGAGGTGCTCGGGCTGGTCAAGGCGCAGATGGTGAAGAACACCGTGATCGTGCCGGTCGGGGCGAAGGGCGGGTTCTACGCCAAGCAGCTGCCGGCGCCCGGGGACCGTGAGGCCTGGTTGGCCGAGGGGCAGGCCTGCTACCGCACCTTCATCTGCGGGCTGCTCGACGTGACCGACAACCGGGTGGACGCCAAGACGGTGCCGCCGCCGCACGTCGTACGCCACGACGGCGACGACAGCTACCTGGTGGTGGCCGCCGACAAGGGCACGGCGACCTTCTCCGACCTCGCCAACGCGGTCGCCGCCGACTACGACTTCTGGCTCGGTGACGCGTTCGCCTCCGGCGGGTCGGTGGGCTATGACCACAAGGCGATGGGCATCACCGCGCGCGGCGCCTGGGTCTCGGTGCAGCGCCACTTCCGCGAGCGCGGCATCGACTGCCAGCGCGAGGACTTCACAGCGGTCGGCATCGGCGACATGAGCGGCGACGTCTTCGGCAACGGCATGCTCTGCTCCGAGCACACCCGGCTGGTCGCGGCCTTCGACCACCGCGACATCTTCCTCGACCCGACGCCCGACGCGGCCGCGTCGTACGCCGAGCGGCGCCGGCTCTTCGAGCTGCCGCGCAGCAGCTGGCAGGACTACGACCGCGGCCTGATCTCCGAGGGCGGCGCGGTGGTGTCCCGCTCGGCCAAGAAGGTCGAGATCACCCCGCAGGTGCGCGCCGCGCTGGGCCTGGGCGACGACGTGGAGACGATGACACCTGCCGAGCTGATGCGCGCGATCCTGTGCGCGCCGGTCGACCTGCTGTGGAACGGCGGCATCGGCACCTACGTCAAGGGCTCCGCGGAGAGCCACGCCGACGCCGGGGACAAGTCCAACGACGCGATCCGCGTCGACGGCCGCGAGGTCCGTGCGGCCTGTGTCGGCGAGGGCGGCAACCTGGGCCTCACCCAGGCCGGCCGGGTCGAGTACGCCCGCGAGGGCGGCACCGGCACGGGCGGGCGGATCAACACCGACTTCATCGACAACTCCGCCGGCGTGGACACCTCCGACCACGAGGTGAACCTCAAGATCCTGCTCGACCGGGTGGTGCGCGGCGGCGACCTGACCACCAAGCAGCGCAACACGCTGCTGGCCGAGATGACCGACGAGGTCGCCGCGCTGGTGCTGCACGACAACGCCGAGCAGAACCTCGCCCTGGCCAACTCCGCCCACCACGCGCCGTCGATGCTGCACGTGCACGAGGACTGGATCCGCCAGCTCGAGCGCCGCGGCGTGCTCAACCGGGAGCTGGAGGGGCTGCCGAGCCGCCGCGAGGTCGCCGCCCGCCTGGACCGTGGGGAGGGGCTCACCGTGCCCGAGCTGTCGGTGGTGATGGCCTGGACCAAGATCGTGCTGGCCGACGAGCTGCTCGCCACCGACCTGCCCGAGGACCCCTACCTGGCCCGCGAGCTGTCGAGCTACTTCCCGCGGGCGGTGCGCGAGGGCTTCCCCGAGGAGGTGCAGGTCCACCCGCTGCGCCGCGAGATCATCGTGACCCAGGTCGTCAACGACCTGGTCAACGGCGCCGGGACCACGTTCTGGCCGCGGCTGGCGGGGGAGACCACTGCCTCCGCCGCGGAGCTGACGCTGGCCAACTTCGTGGCCCGGGAGATGTTCGGCTCCCTGGAGCTGCGCCGCGAGATCGCTGCCTACGACAACCGCATCGACGCCGCCCTGCAGACCCGGATGCGCCTGGAGATGCGCACGCTCGTCGAGCGCGCCTCGCGCTGGCTGGTCACCACCCGGCGCGGACCGCTGGACAGCATCGGCACCGTCGAGCGCTTCCGGGGCCCGGTGCAGGCGGTGCTCGCGCGGCTGCCGGAGCTGATGGTCGGGCGCGAGCTCGCGGCGTACCACGCCCGGCTGGAGCGGCTGGTCGACGACGGGGTGCCCGAGGAGCTCGCCACCCGGGTCGCGGTGCTGGCGCCGGCCTCGATGCTGCTCGGCGCGATCGACGTCGCCGACCGCGAGGGCCTGGATCCCGCCGAGGTGGTGCGGGTGCACTTCACCCTGGGCGAGCGGCTCGGCCTGCCGGGGCTGGTGCACCGGATCTCCTCGCTGCCACGCGCGGACCGGTGGCAGACGATGGCGCGCGCCGCCCTGCGCGAGGACCTGTACGCCGTGCACACCGAGCTCACCGCGCGGGTGCTCGAGGTCTCCTCGCCCGAGGAGTCCGCGGCGGCCCGGGTCGCGACCTGGGAGGAGGCCGACCCGGCGGCGATCAGCCGCGCGGCCGAGACCCTCGCCGACATCTGCGCCGACGACCAGACCGACCTGGCGCGGGTCTCGGTGGGGCTGCGGGTGGTGCGGGGGCTGCTGGCGTCCGGCTGAGGGCGGTGCGCCGAGGGGCGGTGCGGTGGCTCACTAGGCTTGCCGGCCATGGGACGCACCATCGAGATCGCGACGCCCGCGGGCGACGCCGAGGCCTACCTGACCGGTGACGACGGCTCCGGACGACCGGGGGTGCTGTTCTACGTCGACGCGATCGGGTTGCGCCCGCGCATCGAGGAGATGGCCGACCGGATCGCCTCGTGGGGCTACGTCGTGCTGGCTCCGCACGTCTTCCACCGTGAGGGACGCGCCGCCGAGCTCGCCCCGACCACTGACCTGCGGGTCCCGGGCAACCGCGAGGCGTTCTTCGCCACGGCGATGCCGCGGGTGCGCCGGCTGACCCCGGAGCTCTCCGACGCCGACGTGCCGGCCTGGCTGGCGACGCTGGGCGCGCACGCGCGTGGGCCGTTCGGGGTCACCGGCTACTGCATGGGCGCCCGGCTCGCGGTCCGCACCGCCGGGCTGCGCCCCGACGAGGTGGCCGCGGTGGGCGGGTTCCACGGTGGCGGGCTGGTCACCGACGCCCCCGACAGCCCCCACCTCTCGCTCGCGCGGGCGCGCGCCGAGTTCGTCTTCGGGCACGCGGCCGAGGACGCCTCGATGCCGCCCGAGGCGGTCGCCGCGCTCGGTGAGGCCCTCGAGGCCGCCGGCCTGCGCCACCGCAACGAGGTCTACCCCGCCCCGCACGGCTACACGATGTCCGACTCCGCGGCGTACGACGAGGCCGCCACCGAGCGCCACTTCGCCGCGCTGCGCGAGCTGTTCGGGCGGGTGCTGGTGGCCGGGAACCAGCTGTAACGCGGGGTTATTGCCGCTGCACAGGCCGTATGCGACGGGTGCAGCGGCAATAACCCCGCGTTACATGGGGCGGGCGGGCGCCCTCAGGGCGCCGGCCACTGCGAGGTGCCGGTGGGCTCCTCCGGGGGCGGGGAGGTCGTGGCGACCTCCTGGGCGGGGTCGTACTCGGGGACCTCGTCGACGACGATCTCCGGGCCGCGGCCGTCCGGGCCCTCCTCGCGGTTCTCCTGCTCCTCCGGGGAGCGCTCCACGCGCTCGACGGCGTCGGCGGTGGAGATGTCCTCCTGATCAGGCACGCCCTCGAGGTCGACGGGGCGGTCGCTGCCGGTGTGGCCGGGTCGGTTGGTCTCGGGATGCATGCCGCCCGGTACCCGGGTCGGCGGGCGGGTGCACGTATCGGCGCAATTGCTGGGAAAAGCACCGGTCCGGGGCCGGGGGAGGTGTTTTTCCCAGCAATTGCGCGGTTGTGCGCGCCACCCCCGCCACCAGCCCGCCGCCGCGCCACCATCCCGACAGACGGCGCGGCGGTCTGGTCGAGCCGTTTGTGCCGAATGGGCCACGGGTACCGCGAGGTATGGCTACCACGTCGAAGCTCCAGTACACCGTCCCCGGGATGAGCGCCAAGGATGCCAAGCGCACGGTCGCTCTCCTCCAGGATCGCCTCCACGCCTGCAACGACCTGCACCTGACGCTGAAGCATGTGCACTGGAACGTCGTGGGCCCGCACTTCATCGCGGTGCACGAGATGATCGACCCGCAGGTCGAGGCCGTCCGCGGCTTCGCCGACGACCTCGCCGAGCGCATCGCCACCCTCGGTGGCTCGCCGATGGGCACGCCGGGCTCGATCGTCAAGGAGCGCTCGTGGGATGAGTACTCGATCGGGCGGGCCACGACCCAGGAGCACCTCGGTGCCCTCGACCTCGTCTACCAGGGTGTGATCAAGAGCTACCGCGAGGGCATCGGCGAGCTCGGCGAGCTCGACCCGGTCACCGAGGACATGTTCGTCAGCCAGACCGAGCAGCTGGAGCTGTTCCACTGGTTCATCCGTGCCCACCTCGAGGACAAGGGCGGCAACCTCTCCACCGCCGGCGCCGAGACCGAGGTCGACGCGGCGAAGGCAGCTGCTGCCGGTTCCTGACCCTCGCAGACCAGCTCTGCGTACGACGCGGCCGCGCACCATCTCCACGGGTGCGCGGCCGCGTCATGTCCGGCTCAGGCGGCGCGAAGGGGATGACGCCGGCTGCCCACGGCGTACAGCACGAGCCCGACGACCACCCAGGTGAGGAGGGTCAGGGCCGGGACCAGCGCGCCGGCACCGCCGAAGTACGCCGCGGACCGCACGAGCGCACCGGCCGCGCCCGGGGGCAGGAGCTGGCCGACGGTGCCGAGGCCGGCGGGCAGCCACGCGCCGGTGGTCGCCATGCCGGCGAGCGGGTTGCCCAGGAACATCATCGTCATCGCGCCGACCGTGAAGCCCTTGGCGCCCAGCAGCTGCTTGAGCCCCGCCAGGGGGAGGGCGAGAGCGGCGATGCCCAGCGCCATGGCGCCGGCGACCGGCCAGAAGCCCGTCTCGATGCTGCCGAACCAGAAGCGCAGCACGCCGGCCACCAGGAGCCCGCCGACGCCGGCGAACACGGTCAGCCCGGCCAGCCGCCAGCGGTTGCTGCGGGGGAAGAGGCTGCCGAACGCGACCACCGGCACGATGCCGCCGAAGACCAGGGGGAAGGCGAGACCGCCGATCCCGAGCCCGGTCGGGTCCTCGTCGGGCAGGGGCACCACGTCGGTGACGCGCACCTCGCTGCCGGTGGCCGCACCCACGGCCTCGGCGGCACCGCTGAGCGCGCCGGAGATCGCGGAGGAGCCCGCGCTGGCCACGACGGCCTCGAGCGCACCGGGGCTCACCACGAGGCCTCCGACGACCTCGCGGTCCCGCACCGCCTCGGCGAGCTGCTCAGCGGTGTCGAAGCGCGCGACGTCGTAGGCCCCGGGCGCCGCCGTCTCCAGTGCCTCCTCGACGCGGGAGCTCGCCGCGCTGTCGCCGACGAGGCCGACCGGCAGGTCGCGCGGGCCGCTCTCGAGCGAGGGCAGGATGAACAGCGCGAGCAGCACGACCAGGATCGCGCCGAGGCCCGCGCTCATGCCGATCAGGCGGACGAGCGGCGGTGGCGTCGGTCGGCCGCTCGGCGCGTCGGTGCTGTCGGTCCGGGCGGTCTGCGTCATCGGGCTCCTCGTCCTGCCAACCGGAGGATATGTCTCCGGTTATTATCTGGAGAACTTTCCTCCGCTACGCTGCCGAAGTCAACCCGGGGCCGCGCCCCACCACGACGAGGAGGGTGCACGTGCGAGCCGATGCAGCCAGACGGCGGGCGGCGATCGTGCATGCCGGGCGCACCCTGTTCGCCGAGCGGGGCAGCGACGTGGCCCTCGACGCCGTGGCCGACGCGGCGGGGGTGGGGATCGCGACGCTCTACCGCAACTTCGACTCGCGGGCGGCGCTGCTCGACGAGGTCGCGCTGGCGATCCTCACCGACGTCGGTGTCGTGGTGGACGAGGCGCTGGCGGGCCTCGACGAGGGCGCCACCGCGGCGTGGGAGGGCTGCCTGCGCCGGCTCGTCGATCTCGACCTCGGTGCGCTGACGGCGGCGCTGGCCGACCACGTCGCCGGCGCGCTGTCGGACCGGGTCCGCGAGGCGCAGGACCGCACGCTCGCCCGCGTCGACGCGCTGCTGGTCGCGGCCCGCGAGCGGCACCTGGTGCGTGCCGACCTCAGCGCCCTCGAGCTGGTGGTCGCGATCGGCATGGTCACGCGACCCCAGCCCGAGGCCGTGCTGCGCGCGGCACCCGACCTCCAGCAGCGCCTGGCATCCATCCTGCTGGCCGGGCTGCGCCCCGAGGCCTGATCGCGCGGTTCAGCGGCGACGGCGCCGGGCGAACACCCACAGCCGCATCGCCACGAACCGCAGCACCGTCACCACCAGGTTGGCCAGGGTCAGCACGACCACCTCGAGGCGCCGGTCGTCGACGCCGGCGAGCTGGAGCAGCCACAGCGAGCCGCTGGTGACCGCCAGGCCCACGCCGAAGACCACCAGCCCGCGCAGCTGGTGGCGCACCGCGTCGCTGCGACCCTGCACGCCGAAGGTGAGCCGCCGGTTGGCCGCGGTGTTGGCGACCGCGGTGAGCAGCAGGGCCAGCAGGTTGGCAAGGAACGGTGAGACGGCGCCGCGCAGCACCAGGAACAGCACGGCGTACGCGAGGGTGGAGGCGGCCCCGACGAGCGCGAACATCACCAGCTGCGGGCCGAGTCGCCCGCCGCCGGCGTCGGTGGAGGCCCGGCCCAGCCGGGCGGCGACGTCGGCGACCGGCACCCGGCCGGTGAGCAGGCCGCCACCGAGCCGGACGATGCCGCGGACGTCGTCGAGCGCGGTGCGCACCAGGTCGACCCGGCTGTCCGGGTCGTCGACCCAGTCGACCGGCACCTCGTGGATGCGCAGCCCGGCCCGCTCGGCGAGCACCAGCAGCTCGGTGTCGAAGAACCAGGCGTCGTCGTGCACCAGCGGCAGCAGCTCACGGGCGACGTCGGCGCGGATCGCCTTGAAGCCGCACTGGGCGTCGGAGAACCGCGCCCGCAGGGTGCCGCGCAGCAGCACGTTGTAGCAGCGCGAGATCAGCTCCCGCTTGGGCCCGCGCACCACCCGGGAGGCGCGGCTCAGACGCGTGCCGATCGCCAGGTCGGAGTGCCCGCTGATCAGCGGTGCCACCAGCGGGAGCAGCGCGTTGAGGTCGGTGGAGAGGTCGACGTCCATGTAGACCAGCACCGCTGCCTCGGAGGTGGACCAGACCTTCTTCAGCGCCCGCCCGCGGCCCTTCTCGGGCAGGTGGACGACGCGGACGTCGTCGTAGGCGCGCGCCAGTCGGTGCGCCACCACGGCGGTGCCGTCGGTGCTGGCGTTGTCGGCGATGGTCACCCGGCTCGGCCACGGGAGGGTCTGGAGGTGGGCACGCACCCGCTCCACGGACCGGGCCAGGTCGCGCTCCTCGTTGTAGACCGGGATCACCACGTCGAGGGTCGCCACGGCCGCGGTCGGCCCGAGGGCCGGGACGGTCGAGGACAGGGCGCTCATGCCGTACCCCCGAGGTCGCTGACGTCGCTGCGGTCGCTGACCGGGCTGGTGAGGTCGTACACGGTGACCCCGTCGACGGTGGTCGCGGTGAAGTTCTCCTCCACCCAGGCGGCGATCTCGCTGCTGGCCCGGCTGCCGCCCATCGAGGGGCCGAAGCCGTCCCCGCCGATGAAGTAGTGGATCTCGCCGTCCGCGACGTGCTGCTGGAACTGCGCGAGCGTCGGGCTCGGGTCGGAGCCGTTGAACCCGCCGATCGCCATGACCGGCTCCTCGGTCGCCAGCTGGTAGCCGGCGGCGCTGTTGGAGCCGACGGCGGCGGCGACCCAGGTGTAGTCCTCGGCGTCCTGCTCGAGCATCGCGGTCAGCTCCTCGCCCGGCTCGCTGCCGTGCAGCAGGCCGCCGGGACCGCCGCCCTGTCCGGGCGCCTTCCCCTGGGGCGGCTGGCCCTGCGTCGGCGGCTGGCCCGGGAGCTGGCCCTGGGCGGGCGGGGTGCCGAACCCGCCGTCGGGCGCGCCACCCGGCGCACCACCCGGCGCACCACCGGGCGCACCACCCGGCGCACCGCCCGGCGCGCCACCGGGTCCACCGCCCGGGCCCCCGGTCGTCATCGGGCCGGCGGTGGGCATCGAGCCGGTGTGCGGGGTGCTCGCGGTCTGCACGGCGTACGACGTCGGGCCGGCCAGGCAGGCGACCAGCGCGACCGCCACGGTGGCGAGGACCGTGCGACGCGGCAGCCAGGCGAGCGCCGCGAGGGCCACGGCGGCCAGCAGGCCGAGGATCAGGACCACCCAGCGCAGCCAGGGCAGGAAGTCGGCGCTGCGGCCGAGCAGGACGAAGGCGGTCACCGCGGTCGCGGCGACGGTGGCGGCGGCGACACCCCCCGCGAGGGCCGTGTGCCGGTGCTGCCAGACGAGCGCGGCGCCGATGCCGACGAGCGCGGCGACCGCCGGCGCGAGCGCGACGGTGTAGTAGGCGTGGAAGATGCCCGCCATCAGGCTGAAGGTGAGCCCGGTGACCAGTAGCCAGCCGCCCCACAGCACCAGTGCGGCGCGGGTCAGGTCGGTGCGCCCGCGGCCGCGGGTGAACCAGAACCCGGCCACAGCCAGGAGCAGGGCCGCCGGCAGCAGCCAGGCGATCTGGCCGCCGATCTCGCCGGAGAACATCCGGTCCAGGCCGGTCTCGCCCCACATCCCGCCGCCGGGGCCACCCCCACCGGGACCGCCGCCGCCCACCGCGCCGGTCTCGTTGCCGTTGAGGCGGCCGAGGCCGTTGTAGCCCAGGGTCAGCTCGATGATCGAGTTGTGCTGCGAGCCGCCGATGTAGGGACGGCTGGCGGCCGGCCACAGCTCCACGATCGCGACCCACCAGCCGCCGGCGAGGACCATCGACCCGCACGCGACCAGCAGGTGGCCGAGCCGCTTGAGCACGGTGGTCCGTCCGGCGATCAGGTACACCAGCGCGAACGCCGGCAGCACCAGGAACGCCTGGAGCATCTTGGTGAGGAACGCCAGGCCGACCAGTGCGCCGGCCAGCGCCAGCCAGCGGACCGGGTGCCGCACGGTCTGGTCGTCGCCGGGCTCGACCGCGCGCAGCACGGCGTACGCCGCGGCGATGAGCAGCAGCACCAGCAGCGCGTCGGGGTTGTTGAAGCGGAACATCAGCGCCGCCACCGGGGTCAGCGCGAGCGTGGCACCGGCGAGCAGGGCGGCGCCGGGGGAGCCGGTGGCGCGGCGGACGGTCGCGGTGAGCAGCCACACCGACAGCACCCCGGCGATGGCCTGCGGCACCAGGATCGACCAGGACGACAGCCCGAAGACCCGCACCGCCAGGGCCATCGGCCACAGCGAGAGCGGGGTCTTGTCGACGGTGATGCTGTTCGCGGCGTCGGAGGAGCCGAAGAAGAACGCGGTCCAGGACTCCGAGCCGGCCTGCGCGGCCGCGGAGTAGAAGCTGTTGGCCCACCCGGAGGCGGACAGCCCCCACAGGTAGAGCACGGCGGTGCCGGCCAGCAGGACGGCGAGCCCCAGGCGGTAGCTGCGAGCGGACCAGCGCGTCGGAGGCGACGCGGTGTCCGACCGGGTGGTCTCGGGGAGCACGGTGGTGGCGGTCATGGCACCACCGTCCGGTGCGCCGTTGGGCCTGCTCCGTGTGCCGGCTATGGGTTTGCTGTGAGGTGCGGTGTGCACAGCGGTCAGGCTGGGCACTGGCGCGGGTGCCCACCGTCCCCGACCGTCTCGAGGCTCCCATGCACCTGCTCCGACCCGGCGAGGAGCTGGGCGACCTGCTCACGCCGTACGCCGCGGTGGACCGGTGCCGCCCGGGCCGGGCCTGGGTGATGGCCAACATGGTCGGCACCCTGAGCGGCTCGGCCGCCGTGGGCGGCAAGGTCGGGGAGCTCTCGGAGGGTCCGGACGCCCGGCTCTTCGTGGACATGCGCTCGCTGGCCGACGTGGTCCTCGTCGGTGCGGAGACGGTACGCCGCGAGGGCTACGGCCCGGTGCGGCTGCGCGAGGAGCTGGTCGCGGCCCGCCGCGACCAGGGCCGCCCGGACAGCCCGGTGGTCGCGGTCGTCAGCCGCTCCCTCGAGCTGGACTGGGACCGCCCGGTCTTCGCCGACGCCCCCGAGGGGCGGCGCACGATCGTGCTCACCTGCGAGAGCGCCGATCCGGCCCGCCTCGCCCGCGCCCGCGAGGTCGCCGACGTGGTGGTGGCGGGGGAGCGGTCCGTGGACCCGGCCCTGGCCGTCGCCGCCCTGTCCGAGCGCGGTCACGGCGTGGTGCTCTGCGAGGGCGGGCCGCGCTGGCTCGGCGAGCTGGTCGCACACGACTGCCTCGATGAGCTCTGCCTCACCGTCGCCCCGATCCTCGGCGGCGACCTGCTGCCGGTGTCGATCGCCCCGCCCGACAGCCCGCTGCGCCGCTTCGCGCTGCGGCACGCGATCGCCGCCGACGACACCCTCTTCCTCCGCTACGAGAGGCCGGCCGATGCCTGAGCAGGACCCGTTCTCGGTGATCATGTCCTCGATCGACACGCCGCTGATCGTGGTGACGACCGGCAACGAGACCGACGGCGTGCGCGAGTGGGGCGGCTGCCTGGTCGGCTTCCACGCGCAGTCCAGCATCGACCCCGAGCGCTACTGCGTGTGGCTGTCCAAGGCCAACCACACCGCCCGGGTGGCCCAGCGCTCCACGCACCTGGCGCTGCACTTCCTCACCGCCGACGACCTGGCGCTCGCCGAGCGGTTCGGCACCCTGACCGGCGACACCGATGACAAGTTCGCCGGGCTGCGCACCGAGACGGGGCCCGGCGGGCTGCCGGTGCTCGTGGACCACCCGCACCGCCTCGTCGTACGCCGCACCAGCCTGCTCGACGAGGGCGGCGACCACCTCTGCCTGGCCACCGAGCCGGTCTCGGCGGTCTCCGGCGGCCCGTTCACGCCGCTACGGCTCTCGGATGCCGCGCACCTGACCCCCGGCCACGAGGCGGAGGAGCGGCACGCGCCGCCCACCGAGCGCGCCGCCGGCTGAGCCCGGTCAACCCGGGTCAGCGCCGCAGGGTCAGCACCACCCGGCGGTTGCGCTGGCGGTTCGCGTCGCTGTCGTTGGGGTACGCCGGGCGCCGCTCGCCCCATCCGCGGGTGCGCACCCGCTGCTCGTCGAACCCGGCCGAGACCAGCCAGTCGGCGACCGCCCGGGCTCGTCGCTCGGAGAGCCGTTGGCCGTACGCCGCGTCGCCGCGGTCGTCGGTGTGCCCCTCCACCAGGAGCGGCCGGTCGCCGGGCTCGGCGCGCACCTGGGCCAGGATGGTGCGCAGCGCGGCGACCGCCTCGGGGCGCAGCGTGGCCTCGTCGGTGTCGAACAGGACAGCGGCGGGCGCCACCCAGGAGGTCGTGTCGGCGCCGTCCAGGCGGCCCACACCGTCCTCGATCTCGGTGCGCGCGAGGCGCTCGGGGTCCACGTCGACGTCCGGCAGCCGCACCGGCGGGATCCGGACGGTGGGCGCCAGGTCGTCCCCGGGCCGGGCCGCACCGGCGCGGGAGAACCCCTCGCGGACCACGCCGGGACGCGACGCGGAGAGCCCGGCGCCGTCGCGCCGCACCCGGCACACCTGCTCCGCGCGCGCCGCGGGACGCTCGTCCCCCGGCACTGTCACGGCGTCGTAGGTGCGCTCGCCGGCGCGGGTCTCGGGGATGGTGACCGGTGGGATCGTCGCGGCGGTGATCTCGACGGCGCCGAGGCAGCCGCCCGGCGCGTCGTAGCGGATCACGCAGCCCGCGTCCACGACCTGGGCCGGCACCTCGGTGGCCGGGGCGAGCTGCTCGCCGGTGGCGGGGTCGCTGACCGCGGGCACCGGGACGGCGGGCACGCGCACGTCGGGCAGCTCCTCGACCTCGCGCCCGGGTCCCGGCTCACAGCGGGGATCGGTCGGCGGCACCGCGGACACGGGCGAGGACGGCGCGGCGGGCGAGGACGGCGCGGCGCCGGGTGGGGCCGCCTCGTCGCCGGCGCCGGAGCAGGACGCGGTGGTGCCCAGCACGGCGAGCACGGTGAGTGCCACCCACGTCCTCATCGCGCCTCCACCCCGTCGGACCCCGGTGCGCCAGTGTGGACCGGGAGGCCGCTCACGTCGAGGGGCACCACCTGCTCAGCCGGCCCGCCCCAGCGCGCGGTAGGTCCAGTCGGCGCCCTCCCACTCGTCGCGGTCGAGGGCGTGGCGCCCGTCGACGATCGCGCAGCTGGCCACCACCTCGGCCAGCCGGCGCGGGTCCAGCGAGCGGAACTGCTCCCACTCGGTCAGCAGCACCACGACGTGCGCGCCGGCCGCGGCGTCGAAGACGCTCTCCGCGTAGTGCAGGCCGGGCTGGACCCGGCGAGCGTTCTCCATCGCCTCGGGGTCGTAGACCGACACGACCGCGCCCTCCTCCTGCAGCATGCGCGCCACGTCGAGCGCGGGGGCGTCGCGGACGTCGTCGGAGTTCGGCTTGAAGGCGGCGCCCAGGCAGCACACGCGGACACCCGCCAGCGAGCCCCCGGCCTGCTCGCGCACGAGGTCGACGGTGCGGGCCCGACGCCGCTGGTTGATGGCGTCGACCTGGCGCAGGAACGCCACCGACTTGCCCACCCCGACCTCCTCGGCGCGGTGGACGAAGGCCCGGATGTCCTTGGGCAGGCAGCCGCCGCCGAACCCGAGACCGGGGTGCAGGAACCGCCCGCCGATGCGGGTGTCGTAGGAGAGCGCGGTGGCGAGGTCCTGGACGTCCCCACCGGTCGCCTCGCAGACCTCGGCCATCGCGTTGATGTAGGAGATCTTGGTGGCCAGGAAGGAGTTCGCCGCCACCTTGACCAGCTCCGCGGTCGGGAGGTCGGTGGTGACCACCGGGACCCCGGCGTCGATGACCGGCGCGAAGGTGGCGCGCAGGGTCTCCTCGGCCCAGGCGGAGGCGACGCCGAAGACGAGCCGGTCCGGGCGCAGGGTGTCCTCGACGGCGTACCCCTCGCGCAGGAACTCGGGGTTCCAGGCCAGCTCGACCTCCGTGCCGGCGGGCGCGTTGTCCTGCACGATCCGGGTGAGCCGGGCGGCGGTGCCGACCGGCACGGTGGACTTGCCGACCACGAGGCACCGGCGGCGCAGGTACGGCGCGAGGTCGCGCGCCACCCCCTCGACGTAGCGCAGGTCGGCGGCGTGGGAGTCGGCCTGCTGGGGGGTGCCCACGCAGATGAAGTGCACATCGCCGAAGTCGCCCGCCGCCGAGAGGTCGGTGGTGAACGACAGCCGACCGGAGTCCAGGGCCTTGCGGAGCAGCTCGGGCAGGCCGGGCTCGAAGAACGGGACGCGGCCCTCGTTGAGGGCGGCGACCTTGGCCCGGTCGGTGTCGACCCCGAGGACGTCGTACCCGAGCACGGCCATGCAGATGGCGTGCGTCGCGCCGAGGTAGCCGGTGCCGAGGACGGTGAGGCGGGGGGTAGCGGGGGTGGACATGGTGGGGTTCCTCTGGTCGGTGGTCATGAGCACGAGATGTTGCTGAGGCCCTCGTCGGCGGCGACGAAGGTGTTGTCGCAGCGCACGACGTTGGCGCCCGGCGGCCAGGACGAGATCGCGGCGCCCGGCCCCCTGACGTCGGCGTGGTTCGCGGTGAAGACGTTGAAGTCGCCCCAGCCGTCGAGGATCTGGTGGGTCTGGTAGCCGTCCTCGGGGGCGCTGGTGCCGGTGTTGCCCTGGACGAGGTAGTTGTTGCCCTTCACGTCGACCCAGGAGTCGGCGCCGGTGACGGCCGAGCCGTCGAAGGTGTTGTCGAGGATGGCGCCGCCGGTGGTGCCCTCCTTGACGTCGATCGCCTCGGCGGTGACGTCGGTGAACGTGTTCGCGATGACCACGTTGCGGTCGCTGCGGTCGGCCTCGCAGCCGGTGTAGGTGCACCAGTTGCTGACCGCGGACCCGAGGTAGACGCCCTCGCCGTACTTGTCGCGGCGCAGGCCGGTGTCGCTGATCGTGGCGTCGCGCACGACGTTGTCGGTGCTGTGGGTGCGCAGGTGGATCGCCTCGTCGCCGGTGCCGGAGACCGTGAGGCCCTGGAACACCGACCACTCGGTCCCGTCGGCCACGATGCCCTTCTGGCCCCCGGAGACCGTGAAGCCGACCAGCCGCCAGTGCCGGGCGCCGTCGAGGTGGAGCGCGTAGTCGCCCTCGATGTCACCGCCGTCGATCACCGCCTCCGAGGTGCCGCACAGGAAGATCGGTGCGTCCTCGGTGCCCGAGACGGTGGTCGTGAAGTTCCCCGCGAAGGTCCCGTCGGCCAGCTCGATGCTGTCGCCCGGGGCCGCCGAGGCGAGGGCCTGCTCGAGCTCTGCGGCCGAGGCGACGGTGGTCGTCGGGGCCGGGCAGCGGACCGGCGTGGTCTCCGGCAGCGGGCCCTCTCCTGCCGGGGCCGCGTCGGGAAGGAGAGGCGCGGAGTCGGGCTGCTCGCCGTCGCCCTCGTCCCCGTCGCCCTGGTCGCCCTCGTCGGTCTCCTCGTCGGTGGGCAGCGGCGTGCCCGGGTCCGGCAGGACCGTGGACTCCGGGAGCTCCTCGATGCTCGGCGGCGGGGGGACCGGCGGGGTGATCACCGCGTCCCGTCCCTGCGGGGTCTCGCTGCTGTTCGGCCAGGCCGCGACCACGAGGAGGGCGAGGAGGATGCCCACGACGACCCCGCCCGCGCCCGTGAGGAGGAGCCGCGAGCGCGGCGACTCGGGCAGCCTCATGACGGGCTCCCGTCATGCCCCGCGCCCCTCGGCGCCGCACCCATCGGCACCGCACCCACCTGCACCGGGGCCGGGTCCCAGGCGGGGGCCTTGTCCAGGTAGGGGTGCCGGCGGGCGCGGTGGCTGCGCGCGCCGCGCACGGCGGTGAAGAGCAGCAGTGCTCCGAGCAGGCTCCAGAGCACCGTCAGCGGCTGGGCGAACCGCTTGAGCGTCACCAGGAACGGCGTGGTGTCGTCCCAGCCGTCCTGGTCGTTGACCCAGCCGCCGGTGTCCAGGCCGTCCGCGCGGCCGACCTCGATCGCGCTGGGACCGCGGCCACTGATCTTGTTCTGCCGCAGCGAGGAGCTGCCGACCTCGCCCACGAAGCTCACCGCGTGGGTGGTCGCGTCCTCCAGGGTGTTCTGGTCGATCTCGGCGCTGGAGTCGCGGACGTAGACGCTCGTCTCGCCGCCGCTGACCACGTTGCCGGTGACGACCGCTCCGTCCACGCCGTCGCGCAGCGCGATCCCCTGGTCGTGGGAGCTGCTGACCTGGTTGCCGACGACGCTGACCTCGGTCGCGGCGTCGCGGACGACCACGCCGACGGCGTTGGCGGCGATGTCGTTGGCGAGCACGTCCACGTTCTGCCCGCCGATCACCTCCACGCCGTACCGGCCGTTGCGCCGCACCTGGCTGTTGGCGATCGAGTTGTTGCCGTAGCTGCCGACGCTGGTGCCGGTCGCGGACGGTCCGGTGGCCAGCGGCAGGCCCGAGATGGTGACGCCGTTGCGGTCGTTCTCGTTGGCGACGACCTCGGAGAGCACGATGCCGGTCGTCGCCCGGGCCAGCTGCAGCCCGTCCAGGCCGTTGCCGGACGCACTGGTCGTCTCGACCACGGCGTTCATCACGTAGCGGTGCAGGACCAGCCCGGAGACGATGTTGGCGTCGAAGACGCTGTCGCGGATGTCGAGGCCGTTGGCGCCGGAGACGAAGAGACCGAACGCGCTGTCGGTCACCGTCGTGTCGGCCACGGCGGCCGACACATAGCTGTACCGCGGGTCGTCGACGTCGACGGTCGGCACGGGCAGGTCGCCAGCGGGCAGCACGTCGCCGAGGGCGGAGTTCTTGTTGCCGTCGATGTCGGGTCCCTGGTCGGCGACCGGGCCGACCTTCAAGGAGTCCGCCAGGTCGTGCAGCGACCCGGCGTCGGGACGGTCGGTGCCGGTGAGCGACAGCCCACCCGTCCGCCCGCTCCAGAACCCGAGCCCCTCGAGTCGGGCGTGGGAGAGCGAGACCTGGCCACCGATGGCGCGCAGGTAGGCACGCCCGTCGTCGGTGAGCGAGTCGAGGCGCTCGGTGTCGCGGTCGAAGCTGGAGATGACCGCGGGCACGCCGTCCGCGCCGGCGATGTTGAGCCGGCCGCCGTAGTTCACGATCGAGACGAACCCGTCGGAGTCGCTGGCCAGGTGCAGGCGCAGTCCGCCGGGGTTGGCGAGGTTCAGGGTCGCCCCGGACTCCACCACCAGGTGCTCGCTGAGCAGGTAGGAGCCGTCGGGGCGGCGTACGAAGGTCTGCGGGGCGAGCAGCAGCAGGTCGGCCACCGTGTAGGGCTGCGAGCGGGCGGTCAGGACCAGGGTGTAGGCCGAGCCGGTCGCGAGACGGTAGGGGCTCTTCGTCGGACTCGCGGTCCAGCTGGCCAGGGAGCTCACCGTCCGCACCTCGGTCAGCCGGTCGTCCTCCCCGGCCACCAGCGCGGCCTCCGACTCCGGGTCGCCGGGGTAGGGGAACTGCGCGCTCGCCGGGTCGGTGCCGGGCTCGATCTCCGGGTCGGCTGCGGCGACCGGGGCGCTCATCCCCACCAGCACGGCGGCGAGGGCGGTGCCGAGGAGCACCCGGCGCAACCGGCGCGTCACTGGTTGCCTCCCGCCGCGGACAGGGACGGCTCGGCGACAGTCGTCGTACGGCGGGCGTGGTGGCGCGGTGCCAGTGAGGCCTGGTCCTGGCCCTCCCCGCCGACAGTCGTCTCCGAGCGGGTCAGCCAGCCCTGCTTGTTCATGGTGAAGAACGCGTAGAGCTTGATCGGCAGCGCCACCAAGATCACCACCAGCGTCATCAGCGGGAGCAGCAGGATGTCGACCGGGTGGCGGCGCAGGTGGGAGAAGCCGCGGATCCCGCGGCCGGCGAGCAGCCAGGCCACGGCCAACAGGGCGCCGGGGACGGTGAGCTCGAGACGGCTGAAGAGCAGGTAGCCGATGGTGACGCCCATGGTGATCGGCGTCAGCAGGATCTGCAGGACCGTCACCTTGGTGACGAACGGCGTGCGCCACAGCCAGCCCTTGTAGACGGCGGTGAGGTAGCAGCGGTAGGAGTTGCGGCTCCAGCGCACCCGCTGCTTGACGAAGGCGCGGAAGGAGGCGGGGAACATGGAGAGCGCCCGGGCCGAGGACTGGTGCACGGTCTTGAACCCCGAGGCGAGGACCAGCCAGGTCAGCCGGCCGTCGTCGCCGGCGATGCAGCGGCGGCCGAGGAAGAACTCGTTCTCGAGGTTCTCCAGCACCGGCAGCACCGCCGCGCGACGGTACGCAGCGGTCCGCCCGGAGACGCAGGCGACGGCGCCGGCGCGGCCCATCGCCGGCACGTAGTTGTAGTAGCGCAGGTTGACCATCCAGTCGGCGATCCGGCGCCACACGTTGCCCCGGGCCTCATAGACGTTCTGCTGCGTGCTCACCCCGCCGACCTCGGGGTCGAGGAACGGGCGCTGCACGGCGAGCAGGAGACCGGGCTCCCACTGGGTGTCGGAGTCCACCAGCACCAAGACCTCGGAGGTCGCCATCCGGATGCCGACGCCGAGCGCCGAGCGCTTGCCGGCGTGACGGAAGAGCACGGGCCGCACGACCGGGTCCTCGAGGGCCTCGAGGCGGTGGAAGGCCACGGTGTCGGCGACGTCGAGGACGATGATGATCTCGGTGGGTCCCTGGGCGCGCCAGTTGGCCACGCACCGCATCAGGATGTCGGGGTCCTCGTGGAAGCTGGGGACGACGACCGAGGTGGTGGTCGTGAAGTCGTTCTCGATGGGCCGGGCCCGGGCGGACAGCACACACCGGTAGATCCACAGGGACCACACGATGACGCCGGCCACGGCGAGCGGGAAGGCCGCCCGCCACGCGGCAAGGTCGAGTTCGGGCAGGGTGAAGTCGGCGAGGTCGGGCACGGTGACGGAGATCCTTGGTCTGGAGGGCTCCTCGGCGCGGAGCGCGCCGAGCTGAGGCCGAGAGACACCAGCACCGGGGGGTCGCGCTGTCGTGTCGGCCAGACCGTATGTGCGGAATCCGCGACCGACCTCTGCGATCGCCCCGCCTATCCCCAATTCTGTGTATCGGCGGCGTGGACAGGCGCCCTTTTCCCGAAGAACTCGATGGGAGCGGTCCTCGATCGCTTAACGTCGCGCCATGAGACTGGCGAGACGGGCCGCGATTGCCGCGATTCCCCTGTTGTTGAGCGGGTGTGGCGTTCTAGGGCCCGGCGACGAGGCCGACTTCGGCGCGCCAGCGGGGGCGGGCGCGCAACCGCCCAAGAATGTGCGGGCCGCGCCGAGCGAGCCGGTTAATACCGCGGAAACAAATCAATTCTCGGATCAGGCGAAAGTGCCCGGATTCGGCGAATCCTTCCGTTATGGGAGCGGGTTGAGGGTGCAGGTGGACCCGCCCGAGCAGTTCACGCCCTCCTCCTGGATCGAACGCCGCCCGGGCGCGCCGATGCGGCTGCGGGTGAGCGTGCGCAACGGCACCGAGGAGGAATGGAACCCCAGCCAGCTGCACCTGCGGCTGGCCAGCGGCTTCGCGCCGACCGAGCAGATCTTCGACTACGAGCAGGACGTGATCGCCCGACCGGAGGACCGGGTGCCCGCTGGCGGGAGCGTCAGCTTCTACGTGGGCTACTGGGTGCCGGACGCCGAACGCCTCAGCCTGGAGGTCGACCCGGGGCGCGGCTACCAGACGACCGTCGTCGCGACCGGCCGGCAGTGAGGGACGAGACGCTCAGCCGAAGACGCGCGGCAGCTCGTCGGCGCGCCCGGTGAAGCGCGGGGCGCGCTTGTCGAGGAAGGCGGCCACGCCCTCCTTGCCGTCGCCGATCGAGGTCCAGAACATCGCCAGCGAGTCCGACAGGTGCGCCTCGAGCGGGTCGGCGGCGGCGCTGTTGCGGTAGAGCAGCTGCTTGGCCAGACCGAGCGCGACGGGGGAGCGGTCCACCACGAACGACCGGGCCAGGGCCTGGGCCGCGGGCAGCAGGTCGTCGGGCTCGTGGACCGAGCGGACCAGCCGCCCGGCGTACGCCGCGTCGGCGTCGAGGATCTCCGCTGCGTAGACCCACTCCAGGGCCTGCTGGATGCCGACGATGCGCGGCAGGAACCAGCTCGAGCAGGCCTCGGGCACGATGCCGAGCCGGCCGAAGACGAAGCCGATGCGGGCCCGGGTGGAGGCCAGGCGCAGGTCCATGGCCAGCGTCATCGTCGCGCCGATGCCGACCGCGGCGCCGTTGATGGCGGCGATCACCGGCTTGGGCAGCGCGTGGATCGCCAGGGTCACCCGACCGCCGGTGTCGCGCACGCCGTCGTGGTACGGCGCCTCGGTGAGGTGGGCCCGCAGGTCCTCCGGCGTCGGGGTCACCGACTCGTCGAGGCCGAACACGTTGCCCTCCGCGCCGAGGTCCATCCCGGCGCAGAACGCCCGGCCGGCCCCGGTGACGACCACGGCGCGAACCGCCTCGTCGCGGGCGTCGACGAGGAAGAAGCGCTCCAGCTCGCGGGCCATCGTCAGGTCGAAGGCGTTGAGCGCGTCGGGACGGTGCAGGGTCAGCGTGGCGACGCCGTGCTCGTCGATCTCGCAGCGCAGCGTCTCGTAGTCGGAGCCGCTGTCAGGGCTCATCCGGTGACCTCCTGGGGCAGGCCGGTCGGCGTGCACAGGTCCTTGCCGATGTCGTCGGTGCGGTCCTCGATGATCGCCTGGAACATCCGCTGGGAGCGCTCCTCGTCCCAGTTGACCGCGAGGTCCCGGATCGGGACGGTGCAGGTCATCCCCGCGTCGCCCTCCACCCGGGTCATCGCCAGGGCCCAGCGCGCCGCGTCGATCGGGCCGGTGCCGTCGCCGAAGACGAAGAAGCCGGGCACGGAGTTGGCCAGGCGCCAGTAGCGCACCGGGTTGAGGAAGGTCCACGGCGAGAGCACCTTGTCGCCGACCGCGGCGACCACCTCGCGCTGGTGGCGCACCCGGGTGATGTCGCCGTACTGCGGGTCGGTCTTGCGGGAGCGGGCGAAGCCCAGCGCCGTCTGGCCGTCGGCCTGCTGGCAGCCCTTGTCGATGTCGAGCTTGGCGTCGGGGTCCTTCATCGCGAACTCGGGGCAGATCTCGATGCCGCCGACCGCGTCGACCACGCCGGCCAGGCCGCCCATGCCGATCTCGACGTACTCGTCGATGCGGATGCCGGTGGCGTTCTCGATGGTGCGGACCAGACCGGGTGCGCCGTCGTAGGCGAACGCCGCGTTGATCTTGGTGACGCCGTGCCCGGGGACCTCCACGTTGGAGTCGCGCGGGATCGACATCATCACGTTGGGGCCGTCGCCGGTGTGCAGGAGCATGATCGTGTCGGTGCGCTGCCCGGCGGCGCCGCCGGTGCCGAGGCGCCGCCGCTCGTCCTCGGAGAGGTCGTCGCGCGAGTCGCTGCCGACCATGAGGTACGTCGTGCCCGGCTGCTGCGGGGGGCGCTCGCCCTCGGGCTCCCACGGGACCGACTCGACCTCGGTCCAGGCATAGATCGGCACGGCCACGAGGTAGACCACCCAGACCAGGATCAGCGCGAGCAGGTAGCGCGGCCGGAACCGCAGCCGGCGCCCGCGCGATCCCGCGCGCGGCGGGGGCGCGGGGGCGGGGGCCGGGGCCGGTGCGGGGGCCGGGCGCTCGGCGGCACGGGTGCGCGACCCGCCGGCCTCGGGGCGGGGCTGCACGGGGAGGACGCGGGTCTCGTCGGGACGCGGCTGGCGCGGGACGGGGCGGGTGGCGTCGGGGTCGCCCTCGCCCTTCGCGCCGTAGAGCCAGCCGTACTCCGGGGCGTCGTCCCCGGAGCCGTCGTACCGGGGACGGTCTGCCATGGCGCCGACGCTACCGTGCCCCTATGACCTCAGCTGCTGAGGACCGCACCCCGTCGTACGCCCGCGTGTCGCTCGCCATGATGACCTCCGGCCGCGAGGCGAACCTGCTCGGCAACGTGCACGGCGGCGAGATCGTCAAGCTCGCCGACTCCACCGCCGGAGCGGTCGCGCAGCGCCACAGCGGCGGTCCTGCCGTGACCGCGGCCCTGGACTCGATGGCGTTCCTGCGCCCGGTGCACGTGGGGGACATCGTGCGCACCTTCGCCCAGGTGAACTGGGCCGGCCGCTCCTCGATGGAGATCGGCGTGCGCATCGAGACCCAGCCCTGGGACGACCCGTCGGTGGACCCGCTGCACGTCGCCTCGGCGTACTTCGTCTTCGTCGCGATCGACGAGCACGGCCACGCCCGCGAGGTGCCGGGGCTGCGCCCGGAGACCCCGGACGAGGTGCGTCGCCACCGCGAGGCGCAGATCCGCAGGGCCTCGCGCCTGGCGCGCAAGCGCGAGATCGACTCCGGTCGCGCGGGCGGCCCGCTCGCCCCGTGATGCGGCCCCGTGATGCGCCCCGTGATGCTCGTCGCCTCCTGAGCGGCGCCGACCGGCGCTGAGCGGGCCTGTGCGTGCCTGAGCGTCGAGTGGTCCATTCCCCGGCGCGTCGCGACGGACGGTGACTGCTGTGACTGGTGATACTGGACGGACGTCTCCGCCCCGGCGGTGGCCGCACCACCACTGATCCTTCCCCATCAGTTCTCCACGCACATGAAAGGCATCTCGATGCCGCCCGTCACTTCCCCCGGGTCGCACGACGCCGCCGACGCAGCAGGTCGTGTCAGCACGCAGGAGCGTGCCTCGCGCGTCCGCTTCCGCCGCGCCGTCGCGCTGATGCTCATGACGCTGCTCGTGCCGGGATCGGCGCAGCTGCTGCACGGCAACCGGCGCGTCGGCCTGATCGCGATCCGGGTGTGGCTCGGCTCGCTGGTCGCCCTGGTGCTGGTGGCGCTGGCCTCGCTGGTGCGGCACCAGGTCGCCTTCGCGCTGGCCTCCGACGCGGGCTTCTTGTTGTTGCTGCGCCTGTTCCTCATGGTCGGTGCGGTGGCCTGGGCGGCGCTGTTCATGGACGCCTGGCGGATCGGTCAGCCGCTCACCCTCGGGCTGGTCCAGCGGCGCGCGGCGATCGGGGTCAACGGCTTCCTCTCCCTCAGCGTCGCGGGCGTGCTGCTCTTCGGCTCCCACCTCGTCGGCGTGCAGCGCGACCTGATGGTGACGATGTTCAACGCCACCGAGGTGAAGGGCGCGCACGACGGGCGCTTCAACATCGCGCTGTTCGGCGGCGACGCCGGCGCGGGGCGCTGGGGACTGCGACCGGACTCGATCAACGTGGCCTCGGTGGACGCCAGCACCGGGCGCACCGTGCTGATCAGCCTCCCGCGCAACCTGCAGGACTTCCCGTTCGCGCCGGGCTCGGTGATGGCCGAGCAGTTCCCCGACGGCTTCGACTGCGACGGCTGCTACCTCAACGGCGTGAGCACCTGGGCCCAGGACAACGCCGAGCTGTTCGGCGACTCCGAGAACCCCGGCATCGACGCCACCTTGTCGGCGGTCGAGGGGGCGACCGGCCTGGAGATGAACTACTGGGCGATGGTCAACCTCGACGGCTTCAAGGACATCGTCGACGCGGTCGGCGGCGTGACCCTCAACGTCCGCGAGCCGATCCCGGTCGGCGGTCTCGGAGACGACGTCACCGGCTACATCGAGCCGGGCGTGCGCAAGCTCGACGGCTTCGAGACCCTCTGGTACGCCCGGGCCCGGGAGGGCTCCGACGACTACTCGCGGATGGCGCGGCAGAAGTGCGTGCTCAACGCGATGCTCGGCCAGATCAGCCCGCAGAAGGCCGTCACCAACTTCGGGTCCATCGCCGAGGCCTCCAACGAGATGGTCTCCACGAACCTGCCGGCCTCCCAGGTCGGGCGCTTCGTCGAGCTCGCGCTCAAGGCCCGGGGGCAGAAGATGTCCACGGTCTCCCTGGTGCCGCCGCTGATCAACACCGCGGACCCCGACATCGAGCTGATGCACCGCAAGGTCGCCGACGCGATCGCCAAGGCCGAGGGCACCTACGAGGCGCCGGCGAAGGCGGCGGGCGGCTCGCAGGACGGCTCGGCCGGCTCGCAGGGCGGCGGATCCACCGCCGGGGCCGGGAGCGCGCCGGTCACCGGCGGCTCGCTCGGGTCGCTCTCGGACGGCTACCTGGCCAACCAGAGCGACGACCTGGGCAGTGCCTGCTGATCGGCCGCGCCTAGGGTGGGCGCCGTGATCGCGCCCGAGGACTCCAGCGCCCAGGCGCCGCCGCGGGTGGTCGCGGTGGTCGTCACCTACAACCGGCTGACGCTCCTGCAGCGGCTCCTGGAGCGGCTCGACACCGTCCCCGGGCTGGCCGAGGTGGTCGTGATCGACAACGCCTCGAGCGACGGCACGGGGGAGTGGCTGGCCGCGCTCGACGACCGCGAGGCGCCCGACGAGCACCACACGGTGCCGGTCCTGGCGCGCACGCTGGACCGCAACCGCGGCGGCGCCGGCGGGTTCCACGTCGGCCTGCTCGAGGCGGTCGACCGCGGCGCCGACCTGGTCTGGCTGATGGACGACGACGGCGTCCCCGAGCCCGGCTGCCTCGAGGAGCTGCTCGCGTACGCCGGCGAGCTCGACTTCTGGGGCCCGGCGGTGCTGGCCGAGCAGGACCCCGCGCGCCTGTGCTTCCCCATCCGGCTGCCCGGCGGCACGAAGGTGGTGCACGCGATGGCCGACGTGGAGGCCGCGGCCCGCGACGGGCTGATCCCCGAGGTGGTGATCCCGTTCAACGGCGTGCTCGTCACCCGTGAGCTCGTCGAGCGGATCGGCTCGGTCCGCGAGGACTTCTTCATCTGGGGCGACGACGTGGAGTACCTCTGGCGCGCCCAGGCGGCCGGCGCCCGGATCGCCACCGTGACCGCCGCGCGCTTCCTGCACCCCGCCACCGACGACCTCGGCACCCCGATGCTCGGCGGGCGCACGACGTACAACCACAGCGCGAGCGACCTCAAGCACTACTGCATGGCGCGTAACAACCTGATCAACCTGCGCGACTACCACGGCTCGCCGCACGCGCTGGCGTTCGTCGCCAAGACGCTGTGGTTCTACACCGTCACCCGTCCGAGCCCGGCCCGGCTGCTGCTGAGCGTGCGCGCCTGGGTGGCGGGCCTGCGCGGCGACTTCACCGGCCACGAGCGGTTCCTGCGGTGAACGAGACAGTCGCGATCGTCGTCGTCACCTACAACCGTGCCGACCTCCTGGCCGAGATGCTGGCCGGCCTGGCCGCGCTCGAGCGCGCCCCCGACGCGGTGGTCGTGGTCGACAACGCGAGCACCGACCACACCGCGCAGGTGCTCGCCGAGGCCGACGTGCCCGGGCTGCAGGTGGTGCGCAGCGAGGACAACCTCGGCGGCGCCGGCGGCTTCCACCTCGGCGTGCGCACGGCGTACGAGCAGGGCTTCGACCGGGTCTGGCTGATGGACGACGACGTCGTCCCGGCGCCGGACTGCCTGACGGTGCTGATGGCGCTGGACGAGGACTGCCTGATGGCGGTGCGCGAGGACCGCCAGGGCCGGCTGTGCGAGAAGGCCGCGACCCGCTTCGACCTGACCAACCCGCTGGCGATCAAGCCGAAGACGTCCATGGTCGAGACCGACTTCGGCACCCGTGCGGCGATGCCGCCGCTGGTGGAGCTGGAGAACGTCGCCTTCGAGGGCTTCATGTGCCGGCGCCGGGTCATCGACGCGATCGGCCTGCCGGACCCGTCGTACTTCATCTTCTACGACGACGTCGACTACGCGGTGCGCGCCCGCGCCGCCGGCTTCCGGATCTGGGCGGTGCGCGACGCGGTGCTCGTGCGCCAGCTCGACTTCGACCAGCAGCACGACCTCGCGGGGTGGAAGGGCTACTACATGTACCGCAACCTCTTCGTGGTCCACCTGCGCTACGGCACCAACCTCGCGGTGCGTCTCAAGCCGTGGCTGATCACCGCCGTCGTGGTGCTCCTCAGCCCGCTGCGCGGCGGTCGCGCGGAGGCCCGCAACGTGATTCGGGCCATGAGGGCGGCCCGAGGCATGCGTGCCGTCCCCGCCCGCGGCTCCTCCGGTGGCTAGACTCACCCAGTTCGCCCGGCCCTGATCCTTCCCGTTCCAGGAGCAAGCACCTTGTCCGTCACCCCCGACCTCGTCGTCGTCGGCTCCGGCTTCTTCGGCCTCACCATCGCCGAGCGCTGTGCCACCGAGCTCGACTTGAAGGTCCTCGTCCTCGAGCGTCGCCACCACCTCGGCGGCAACGCCTACAGCGAGTTCGACGAGGAGACCGGCATCGAGGTGCACAAGTACGGCACCCACCTGTTCCACACCTCGAACAAGCGCGTGTGGGAGTACGTGAACCGCTTCACCGCGTTCACCAACTACCAGCACCGGGTCTTCGCGAAGTTCCAGGGGCAGGTCTACTCCTTCCCGATGAACCTCGGGCTGATCAACCAGTTCTTCGGCAAGTCGCACACGCCCGACGAGGCGCGTGCGCTGATCGCCGAGCAGGCCAGCGAGATCGCCACCGAGGACGCGCGCAACCTCGAGGAGAAGGCGATCAGCCTGATCGGGCGCCCGCTCTACGAGGCCTTCGTCAAGGGCTACACCGCGAAGCAGTGGCAGACCGACCCCACCGAGCTGAGCGCGGACATCATCACCCGCCTCCCGGTGCGCTACACCTTCGACAACCGCTACTTCAACGACGACTTCGAAGGCCTGCCGGTCGACGGCTACACCGCGTGGCTGGAGCGGATGGCCGACCACCCCAACATCGAGGTCCGCCTCAACACCGACTTCTTCGACGTGGCCGAGGAGTTCAAGGGCAAGGTCCCGATCGTCTACACCGGCCCGGTCGATGAGTACTTCGGCAACTGCGAGGGCCGCCTCTCCTGGCGCACCATCGACCTCGAGGCGGAGACTGTCGACGTGGACGACTACCAGGGCACCGGCGTCGTGAACGCCAACGACCAGGAGGTCCCGTGGACGCGGGTGCTGGAGTTCAAGCACCTGCACCCCGAGCGCACCTACCTGCCCGGCAAGTCGATCGTGGTCCACGAGTACAGCCGCTTCGCCGAGGAGGGCGACGAGCCGTACTACCCGGTCAACACGGCCGCGGACCGCGAGAAGCTGCTGAAGTACCGCGACCTGGCCAAGAAGGAGCCGATGGTTCTCTTCGGCGGTCGCCTCGGCACCTACAAGTACCTCGACATGCACATGGCGATCGGGTCCGCGCTGTCGATGTTCGACAACCGCCTGCGCCCGCACTTCGCCGAGGGTGCCCCGCTGACCAGTGGCGGAGTGGATGAGTGACACCGAGCGCGCCGAGCGCGCCGAGCAGCGCCGGGAGCGACGGGCGTCCCGGCGCCAGGAGCGCGTGAAGCGCGAGTCCCGCGTCGTCGACGCCCCGCTCGCGCCGCCGTCGGCGAACAGCGGGCTGCTGGAGGTCTTCCGGCGCCGCTACCTGCTGAGCCTGCTCGTGCGCCGCGAGATCAGCGCGCGCTACCAGGGCTCGTTCCTGGGTCTGTTCTGGTCCTACATCCAGCCGGCCACCCGGCTGGCGATGTACTACTTCGTGATCAGCGTGATCCTCGACAAGGGGATCGAGAACTTCGCGATCCACCTGTTCGCGGGTCTGGTGATCGTGCACTACTTCACCGAGACCTTCGGCGCCGGCACGCACTCGATCGTGCGCAACAAGGCGCTGGTGCGGAAGATGGCCGTGCCACGGGAGATGTTCCCCGTGGCCTCGATGCTGACCTCCGCCTACCACGTGATCCCCGGCATGGTGCTGCTCGTCGCCTTCTGCGTGGGTCTGGGCTGGACGCCGGACCCCGTGGGCGTCGCCGCCGTACTGCTGGGGTTCACGCTGGTGGCGATCTGGGGGACCGGCCTGGCGCTGCTCTTCAGCGCCGCGAACGTCTTCTTCCGCGACTTCAGCAACGTCGTGCAGACGCTGACGCAGTTCACGACGTTCAGCGTCCCGATGATCTACCCCTACAGCATGGTCTCGGACCGGTTCGGGGAGTACGCGCAGTTCTACCTGTTCAACCCGATGGCCGAGGCGGTGCTGCTGTTCCAGCGCGGCTTCTGGGCCGGGACCACGAAGGACGTGGAGGCCACGCTGGCCGACCACTTCCCCGATGACCTGTTCCTCATCGGCTTCGCGCACGTCGGCGTCGCGCTGGTCTTCCTGGTCATCGCCCAGCTGGCGTTCACCCGCCTCGAGAACAAGATTCCGGAGCGTCTGTGATGACTGCTTCCATCGTCGCCGAGAACGTCACCAAGCAGTTCACGATCCGCTACCACCGCAGCATCAAGGAGATCACCATCGCGGCGGCTCGGCGCCAGCCGCTGAGCGAGTCGTTCAACGCCCTGGACGATGTCTCCTTCACCGTCGAGCAGGGCGAGTCGATCGGCCTGATGGGCCTCAACGGCTCCGGCAAGTCGACGCTGCTCAAGCTGGTCAACGGCATCATGCGCCCCGACTCGGGCCGGATGCTGACCCGCGGCCGGATCTCCGGGCTGATCGCCACCGGTGCGGGGTTCCACCCCCAGCTGACCGGTCGCGAGAACCTCTACCTCAACGCCGCGATCCTCGGCATGAGCAAGGCCGAGACCGAGCGCAAGCTCGACTCGATCGTGGACTTCGCCGACCTCGGCAAGTTCCTGGACTCCCCGGTGGGCAACTACTCCTCGGGGATGTTCGCCCGGCTGGGGTTCGCGATCGCGATCCACGTCGACTCCGACATCTTCCTGGCCGACGAGGTCCTCGCGGTGGGCGACAAGCCCTTCCGCCAGAAGTGCCTGGAGAAGATGCAGGAGATCCGCGACAGCGGCCGCACGCTCTTCTACGTCAGCCACTCCGCCGCCTCGGTGCGCCGCATGTGCGACCGGGTCCTGGTGCTCGAGAACGGACGCGTCGGCTTCGACGGCGGCGTCGCCGCCGGCATCCGCTACCTCAAGTACGACGACGCCTCGGGCTCCGACCCGGCCGACTCCGAGCTCGAGGACGAGATGGGCGCCGACATCTAGGCACCCCCCCACCCTTCGCCGAGTCGGCGCCAATGGCGCGCCGAGTCGGCGTGAATGGCGCATCGAGTCGGCGCTTGTGGTGACAGCTGCTGCGTCGTACGCCGGTACGCCGTACGCCGGCAACCATTGGCGCCGACTCGCGCCGCCACACGCGCCGAGTCGGGCAACCATTGGCGCCGACTCGGCGTGCGTGGGTCAGGCGGGGGTGTCGGTCAGTCCTGCGACTGCGACTGGGCGTCGTCCTGCCGGTCCTGCTTCTTCTTCAGCTGGGCCTGGGGTACGGCGGGGCGGCCGACGGCCATGTCGGGGGAGAGGCGCGGGAACTGGCGGCTGCCGATCTGCTTGCTCGCCGGGATCCGGGTGCCGACGCGGCGGCTGCCCTTCTTCACGATGTGGTCCCAGTTGTCCATGTACTGGCGCCACACACCCTTGTTGGAGATGTTGATCGTGTTCTCATCGCCGGCGTGCAGCGTGCCCTCGGCCCAGTTGGCGGTGCCGGTGTGCACGCGGTACGCCGACTTGTCCTTCCCGTAGTGGCCCTGCACGAGATAGAACTTGTTGTGCACGCGGATCTCGTACTCCTCGTCCAGGTCGAGGTTGAGGCGGCTGTCCCACAGCTTGATGCGCGGGTTGCGCTTCGTGGCGTCGGTGAGGAACTTGCGCAGCTCCGGGCCCGGGGCGCCGTAGACCATCGAGAGGTAGCAGCCGCGGTCGGCGAGCTGCACGAGCTTGCGAGCGATGTTGAAGCCGCGCTCGTTGTACCAGGCGAACATCGCGACGTTGATGACCGTGCGGCCGTTGCGGCCGGCACCGCCGGTGGCGCCGTAGCACTTGATCTTGTTGAGGTCGGCGATCACCGGGTCGCCGCTGCTGCGCTTGGGGTAGAACCGCACGAAGTACGGCCCGACGCGCCAGGCACGCAGGGACTCACCGGGGACCGGGCGATCGCGCGACATCTCCACGTGGACCTGGGCGAAGCGGGCGACGAGCTTGGGCCGGCCCTTGATCGTGACCAGGTCGTTCCAGCCCTTCTCCGCGCCACCGCGGTTGAGGTTGGAGGAGCTCACCATCACGACGTTCTTCGCCGTGCCGGTGTGGGTGAAGACGTAGAACTTGGAGTGGTTGTTGGCGATCTTGCCCCGGCAGCTGGCCTGGCAGTACGTCACGAAGCTGCGGTCCTTGCCCCAGCGGCGCAGGGTGCCGTCCTTGAACGTGCCCTTGCGCTTGGCGCGGTTGTCCCGGTTGAAGGCCGTGGCCAGGCGCCGGGACTGCGCGTTGTTGGCGTAGACGCCGTCGAGGACCATCTGCACCTGCACGCCGCGCTTGTGGGCGCGCAGCAGGTGGTCGACGGAGTCGCGAGCGTCCATCAGGTACGTCGAGATGTAGATGCGCGAGCCCTTGCGCGCGTTGGCGACCGCTGCGTCGACGTGGTTGACGATGCGCCACTTCGCGGCGTGGTCGGCGAGCGGGTCGTTGAACACCCCACCGCCCTTCGGCTGCCAGCCCTCGGCGTGGGCGGTCTGGGTCGAGGTGCCGACCAGCAGGGCCGGGACCATCACGAGGGTGGTGAGGAGCGCGACGAGACGGGACGAGAGCTTCATGAAACCGTTATTCCTTGCTCGCCCCGACGAGAGGGGCCTGGGAGAGTCGTTCCGGTGGTGCGTGGGGCCGGGTCGACGGACCTGCGGCACCTCGATCGACACTAACAGCCGAGACCATCTCGAGGTGCCGGTTCGAGGCCCTCCTGGCGTCAGCCCCGCCGCAGCACCCGCCGATAGGCACGGTGGGCGGCGCCGACCGCGCGGTTGCGCTTCGCCGTCTGCACCACCATGTAGCGGACCGGCTTCTCGCGGGCCGTGCGCGCGACCTCCTCGGCCCGGCGCAGGGCGACGAGGCGGCGGGCCATCTCGTCGAGGAGCCCGGCGATCGCGGCGACCCCCTCGGCGGCGAGGTCGGCCTCGCTGGGTGTCGGGATGGCGGCGGGCGCGTCGGCGGGGGCGGGCACGAGCTCGTCGAGGTCGCCCACGACGTCGTACCCCAGCTCGCGCAGATCGGCGACGATCTCGGCCGAGCGCTCACGGGCGAACGTGTCGGCCGCCTCGTCGAGCACCAGGCGGGTGCCGGGTCGGCCCGCGAGCAGCCGGTGCGCCAGCACGTTCTTGGCCAGCTGCGGGTAGGGGCCGGGCAGCGGGACCCGGTCGCCGAGCTCGGCGTTGACCCGTCGCAGCAGCTCGGCCTGCTCGAGGCCGAGGGAGGAGTTGGAGCGCGAGGCGCTGGTGTCGAAGGAGGCGGGGTCGACCCCGAGCAGCGTCGCGAACCGGTTCCACAGGGTCCCGGAGTCGGCGCCCGGCGGCGGGACGGTCACGACGTGGACCCGCTCGGCGGGGACGGTGGCGCCCCAGCGGCGCAGCACGTCGGCGAAGTCCTGGACCTGCCAGAACCAGGTGCGGTGCGCGCGGTCGGCGCGCAGGTCGTCGAGGAAGCGCTCCATGGTCACCGTGGAGCGGTGCTTGATGTGCTCCTGCCACTCGGCCGGCACCTGGCGGACCAGGTCGCGTGCGGTGAGCACGATGTGGACCTCGCGGTCGCCGAACGCGGCGACCGCGCGGCGGGCCTGCTCGGCGGTGGCGGAGGCGAAGAGCTCGTGGGAGATCAGCGTGTTGCCGGTCCACCCCTCGGCCTCGGCGACCAGCGCGGCCCAGCGGCCGGCGGCCTCCGGGGGCGCGGTCGGCGACGTGGCCAGGCCGCGCACGTCGAGGGTGGCGAGGTAGTGGTCGTGGAAGCGGCGCCCCGGGAGCAGCAGGCCCTGCTCCGCGGCGAGGGCACGCTGGTCCCACAGCACGTTCTGGAGGAACGTGGTGCCGGTCTTCGGGCTGCCGACGTGGAGGAAGACGGGACCACCCTGCGGCGCAGCCGCACTGCTCTGACTCACGGCGTCACCGTAGCGGCGGGGCCTCCGGCGCCGGCGGCCTGGTCGGCAGCTGCCGGTGCGGGTGCGTCCTGGGTCTCCCCGGTGGCGTCGAGGTCGACGTCGTTCCAGCGCGCGATGATGCGGCACACGGCCGGGTCCTCCTCGCGGAGCTTGGCCAGGCCGGGCTTGCCCGAGACCAGGTGGACGACGGTGCCCCCGGCCGCCTCGATCTCGGCGACGACGTCGTCGGGCTCGAGGAAGTTGCGTGGGTGCTGGCCGTACACGTGCGGTCGATCGCGGTCCTCGGGCGTGCGGAACTCCACGAAGAGGTGCCCGCCGCGGCGCAGCGCCATCGAGGCCAGGCGCCACAGGTTCTCGCGCCCGTGCGGCTCGAGGTTGTGGGGCAGGAAGCGCGCGAAGACGTCGGCAGGCTCCGGCAGGCGGCTCAGCCGCGCGCCGTACGCCATCACCTCGCGGGTGTCGTAGAGGTTGACCAGGTCCCACCGGATCGGCAGCGAGCGGTTCTCCGCGATCCGCTGGCCGCTGCGCACCGCGCTCACCACGTAGTCGAGGGCGAGGACCCGCCGCCCGCGCTCGCTGGCGAAGAAGATCGCGTCGCGGCCGGTGCCCGCGCCCACGTCGACGATCGGGCGGGTGCTGGGGTAGTGGTTGGCGACCCAGCGGGCGAACGGCGTGGGCCGCTTCGGCACGGTGTGGCGCTGCTGGGAGTCGAAGGAGTCCCAGTGCTTGCGGTGGCTCACGAGCCCGCCGAACCAACCGCCCAGGCGACGCGTCAGCCCCCGCGGCGTCTCGTAGCGGAACGACGGGTCCGGGACCAGCCAGCCCTCGCCGTACGTCGCGGCGAGCAGCCGTTCGGGGTCGGCCGGCGCCGGCAGCTTGCGGCCCATCAGCTCGACGCTCCCGAGCGGCACGATCGCCTCACGCGGCATCGGGAAGCCCGTGTCGGAGGGGATGTAGAGGCTGCTCTCGACCCAGTGGGCGGTGAACACGTCGATGAAGCGCGAGGAGCCGTCGCTGAGGCGCAGCCGCACGTTGAGCCGCACGCCCGAGCCGCGCCGCACCAGCCAGCCTGCCTCGCGCAGCGCGCGCTCGACGCGGTAGCCCTCGCGGACCACGTCGACGGGGGTGGGGTGCTCGCTGAGGTAGGCGACGTCGATGTCGTTGTCGTGGCCGATCAGCCGGCCGTTGCGCACCGCGCCGAGGAGCGTGCCGTAGCAGATGAACGCCGGCACCCCGGCCTTCTCCTGCAGGTCCTCCAGCAGCCGCGCGGTGTGGTCCATCAGTTCGTCGATGACCGAGCCGGACTCGCTGGACAGCGGGCGGATCAGCTGGCCCCACTTGTCGAGGATCAGCGCGTGGCCGTCGGAGTCGACGATGCGCACCTCGAGGTCGTCGCGGCCGCCGAAGACGTGGCGTGTGCGTCCGCGCTCGGTGCCGCTGAGGTGCTCGCGCAGCACGATCTCCGCGCGGCCGAGCAGCCGGCGCTGGATCGCCTTCGGCCAGGCCACCCGGCGGGCGCCACGGGTGTCCTGCGCGGGGGTGAGCGACCAGACGTGGTCGCCGTTGATGAGCACGTCGTACGTCGTGGCCGGGTCGAGGCCGGCGGGCAGCAGCAGCCACTCGTCGTCGGCGGCCATGCCGTCGGTGGTCTGGAACTCCTGGGCGGTGCTCATCGCTCGGCCCCGCCCCGCAGCCGGGCGCGGACCCGGTCGGGCACCTCGCGCAGCCCCTCGGCCCCTCGGCGTACGGCGAAGCGCACCGGCTGCGCCTCCAGCTCGGCGACGCGCGCCTGCGCGGCGGCGAGCGCGGCGCTCAGCTCCCGCTCGCGGGCCTCGGCGTGGCGCAGCTCGGTGCGGGTGGCCAGCCAGCGCTGGGCGACCTCGTTGAGTGCCTCGGCCGCGGTGTCGAGGATCTCCTCGGCCGGGACCTCGGCGGGCTGGCGCCCGTCGGCGAAGATCGGCGCGAGGTCGCCGAGGTCGCCCACGACGTGCGCCCCGGAGGCGGCGATGGAGGCCTGGTGGCGGGCGGCCACCTCGCGGATCCAGCCCTGCTGGTCGGCCGGCACCGCGACCCGCGACTCCAGCCGGCGCCGGTGGGCGAGCACGTCCTTGCCGAGGGCCTGCTTGAAGCCGGAGCGGTACTCGGTGTAGCCGAGGCCGTCGCGGCGGGTGAGCGGGTTGACCCGGCGCATCAGCTCGGCCGACTGGAGCCCGAGGGACTCGTTGGCGTCGCGCTCGCCCTCCTCGGCGAAGCGCGCCGCGTCGAAGCCGAGCACCTGCGCCATCCGCTCCCACAAGACGCCCGGGTCGGCGCCGGGGTGGGGGAGGGTGACCACGTGGGTGTGCTCGGCGCCGACGATGCCCGACCAGCGCGTGACGATGTCGGTGAGGTCCTGCTGGGCCCAGAAGTGGCTGCCGGCGGGGGTCTCCCGCGTGGTCGGGGAGCCGAGCTGGGTGAGGAAGTCCTGCCAGGCCCACTCGCGGCGGTTCTGCAGGTACTCCTGCCAGGCGGCGGCGACGGTGCGCCCGAGGTCGCGGGCGGTGATGACCACCTCGACCTGGGCCGGGGCGACATCGGCGACGATCCGCTCGATGGTCTTCTCGTCGGCCGCGCACAGCCACTCCATCGAGACCACCGACGCACCGGGCCACGCGGCCATCTCCTGGCGCAGCCGCTTCCAGGCGCCGCGTCGGTCCCGTCCGCCCCGGATCCGGCGCAGGTCGCGGACCGCGAGCACCTGGTCGCCCCAGTTCTGCCCGGGGAACAGCAGACCGGCCTCCTGCGCGAGCTGCTCCTTGTTGGCCAGCAGGCGTCGCTGGACGTAGGAGGTGCCGCTCTTCGGCACGCCGATGTGGAGGAAGATCCGGTCACTCACCGGCATACCGTAACGGCCGGTCGCCGCCCGGACGGACACGCGGGGCCGTCCCGGCGTACGACGTGTCAGGGGCGCAGTCGGCGCCGCGCCCGGCGCAGGGTGCGGCGGGCCAGCGCGGCCGGGGTCCGCCGGGCCAGGGCGTCGCGCTCGCCGCTGACCTCGCGGACGTCGCGGATCATCTGCTCGATGGCGACGACGGCGGCGTCCAGCATCTCGGCGTCGGTGACGTCGTCGGGGTGCGGCCGGGCCGGCTGCTCCGCGGGCGGGATCAGGTCCCGGAGGTCGCCGACGACCGGGTAGCCGGCCTCCTTGATCGCCCGGACCATCCGCCGCGAGCGGCGGCGCAGCCGCAGGGCGTCCTCGTCGCGCAGCCCGAAGCGCTCGCCGCGCTGCGGGCCGAGGACCTCGTGGCCGAAGTACTGGCGCACCCAGCGGTGCTGGACCGGGCGCTCCTGGAGGGGGCCGGTCAGGTGCGGCTTGAGCCGGTGCAGCAGGGCGGCCTGCACCGCGCCGAGGGACTGGTTGTCGAAGACCTGCTCCATGTCGAAGTCGCCGTCGTCGATGCCGGTCACCTCGCACCAGCGTCGCCACAGCAGGTCGCGCGGGGCGCCGGGCGGGGGGACTGTCACCACGTGGACCCGCTCGACCGGGACCGCGCTGGACCAGGCGCGCAGGATCGCCGGGACGTCCTGGCTGTTCCAGCTCCAGGCGCCGGGCAGGTCGTGGGCGAAGGCCCGGCGCATGAACTCATCGAGGGAGTCGGTGGAGTCCATCTTGAGCGCCTCCTGCCACACGGCGGGGAACTGGCGCACGTAGTCGCGTGCGGTCACCACGACGTGCACCTCGGCGGGGGCGAGCGCCTCGACCGCCGCCCGTGCCTGCCGGGCGGTGGCCATCGAGAAGAACTCGTGGCTGACGACGCCGTCGCCGGACCAGGCGGCGAGCTCGCGCACGATCCGCTCCCAGCTCGCGCCGTTCTCGCCGAGTGCGGACGGCGACGCCCCGCGGACGACCTGGGAGGCGTGGTAGTGGTCCATCCGCCGCCGGCCGGGGTAGAGGAACCCCTGGGCGCGCAGCTGGTCGCGGTTGTTCCACATCGTCGTCTGCAAGAACGTCGTCCCCGACTTGGGGACACCGACGTGGAAGAACACCCGGCGTGCCATGGCACGTCCTCCTGTTGATCGCGCTGAAGATCGTCGTGGAGCAGAGGACGTCACCAGGATGCGGAGTACTTCTCCAGTGACTCGCGCAGCTTCGCCTCGTCGCGCTGGGCAACGGGCACCAGCAGCTCCTCGACGATATCGGTGAGCTCCGCGACGCGGCGGTGCAGCCTCCGGGTCTCCTGGACCTCGGCCTCGAGCTCGTCGATGCGGGCGTGCAGCTCCGCGATCGCGCGTCCACGGGTAAGGGCCTCGCGCACCCGGCCCAGCGAGCCGCCCGATCGGCCCGAGCGGGGAGCCTGTGTCGAGGGGTCGTGCGGAGCGTTCATCGAGGTCTCGCCTTCCGTGGTGCTTGGGGCCGTCAGGCTACACGGACGCGCGGACGTCCCGGGCCCTCGCGCCGCCCCGCTCGGCGCTAGCCTTGCCCGGTCCGCCCGTCCGGGTGCGACCCGAGCACGAAGGGAACCCCATGATCGGAATGGTGCTGGCGGCCGGTTGGGGCCGTCGCCTGCGACCGCACACGGACGCGCTGCCGAAGGCGCTCGTCCCGGTCGACGGGGACACCACGATCCTCGACATCTCGCTGCGCAACCTGGCCGCTGTCGACCTGCGGGACGTGGTGGTCGTCGTCGGCTACTTCGCCGAGGCCGTCGAGGCCCGGCGCGCGGCGCTGGAGAAGAAGTACGGCGTGCGCCTGACGCTGGTGCACAACGACAAGGCCGAGATCTGGAACAACGCCTACTCCATGTGGGTGGCACGCGAGCACATGAGCGACGGCGTGCTGATGGTCAACGGCGACACCGTGCACCCGGTGTCGGTCGAGGAGGCGATGCTCGAGGCCCGCGGCCCCGAGGTGCTGCTCGCGCTGGACACCGAGAAGGTGCTCGCCGAGGAGGAGATGAAGGTCCGCGTGGACGCCTCCGGCAACGTCACCCGGATCACCAAGCTGATGGACCCGGCCACGGCGTACGGCGAGTACATCGGCGCCAGCCTGATCGAGGCCGCCGCGGTGCCGCGGCTCGCCGACGCCCTCCAGGCGACCTTCGAGCGCGACCCGGACCTCTACTACGAGGACGGCTACCAGGAGATGGTCGACCGCGGCGACAAGGTCGCGACCGTCGCGATCCCCGCCGGGACCGAGTGGGTCGAGGTCGACAACGCCGCCGACCTGGCCCGGGCACGGGAGATCGCGTGCCGCTACTAGCGCGGATGCTCGCCAGCCCGCTGTTCGTGGAGGTACGCCGCGGCGCGGTCGACAACCTCGCGACCCTCCTGGAGGAGCGCCGGATCTCCAACGGCGGCAGCGTGCTGGTGGCCGTCGGGGCCTCCCAGGGGGAGGCGATCTGGGCCCGGATCGCCGACGGGCTGCCGAACGCCACCCTGTTCACCGTGCCCGACGCCAGCCTGGCCTCCGCCGGGCTGCTGCAGGAGGCGCTCGGTGCCCGCGGCTACGACGCGGTGGTCGGCATCGGCGGGGGACGCACCCTGGACGTGGCCAAGTACGCCGCGACCCGGGCCGCGGTGCCGATGGTCGCGGTCGCGACCAACCTGGCCCACGACGGGATCTGCTCGCCGGTGGCCTCGCTGGAGCACCCGCACGGCAAGGGCTCCTACGGCGTCGCGATGCCACTGGGCGTGGTGGTCGACCTCGACTACGTCCGCGCCGCGCCGCCGCGCCTGGTCCGCGCCGGGATCGGCGACGCGCTGAGCAACCTCTCCGCGATCGCGGACTGGGACCTGGCCGCCACCCAGCGCGGCGAGCACGTCGACGGCCTGGCGGTCGCCTTCGCCCGCTCCGCCGCGGAGGCGCTGCTGCACCACCCCGACGGCATCGAGAGCGACGAGTTCCTCGAGGTGCTGGCCGAGGCGCTGGTGCTCTCCGGCATGGCGATGTCGGTCGCGGGGACCTCGCGCCCGTGCAGCGGCGCGTGCCACGAGATCATCCACGCCGTCGACGAGCTGTTCCCCGGCACCGCCGACCACGGCGAGCTCGCCGGGCTCGGCGCGCTGTTCGCGACCTACCTGCGCGGCGACGAGGTGCTGCTCGAGCGGCTCGCGACCTGCCTGGGCCGCCACGGCCTGCCCCGCACGCCCGCCGACGTCGGGCTCAGCACCGAGCAGTTCGCCCGCGCCGTCGAGCACGCCCCGCGCACCCGCCCGGACCGCTACACGATCCTCGAGCACCTCGCGCTCGAGCCCGCGCCGCTGCGCGCCGCCGTGGAGGCGTACGCCGCCCGCATCGGCTGACCTGCCCGGCTCAGGCCGGCTCGTCCGCCTCGGCGGCCGCGGCCAGCTCGGCCTCGGCATGGCGCCGGAGCATCACCTGCTCGCGCAGCGTGATGCACTCGCGGACCATCGCGGCCAGCTCGGTGACGGCCGCCAGGACCGGGCGCTCCTCGCCGACCCAGCGCTCGGGGCTGGTGACCGGCGCGCCGCAGAACAGGTCGTCCTCGACGATGACGGTGCCGGGCGGGGCGTCGATCTCCGCACGCCAGCGGTGCTGGAGGTCCAGCAGCCCGTCGCGTGCGGTCGCCGCGGCGTCCAGCATCTCGGCGCGCTCGGGGTGGGCCAGCGCGACCGGGGCCTCGGGCGGGGGCGGGTCGACGGGCAGGTCGCTGGGGCGCCCGACGATGTGGGCGCCGCTCTCGCCGATCGCGTCGCGCACCCGCTGGTTCCAGCGCGCGGCCAGCGCCAGCCCGCGGCGGTTGAGGGTGATCTTGCGCTCGATCGAGGCCCGCGGGCCGAGGGTGCGCCGCCCCAGCTGCGACTTCACCACCCCGTCGTACGTCGCCCGGTCCAGCGGGCCGAGCTCGATGTTGATCAGCCGCAGCAGCTCCGCGGAGGCGTGGCCGAGCGAGGGGTTGACCGTGTGCGGGGGGAGCTCGGGGTGGCTCAGGCCGATCCCCACCACCTTGGCGAAGCGCTTCCACAGCAGCATCGGGTCCGACCCCGGCGGCGGCATCGTGATCACGTGCAGGTTGCGGGAGCCGACCAGGCCGCCCCAGACCTCCAGCATCCGCGGGACGCCCTGGGTGCGCTGGAACAACCGCTGCGCCGGGGTCTCGGCGGTGGCCTCGGGGTCGAGGGCGTTCTCGACGGCGAGGACGAAGTTGCGCCACGGCACGGCGCTGCCGGCCCGCGCGCTGGTCTGCCACTGCGTCGGGATCGCCGAGCGGGCGTCCCGGACCGCGAGGACGACGTGGACCTCGGCGTCGCCGAGGGAGTCGATGATCGCCGCGGCCTGCGCCGGCTCGGCATAGCTGAGGAACTCCATCGACAGGATCGAGCCGCGGCCGCGGTGCGCGGTCATCTCCTGCGCCATGGCGTACCAGGGAGAGGTGTCGACCTCGACCGGGGGAGCGCCGGCGCGGCGGATGCGGTGGGCCTCGAGGATCGAGGAGACCGCACGGTCCTGGTCGACCCAGTGCTCTCCGGGGAAGAGCCAGCCGGAGGCGGCGAGCTGCTCGCGGTTCTGCTCCAAGATCCCCTGGAGGAACGTGGTGCCGGTCTTCATCGTGCCGATGTGCAGGTAGATGCGGGGCCTCGAGGGGCTCGACCGACGCCAACCCAGATCGAACCGCATGGGCGGCAGGTTAGCAGCCGCGCTCGGCGCGGGCCGCCCGTCTACGGGCCGCGGACCCCGCCGGCTGCGCGCCGCGGGATGCCGCAGCGCGGTGCCCCGCTGCTACCGTGGGCCGGTCCATCCAGACCCGTGCAAGGCAAAGGAACACAGCGTGACCAACGCCCCCGCAGAACAAGAGGTGCGCACCGGGCAGGACGGGTTCCGCATCGTCCAACGCGTGCTCATGCGCCCGGACCAGGAGCTCGACGTCCAGGCCCTCTACCTCGGTGGTGTGTCCGGTTTCGGCGGCGGCGAGTCCGAGACCCGCCAGTCGGGCAAGGACCACGAGGGCGACGACGACGACAGCGCCGCGTCCTACGAGGCCGACCGCGGCATGACCGGCTTCGGCCGGGTCAGCGCCGTGGGCCACGCCGTCGCCGAGCCCGCCAAGCGGCTCACCCTCGGCACGTACTTCAACGCGTTCCCGGCGAGCTACTGGCGGCGCTGGACCGAGTTCGAGTCCGTGCGCCTGACGCTGCGCGTGCGCGGCCGCGGCTCGATCGTGGTCTACCGCTCCACCTCCAAGGGCCACGTGCTGCGCGCCCGGTCGATCAACGTCGACACCGACGTGGCGGAGACCAAGGTCGTCGACCTCGAGCTCAAGCCGTTCATCGACGGCGGCTGGTACTGGTTCGACCTGGAGGCCGGCGACGAGGAGCTGGTGCTCGAGGACGCGAACTGGGGCTTCGAGACCGAGAAGACCACCCCGGGCCGCCTCACCATCGGCATCACGACGTTCAACCGCCCGCAGTTCTGCGTCGACCAGCTGCTCAACCTGGCCACCGACCCGGCGGTCCTGGAGATCCTCGACGAGGTCATCGTCGTCGACCAGGGCACCCAGCAGGTCGAGGACAACGCCGACTTCGAGCGGGCCGCGAGGGCGCTGGGCGCCAAGCTGCGCGTGATCAAGCAGGCCAACCTCGGCGGCTCCGGCGGCTTCTCGCGGGCCATGAACGAGGGTGTCGAGCGCGGCACCTCCGACTACGTCCTCCTCCTCGACGACGACGTCGTGTGCGAGCTCGAGGGCATCCTGCGCGCGGTGGCCTTCGCCGACCTCAACAAGACCCCCACCATCGTCGGCGGGCAGATGTTCAGCCTCTACGACCGCTCGGTGATGCACGCCTACGGCGAGACGCTGGCGCCGTGGAAGTGGTTCTGGGGCCCGGCGCCGTCGACCGTGCACGGGCACAACTTCGCGAAGCGCTCGCTGCGCTCGACCTCCTGGCTGCACCGCCGTGTCGACGTCGACTTCAACGGCTGGTGGATGTGCCTGATCCCGACCTCGGTGATCAAGGAGATCGGCCTGTCGATGCCGATGTTCATCAAGTGGGACGACGCCGAGTTCGGCGTGCGTGCCCGCGCGGCCGGCTTCCCGACCGTCACCATGCCCGGTGTCGCGGTCTGGCACGTGCCGTGGACCGAGAAGGACGACACGCTCGACTGGCAGGCCTACTTCCACGAGCGCAACCGCCTCGTCTCCGGCCTGCTGCACTCGCCGTACGAGCGCGGTGGCCGCCTGGTCATGGAGAGCTTCGAGAACCACGCCAAGCGCATGGTCTCGATGCAGTACGGCACCGGCGAGACCATCCTGCTGGCCCTCGAGGACGTCCTGGCCGGCCCGGAGCGGATGCACCGCGACATGACCTACCGGGTCAAGGAGATCCGCGAGATCCGCGCCCGCTACGGCGACGGCGTGGCCAAGCCCGGTCTCGACGAGTTCCCGGCCCCGCGACGCAAGAAGCCCCCGCGGAAGGGCCGTGCGGTCGTCTCGCCGACCACCACCGTCGGCAAGGTCAAGACCGCTGCGGTCGGCCTGCTGCGCCAGGTCCGTCCGGTGCGCGAGCTCGCTCACGAGCACCCGGAGACGATCATCCCGCACGTGGACCAGCGCTGGTGGCGCCTGGCCCAGCTCGACTCGGCGGTCGTGTCGTCGGCCGATGGCATGACCGCGGCCTGGTACCGCCGTCAGCCGGCCGAGTTCCGCAGCCAGATGCTGCGTTCGGCCAAGCTGCACGCCCGGCTGCGCCAGGAGTGGCCCGCCCTCGCCGAGCGCTACCGCGAGGCGATGCCCGAGCTGACCTCCCCGGAGACCTGGAAGCAGACCTTCGAGGGCCTCGAGGACACCTACCGCGACTGAGCACCACCGCACGGCTGCACCGCTCCACCCCAGACGCCCCGGCCTCGGCCGGGGCGTCTGGGGTTGCGCCGAGTCGGCGCCATGGCGTGTCAAAGATGCATTCCATGGCGAATCTCATAAAGTTCGTGGTGCCTCGGCGTGGCGAGTGGAAATTACAACGTTGTAGTTACTCACGAGGTCTGGCGTTACTCCTGTGACTCGTGTGAAAGTTGCGCAACGTGTGAACTTCCCCGCGCACTGGAGCAGCCTGCATGCCTTCGAACAAGAGCCGTTACGTCACCGCCTGCCAGCAGCTGCTGGCACTGGGTGCCGTGCTCGCCGTCCTGACCCCCGCCGCCGCCGTCATCTCCCTCGACGTCGTGCACCGCGACCCTGACACCGCCGGTCCCGCTGGGGCCGCCGGTGCGGCGTACGCCCGGGTCTCCGCCGAGGCCTCGCTGGTCCCGGCCGAGCCGGTGGAGGCGACGGTCGAGGAGTTCTCGCTGACCGCCCCGAGCGTCGCCGTCCACGGCCGCGCCGCGGTCCCGCAGGTCGAGGCCGAGCAGGAGCGCACGTCCCAGGGCGCCGCGGTCCTCACCAGCACGCCCCAGGACGTCGAGGGGTACGGCGCCGTGGGCGTGACCTGGGCCGCGGACGCGGCACTGGGGGAGTCTGAGCTGGAGCTCTCGGCGCGCACCCGCACGGGTGAGCGCTGGTCGGAGTGGACCCCGCTGGAGTACCACGACGAGCACGGACCCGACGCCGGCAGCCTCGAGGACTCCCGGGTGCGTCCCGGCACCGACGAGCTGCTGGTCGGGGAGGTGGACCAGGTGCAGGTGCAGGCCGTGGCCGCCACCGGCGAGCTGCCCGCCGACATGCGCCTCGCGGTCATCGACCCGGGCGAGGCGGCCCAGACCCGGACCGAGCGCGCCGCCATCGACCCGACCACCGCGGACGACGCGGCGGAGGAGGGCACCGAGGGTCTGGAGCTGCAGGCCTCCACCACGGCCCCGCGCCCGACGATCTACTCGCGCGCCCAGTGGGGTGCCAACGAGAACCTGCGCGACAAGGGGTCGCTGAGCTACGGCAAGGTCACCGCCGGCTTCGTGCACCACACGGTCAACGCCAACAGCTACACCAAGGAGCAGGTGCCCGGGATCATCCGCAGCATCTACGCCTACCACACCCAGTCACGCGGCTGGTCCGACGTCGGCTACAACTTCCTGGTCGACCGCTTCGGCCGGATCTGGGAGGGTCGCGCCGGCGGCGTGACCAAGGCCGTGGTCGGGGCGCACACCCTGGGCTACAACGAGTCGTCGTTCGCGATGTCGGCCATCGGCAACTTCGAGACCGCGCAGCCCAGCGCCGCGGTCGTGCAGGCCTACGGCGCGCTCTTCGCCTGGAAGCTCGGCATCCACGGGGTCGACGCCGGCTCGATGCGCCAGCAGGTGGCGGGGCGCACCTTCCCGGCCATCAACGGACACCGCGACGCCGGTGCGACGGCCTGCCCGGGCCGCTACCTCTACGCCAAGCTCGGCGCGATCCGCACCGCCGCCGTCGCCGCGCAGAAGAAGGCCCCGACGCCGCCGACCCCGCCCACGCCGCCCACCCCGCCCACCCCGCCGACTCCTCCGGCCCCGCCCACGCCGACGATCACCCCGGCCACGGTGGACGCCGATCTCGCGGGCACCTCCGCGGACGACCTGGTCGTGCGCCGGGCGGCCGACGGGCGGCTCCTCGTGGTGCCGACCGGGGGCCTCACCCGGTTCCTGGCGCCGCGTGCGGTCACCCGCAACTTCGCCCGCTACGACGCGGTCCTCGCCTCTCCCGACCTCACCGGCGACGGTCGGACCGACCTGCTGGTCCGTGCCCGCGACGGCCGCGCCGGGGTCCGCCCGGGCCTGGCCTCGGGCCGCTTCGTCAAGGTCGTGCGCTGGAGCCCGCTGTTCCGCGACCTCGACCTGATCACCGCCGTCGGCGACCTCGACGCGGACGGGCGCAACGACCTGGTCGGCCGGGTGCCCGGCAAGCGCAAGCTCACGATCGTGCGCGGCAACGGGCGCGGCGGGTTCGGCGCCCGCGTGGTCAAGGGCTGGTACTGGGACACCTACGACCGCCTCGTCGGCGCCGGGGACGTCAGCGGGGACGGCCGGCCCGACCTGCTGGCCCGCGACGCCGACGGCAAGCTGTGGCTGCACCGCGGCACCGCCGGCGGCGGCTTCGCCACGCGAGTGGCGGTCGCCGGTGACTGGAGCCCCTACGACACCATCACCGGCTACGGCGACTACAACCGCGACGGCCACCGCGACCTGTTCGTGCGTACGTCGGGCAAGGGGCGCGGCTTCGTGCACCCCGGCCGCGGCGACGGCACCTTCGGCCCCCGGCTCGGCATGGTCGAGGAGGTACGCGGTGTGCGCGGCCTCACCAGCGGCGGCCAGGTGCTCGGCAGCGCCGAGCCCGACCTGGTCGGCCGGGTCGGCGACGACCTCGTGGTGGTCCAGCACGCCGGCACCGTCGAGCTCGAGCGGCCCATCGACACCGGGTACTCCGCGAAAGCCATCGACACCCTGCTCATCGTGGGCGACTGGGACAAGGACGGCCACGTCGACGTGATCACCCGCACCGGCGGCACCGGCAAGCTGTTCCTGCGCCGCGGCGACGGCACCGGCCGCCTGGCCAAGCCGAAGCGGATCTCCAACGCCTTCGGCGCGGTCAGCGAGCTGCGCGCGGTCGGCGACGTCGACCGCGACGGCTTCCCGGATCTCGTCGGGCGTGCCGCCGATGGCTCGCTGCGGGTCTACCTCGGCAAGGGCCTGGCCGGCTTCGGTCGCAACGTGCCCGCCCCCGCCAGCCTGACCAGGCGCACCGGCAGCACCCTCGCCGGCTACGACTGGGTGCTGACCGAGCGCCAGGTCGACGGCGTCGGCGCCCGCGACACGGTGGCCCGCTTCCAGCGCAACGGCCGGCTCTACCTGCTCGCGGCGGGCACCGGGAAGCCGCGGCTCCTCGGCGAGCGGATGGGGGTCTACGACCTGGCGGGCTGAGCCCGTCGGTCTCGATCAGTCCTGGTGCTCGTGGCGCGGGAAGCGGGCCGTGGCACGCTCGGCGGCGTACGTCGCCTCGAGCTGCTCCGGCTCGGCGTGGGTGACCAGGACCAACGAGCCGTTCCGTGCGAACGGCTCGGTGACGGTGGCGATCCCCGGTGGGGAAGCCGGGTTCGCCTCCGAGAGGAGACGGCCGCCGTCGGTGAGCAGTGCACCGGCGGCGGCCGTGCTCCACATCTGGGCCTGGGTGACCTGACCGGCGCTGAACGCGGTCGCGACGTCGCCCGGCTGGGGCGGGTCCAGCGCGATGAAGGAGTCCGGCTGGGACCAGATCTCCACCCCGACGTCGTGGACGTGCGGCGGCAGGGGGTCGCGGAAGCGTACGCCGAGGGGCAGCAGCGAGCAGGCGAGCACCGGCAGCGAGGCCGCACGGGGCGCCCAGTGCTCCAGGCCGTCGGGACCGGTGATGACCGCGTCGGGGTCCTCATCCTCCGTCACCGCGAGTCCCGCGCTCCACGCGGCGCCCAGGAACACGGTGCCTAGCCAGTGCGGCGGCAGGTCGATGCGGAGCCGGTCGCCGCGCTCCAGGTCGTGCTCCTCCACCAGCAGCGAGGCGGCCTTGGCGACCCAGTTGGCGTAGGTCGTGACCGAGAGCTCCACCCGCTCGCCGCTGGCGTGGTCGTAGTAGGTCACCAGCGGTCGGCCGGCGTCGTGGCGCAGCAGCCCGGCGAGGACACTCGAGAACGTCATCGTCATGCCCCGAGACTAGGGACGGGGGTGGGGACGGCGATCGATAGGGTCGGCCCATGCCAGCCATCGACCACTTCTGGGCCGTGATCCCGGCCGGCGGCGCCGGCACCCGGCTCTGGCCGCTCTCGCGGCAGTCCTCGCCCAAGTTCCTGCGTGACCTCACCGGAAGCGGGCGCACGCTGCTCCAGGAGACCCACGACCGGCTGGTCCCGCTCGCCGAGGACCGGTTCCTGGTGGTCACCGGGGCGGCACACCGCGAGGCGGTCGCCGCGCAGCTCGACGACCTGGCGCCGGAGGCGATCCTGGCCGAGCCCTCCGCCCGTGACTCGATGGCCGCCATCGGGCTGGCCGCCGCGATCCTCGAGCGCACCGACCCCGAGGCCGTGATGGGCTCCTTCGCCGCCGACCACGTGATCGACGACCCGGCCGTCTTCGCCGAGGCGGTGTGCACGGCCGTCGAGGTCGCCCGGGCCGGCTGGCTGGTGACGCTCGGCATCGAGCCGACGTTCCCCTCCGCCGCCTTCGGCTACATCTCCGTGGGCGAGCCGCTGGAGGCGCACCCGGGCGCCGCAGCGGTGCGCGAGTTCGTCGAGAAGCCCTCGGTGGAGGTCGCCCAGGGCTACCTCGAGACCGGCAGCTACCGCTGGAACGCCGGCATGTTCGTGGTCCGGCCGCGGGTGCTCCTGGACCTGCTCGCCGAGTGGCACCCGGTCTTCGCCGCCCGTCTGCGCGAGCTCGCCGCGGACCTCTCGCGGCTCGAGGAGATCTGGCCGACGCTGCCGAAGATCGCCCTCGACCACGCGATCGCCGAGCCCGCGGCCGCCGCCGGCCGGGTGGCGATGGTCCCGGCGGCGTTCGGCTGGGACGACATCGGCGACTTCGACTCCCTCGCGACGCTGCTCGACCAGGCGCGCGAGCACGGTGCGGTCGGCACCACGGTGCTGGGTGATGAGGACCTGGTCCACGTCGTGGACAGCAGCGGCCTGGTGATCCCACGCGGCGGGCGCATGGTCGCGGTCGTCGGCCTCGACGACATCGTCGTGGTGGACACCCCCGACGCCGTCCTGGTCACCACCCGTGCCCGCGCCCAGCAGGTCAAGCAGGTGGTCAGCGGGCTCAAGGACGTCGGCCGCGCCGACCTGACCTGAGGCTTCCCTACGACGCACGAAGGGCCGGCTCCCCCGCGGGGGAGCCGGCCCTTCCTACGTCGTGCCTGCGGCGCCGGAGCGCCGGGGCGTCACATCGCGTTGGGCTCGGGGGAGTCCAGGTAGGGGTACTCCTGCACGAAGCCGTCGAAGGCCTCGCCGCTGATGTCGGAGCAGTACTGCCACACGCCGACCTGCTTGGACGCGTCGGTGCCGCCCGCGCCGCCCGCGGACCAGTGGGTGAAGGCCACGTGGGTGCCCTTCGGCCACTCGCCGCCGTGCTCGGCGTCGTCCTCCGCGGTCCACGGCACGGCCTTGAACTTGTTGCGCAGGTTGGTGGTGCCGGAGAACTTGTCGGCGATCGCGCGGATCTGCGCGATGGTCTCGTCGTCCTCGGCGGCGGTCTCGTCGTACCAGATGATGTTGTAGCCGTGCTCGGAGTTGTGGACCAGCGACTCGAGCTCGGGACGGTCCTCCGCGGTGTAGAACTTGCGGCCCATCGGGTCCGGCGCGAGGTTGGCCTCGTTCCAGTGCGGGCCGAACGCCGGGGGCGACTCGGTGTAGGTGACCTGCTCGCCGCTGGGGCGGTGCTCGTTGCTGCCCTGCGCGGGCTTGGTGACGATGTCCTGGCAGACCGAGGCCGGCGCGCCGATGTCGGCGAGCGCGACGTCGGAGTACTGGGACTTCTCACGGCTGTCGGCGACGATCGACCACACCGGGTAGGCGAGGACGGCGAGGGCGACGACCACGCAGACCGCGACGATGGCGTAGCCGCGGCGCCGTTCGGCGCCCTTCTGCTTGCGACGGAGTTCGTCGATGACCGCCTGGCGGTCGGACTTGGGTGACTTCTTGGCCACGGGTGAGGTTTCCTCGCGGTCGGTGTGGACGGATGGGGCGCGGACGCCGTGGGCAGTCTACGGACCGGCGGGGCGCAGTCGGGCCAGACCACGCGGTTCGCCCGAGGTCGACCGGACCGGGGTGTCCTCGACGCGCCACCCGTGGGCGAAGACGAGCGCCGCGAGCACCGGCCCGACGACGGCGTCGTGCACCAGCACCGAGTCCGCCTCGGCCCGGGCGTCGGCGCGGGCGCCGAGCACCTCCTCGATGGCCGCGGCGAGCTCCTCGGGGGAGACCGGCGAGCCGAACGGGAGCTGGTCGCCGGGGTCGCCGCGCAGGGCGCGTACGACGGCCTCGCGCGCGCCGTACCCGAACAGGTCGCCGCCCTCGGGGCGGATCAGCGCAGCGGCGCCCGGACCGTCCTCACCCACCGGGAGCACCAGGTCGGCGCGCCCGCGCACGACGGCGACCGGGCGCCCGCCGAGCTTGCCCTGGGCCAGCTCGGCGAGGCCGGCGATCTCGTCGGCGACGGCCGGTGCGGTGACCGCGAGCGGGTTGCCGTGCGCGTCGTGACGTCCGGCGAAGCTCTCGGCGACCACCAGGCCGGCGGCACCGACCGCGATGTCGGTCTGGCCCTCGCGCCAGGCACGGCCGGCGGTGTCGGTGACGACGACGCCGACGTTGCGTCCGGTGCGCGCGCGGACCGCGGCCCGCAGCGCGCGGGCGGAGGCGTCAGGGTCCTCGGGGAGCAGCACGATCGAGCCGAGCTCGACGTTCGAGGCGTCGATGCCGGCGGCAGCCATGGTCAGGCCGTGGTGGGTGCGCACGATGGTCGTCGGCCCGCGTCGCGCGACCACGCGCGCGGTCTCGCCGGCCAGCGCCTCGTCGCGGTCACCGGTGCGGACCCGGCCCTCGGCCTTGCTGATGACCTTGCTGGTCACCACCAGGACGTCGCCGTCCGCCAGGTCGACCAGCGGGAGCAGCAGGGCGAGGAGGTCGTCGCCGGCGCGCACCTCGGGCAGGTCGTCGGGGGCGTACGCCGTGACCCGGCCGCCCGGGCGGGGCGGCTGGTCGGGCAGCGTCACCGGACGAGCTCCACCGCCGCCGCGGCCATGGCGGCGGTGGCGTCGACGTCGCTCATCATCAGGGGTACGGCGCGCGCCGCGAGGCCGGCCTCCTGCAGGGCGGGGAGGGCGGCGGCGTCACGCTCGTCGACCAGCCAGCCGTCGAGGACGCCGCCGGCCGAGCGGGCGCCGTAGTGGCGACCGACGGCCTCGGCGCTGACCTCCACGCCGATCGCGGCGAGCATCTGGTCGGCCATGCCGCGCACGTGCCCGCCGCCGACGATGGGGGACAGGCCCACGACGGGGGCCGAGGTCGCGCGCAGCGTCTCGCGGATGCCGGGGACGCCGAGGATCGTGCCGATGCTCACCACGGGGTTCGACGGCGGGAGCAGCACCAGGTCGGCGTCGCGGATCGCCTCGACGACACCGGGGGCCGGCGTACAGCTGTCCATGCCGACGAAGACCAGGTCGAGCGCGGGGACGCTGGCGCGCAGCCGGATCCAGTACTCCTGGAAGTGCAGCACGGCGCGGCCGCTGGGGGAGTCGGGGTCGGCGACCACGACATGGGTCTCGACCCGGTCATCGGACATCGGCAGCAAGGTGACGCCGGGCTGCCAGCGCCGGCACAGCGCCTGGGTCACCGCCGAGAGCGGGAACCCGGCGTCCAGCATCTGGGTGCGCACCAGGTGGGTGGCCACGTCGCGGTCGCCCAGGCCGAACCAGGTCGGCTCCACGCCGTACGCCGCGAGGTCGTCCTTGACGCTCCAGGTCTCCTCGCGCCGGCCCCAGCCGCGCTCCAGGTCGATGCCGTCGCCGAGGGTGTACATCACGGTGTCGAGGTCCGGGCAGACCTTCAGGCCGTGCACCCAGATGTCATCGGCGGTGTTGGCCACGACGGTGACCTCCGCGTCGGGCGCGATCCCGGGCAGCGCGCCGGTCGCGACGCCGTGGAGAAGGCCCTGGAGGAATCGTGCGCCGCCCATGCCTCCGGACAGCACCGTGATCTTCTGCATGCGCCTACTCTGCCCGTTCGCCGACCCGTGTGGACCGGTGGGGGTCATACCAGATCCGCGCTTGACTTCCGGTGTACGACAGGCATGTAATTCCCTCAGTGTTAGTCACTGAACGGGACAGTGCACAACCGGGTCGAAAGGGCGAGTGCCGTGAGAGAACTCTTTCTCCTCGAGAGCAACGCCGAGGATGCGGGATGGCAGGAGCGCGCGCTCTGCGCACAGACCGATCCGGAGGCGTTCTTCCCTGAGAAGGGCGGCTCGACGCGGGAGGCCAAGAAGGTCTGCCTGACGTGCGAGGTCCGCCAGGACTGCCTGGAGTCGGCGCTCGAGAACGACGAGCGCTTCGGCATCTGGGGCGGCCTCTCCGAGCGGGAGCGTCGCAAGCTGAAGAAGCAGGCCGTCTGAGCGACGGCAGCTGAATCCGCCGAGAGGGAGCCCCGGTCGTCAAAGGCCGGGGCCCTCTCGCATTTTCGCCCGCCCTCCGACCCCGGGTCTAGGGTGGGGCGCCGTGTCCGCTCCCCAGTCTGTCGTCGCCCTGCTCGTGAGTCACGACGGCGAACGCTGGCTCCCGGCGGTGCTCCAGGGCCTCGCCGCGCAGACCCACCCGGTCGACCACGCGCTCGCCGTCGACACCGGCAGCAAGGACTCGAGCGTCGCGCTGCTCGAGGACGCTCCGGGTGTCGCGCAGGTGCTGCGGGCCCCCGGCACGACCTCCTTCCCGGCGGCCGTACGCCTCGGCCTCGACGCCGTCGCCGAGGCCGGCCTGGACCCGGAGTGGGTCTGGCTGCTGCACGACGACGCCAACCCCGACCCCGGCTGCCTGGCCGCGCTGCTCGCGGCCGCGGAGGCCGATCCCGGCGCCGACCTGCTCGGCCCCAAGCTGCGCGAGTGGCCCTCGCTGCGCCGCCTGCTCGAGCTCGGGGTGACGATCTCGGCCACCGGTCGCCGCGAGACCGGGCTGGAGCGTGGCGAGTACGACCAGGGCCAGCACGACCGGGTCCGCACCGTGCTGGCGGTCAACACCGCCGGGATGCTGGTGCGCCGCCGCGTCTTGGAGTCCCTCGGCGGCCTGGACGAGGCGCTCCCGCTGTTCGGCAACGACATCGACCTCGGCTGGCGCGCCGCGGAGGCCGGGCACCGCACGATCGTGGTGCCGCAGGCGGTCGTCTTCCATGCCGAGGCCGCCCACCGCGGCCTGCGTCGTACGCCGCTCACCGGGCGCCACACCCACTACCAGGAGCGCCGCGCCGCGCTGTTCACGCTGCTGGCGAACGCGCCCGCCCGCTCGCTGCCGTTCCGCACGGTGCGCCTGGCCCTCGGCACGTTGCTGCGGGTGCTCGGGTTCCTGCTGGTGCGCGCGGTCGGCGAGTCGCTCGACGAGCTGGCCGCCCTGATCTCGGTCTACACCCACCCCGGCGAGGTGCGGGCCGCCCGGCGCCGCCGCCGCGAGCAGCGCGACGGCCCGCCGGTCGACGTGCGCGAGCTGCTCGCGCCGCGCTGGCTGCCCTACCGCCACGGCCTGGACTTCCTCGGCGACCTGGTCTCGGCGCTGAGCCTCCAGGCCTCCGACGTCGCCGAGCGGCGCCGCCTCGCCGCCGCCGAGGCCGACCCGTCCTCCTTCGCCGCCCGGCGGCCCACGCCCAGCGACTCCTACGACGAGGACACCCTGGAGGCCGACTCCGGGATCGTGGCGCGGTTCGTCACCAACCCGGTCGCCCTGCTCCTCTCCGCCTTCGTGCTGCTCGCGCTGGTCGGCGCGCGCGCGGCCTTCGGCACCCTCGTCGGCGGCGGGCTCTCCCCGGTGCCCTCGGGGGCCGGGGAGTGGTGGCGGCTCTACCTGTCGAGCTGGCACGAGATCGGCTCGGGCACCGCGGTGCCGACCCCCGCCTACGTCGTGGCCTTGGCGCTGCTCGCCACCCTGCTGCTCGGCAGCGCGAAGGCGGCCGTGACGGTGGTGATGGTGCTCGCCGTGCCGGTCGCGCTGTGGGGTGCCTGGCGCTTCCTGCGCGTCGTCGGCCGGCTGATCTCGCCGGCGGGCGCCTCGCGCTGGCTGGTGCTGCTCGGCGCCACGACGTACGCCCTGGTGCCGGTGACGAGCGGGGCCTGGGGCGACGGGCGCCTCGGTGTCGTCGTGTCCGCCGCCACGCTGCCGTGGCTGGCCCACGCCGCGCTCGGCTTCGCCGATCCCGCACCGCAGCGCCGCTGGCGCGCCGCGTGGCGCACCGGCGTGCTGCTCGCCCTGATCTCCGCCTTCACCCCCGTCGCCTGGCTGGTGACCGTGGCCGTGGGCCTGGTCGTGCTGGGCGCCGCCGCCCTCGTCGTGCGTTCGGCGGTGCGCGAGCGCTCGGTCTGGGGCCCGCCCGCGACCGCCGTCGCCCTGGTGCCGCTGCTGCTCGCCCCGTGGTGGATCCCGGCGGTCCTGGAGTCCGCCGCCGAGGGGCTGCTGCTGGACGTCGGCCGCCTGCCCGGCGCCACGGTCGAGGGGATCGGGCTGCTCGCCGGCCGCTTCGCCGACCTCGGCGCCCCGCTGGCCCTCGGCCTGGTGCCCGCCGTCCTCGCGGTGCTCGCCCTCGTCCCGCGTGCCACCCGGGTGCCGGTGCTGGTGTGCTGGCTGGTGGCGGTGGTGACCGCCGCCGTCGCCGCGGCGCTGGGCGCGGTGTCGCTCGACCTGGCCGCGGTCACCGTCAGCCCCGGCACCGGCTTCCTGCTCGTGCTGCTGCAGGGCTCGTTCGTCGTGGCGGCGGTGATCGGCGCCCAGGGCTTCCTGGCCCGTGTCGCCGGGCCGCAGGGCGCCGCCCCGGTCGCCCGCGGCGCGATCGCGGTGCTCGCCGCGGTCGCGGCGGTCGTCCCGGCGGCCGGTCTCGCCTGGTTCGTCGCCGGCGGCGACGCCCACCTCGACGAGGACCCGGCCGGCGGCATCCCGGCGTACATGCTGCAGAGCGCGGAGACCGGGCCCGAGCACGGCATCCTGGTCGTGCGCGGGACCGTGGAGGACGGCCTCACCTACGAGGTACGCCGCGGTGACGGGGTGACCCTGGGCGAGGACGAGATCCTCGACCTGAGCCCCGAGGACGCCGGCCTCACCGACGCGGTGCGCGAGCTGGCCTCCAGCCCGACCCCCGAGCTGGTCACCGACCTGGCCGACCGCGGCATCGAGTACGTCGTGCTGCCCGCGCCCGCCGACGGCGACGTGGCGGCCTCGCTGGACGCGACCGGCGGCCTGCTCGCCGCCAGCGCGGAGGACCGCACCACCCGGGCCTGGCAGGTCGACCGGCCGCTCCGCGCCGACGCGGTGGCCGGGCCCACGTCCTGGCTGCGCGTCGCGCTGCTGGTGGTGCAGGGCGTCGCCCTGCTGTGGGTGCTCGTCCTGTGTGCCCCGACGACCAACCGGAGGCGTTCATGAGCCACCCGTCCACCGGCCAGCCCACTGGCCGACCCACTGGCCGACCCACTGGCCGACGCAGCGCGACGCGGCGCGGCCGCCTCGAGGTCACTGCCGTGCTCGCGGTGCTCGCGCCCGTCCTCACCGGGTCCCTCCTGCTGCTCGGCGGCGCCGAGCAGGAGGTCGCCGACCTCGGCGCCCCCAAGGAGACCACGCTCCGCACGGCCGCCCTCGGCTGCCCCGAGGGGCGCAAGGACGGCGACCGGGTCCTGGTCGCGACCGACGGCGAGGCGACGGGCGAGGTGCGCGTCGGCCGCGGCGCCGACGCCGAGAACGTCGAGGTCGGCCCCGAGAGCATCGGCATCGACACCTCCCGCGCCCCGGTGACGGTCCGTGCCGACGGCGAGCTGGCCCCCGGGCTGGTGGCCGGCCGCGTCGGCGGCTCGCCGCTCGGGGCCGCGCAGTGCGCGAGCCCCAGCGCCGAGACCTGGTTCACCGGCGTGGGCGCGGGGCCGGAGCACTCCTCGGTGCTCGAGCTGATCAACCCCGGCGGCGGCCGTGCGGTCGCGGACGTCTCGGTGCTGGGCTCCGACGGGCCGATCGAGGCCGACCAGCTCCTCGGCGTGGTCGTCCCCGGCGGGGACCGGGTGCGCCTGGACCTGGCGAAGCTGCTGCCGCGCACCGACGACCTCGCCGTGCGGGTGGTGACCACCCGCGGCCGGGTCTCGGCCTCCGTGCTCGACGTGGTCGACCGGATCGGCTCCGAGGCCGCGGTCCGCGACTGGCTGCCCGGCCAGGACTCGCCGCAGCGCCGCAGCACCCTGCTCGGGCTCGCCGGCGGCGACGGCTCCCGCACCCTCGTGCTGGCCAACCCCGGCGAGAGCGAGGCCGTGACGAGCATCCGGCTGGTGACCCCCGAGTCCACCTTCGCCCCGCGCGACCTCGACGACGTGCGGGTGCCGCCGCAGTCGGTCGTGCGGGTCTCCGTCGGTGCGCTGCTGGCCTCCGACGCGGCCGAGGGCGCCATCGGCCTGGAGCTCGACTCCTCCGCGCCGGTCACCGCCTCGCTGCGCCAGGCCGTCGACGGCGACCTCACCCACGCGGTGCCGCTCGAGCGGATCGCAGACCCGAGTGCGGTGCTGGTGCCGCGCGGCGCCACCCGGCTGCTGCTGGCCGACGCGGAGGCGACCGGCAGCGTGCGCGTCGTCGTGCGCGACGACCGCGGCCGCCAGCTGGCGGCGCGGACCGTGGAGGTCGAGCGCGACCGCGGCGCGAGCGTCGGCCTGCCGGACGCCGCGGCGTTCGTCAGCGTCGCCCCGCGCGGCACCTCGGTGCTGGCCGCGGTGGTCGTCAGCGGCGACGGGACCGCGATCGCGGGGTTCTCCCCGCTCGTGCGCGCCGGGCTGGTCCCCGACGTACGACCCGGTCTGCCGGAGCAGGCCGGGGCTCAGTCGCCGGGGTCGTAGCGCGGGTCGACCTCGGCCGGGTCGAGCCCGAGCAGCTCGGCGAGCTGCTCCACCACGAGCGTGAGCACGAGCGCCTCCAGCTCGTCGCGGCCCTCGCAGCGGTGCTCGATGGGTCGGCGGAACAGCACCAGTCGGGTCGGGTCGCCACCGGTGCCGCGCACCAGCGCGGACAGCGGTACGCCGGCGCCGTCCCAGTCGTCGGGGACGTCGGGTGCGTCCTCCACGGCGTACTCGATCGGGCCGAGGCGGTCCTGCCAGCGCCGCTCGACGTCGGCCACCACGCTCAGCGCGATCGCGTCGAAACGCTCGCGGCCGGTGCGCAGCGCCGGGCGTCCGGGAGTGACGGGAAGCACTCCCGGGCCACGCATCCCGCGCCCGCGCCGGTCCCGGCGCCGCGGCCGCGCGGACCTCTCCGGAAGAGTCCGCTCATCCACGCCGCGAGCCTAGCCCGATCCGTCCGACCCGGGCGGTAGGTTGAGGCCTGTGAGTTCCCGCCGTCGTTGTTCGCGCACCGCCTGCGCTCGCTCGGCGGTCAACACCCTTACCTACGTCTACGCCGACCAGACGGCCGTGCTGGGTCCGCTTGCGACCTACGCCGAGCCGCACGCCTACGACCTGTGCGACGTGCACAGCGAACGGCTGTCGGCGCCTCGTGGGTGGGAGGTGCTGCGCCTGGCGCCGGACCCCGCAGCGCAGGGTCCCACCGAGGACGACCTGCTCGCCCTGGCCGACGCGGTCCGCGAGGCAGCGCGTCCGCTGCCGCCGCAGCGACCCGCGCCCGCGCAGGAGACCGGACGCGAGGTGACCCGTCGGGGCCACCTCCGCGTCCTCAGCAACGACTGAGGCACTAGGGTCTGGCGCATGGCCGACACCCTCGACCCGCAGTCCGTGCACGCCATCTTCAAGGCGTACGACGTGCGTGGCACCGTGCCCGACCAGCTCGACGAGCGGCTCGCCCGCGCGACGGGCCAGGCGTTCGTCGAGGTGGTGGGAGCCAGCACCGTCGTGGTCGGCCACGACATGCGCCCCAGCTCGCCGGGCATGGCCGCGGCGTTCGCCGAGGGCGCGGCCGCGGCCGGAGCCGACGTGATCAAGATCGGTCTGGCCTCCACCGACCAGCTCTACTTCGCCTCCGGCCACCTCGGGCACCCCGGCGCGATGTTCACCGCGAGCCACAACCCCGCGCAGTACAACGGCATCAAGCTGTGCCGCTCCCACGCCCAGCCGGTCGGCCTGGACACCGGCCTCGCGGAGATCCGCGACCGGGTGCTGTCCGGGGCCGGACCGGCCGCCGGCACGATCCCCGGCACCATCACCGAGCAGGACGTGCTGAGCGCCTACGCCGAGCACCTGCTCACCCTGGCACCGGTCACCGGGCGCCGGCTCAAGGTCGTCGTCGACGCCGGCAACGGCATGGCCGGGCACACCGCGCCCGCCGTGCTCGGAGGCCTGGGCGACCTGCTCGAGGTCGTGCCCATGTACTTCGAGCTCGACGGCACCTTCCCGAACCACGAGGCCAACCCGATCGAGGCCGAGAACCTGCGTGACCTGCAGGCCCGGGTGCTCGCCGAGGGCGCCGACGTCGGCCTGGCCTTCGACGGCGACGCCGACCGCTGCTTCCTCGTCGACGAGCGCGGCGAGGCGGTCTCGCCGTCCACGCTGACCGCGCTGATCGCGGCCCGCGAGCTGGCCAAGGAGCCGGGCGCCACGGTGATCCACAACGTGATCACCAGCCGCTCGGTGCCCGAGATCGTCACCGAGCTCGGTGGCACGCCGGTCCGCACCCGCGTCGGGCACTCCTTCATCAAGGCGCGGATGGCCGAGACCGACGCGATCTTCGGTGGCGAGCACAGCGGCCACTTCTACTTCCGCGACTTCTGGCGTGCCGACTCCGGCATGCTCGCCGCGCTGCACACCCTGGCGGCGCTGGCCGGGACCGACCAGACCCTGTCGCAGCTGCTCGCGGCCTACGAGCGCTACCCGCTCAGCGGGGAGATCAACTCTACGGTCGCCGACCAGGCCGCGGTGATCGCCGCGCTCGAGGCCGAGTACGCCGGCCTCGACCAGGTCAGCACCGACCGTCTCGACGGTCTGAGCGTCACCCACCCCGACTGGACGTTCAACGTCCGGCCGTCCAACACCGAGCCGCTGCTGCGCCTGAACGCCGAGGGCAAGGACCTCGCGACGATGACCGCAGTCCGCGACGAGGTCCTCGCGAAGATCCGGAGCAACTGATGAGCACCTCCCTCGACCCCGCCCTGCTCGCCATCGTGGTGTGCCCGGGCTGCCACGGCGACCTGGAGCAGGTCACCACCGACGCCGACCTGGAGCTGGCCTGCCGCGGCGAGTGCGGCCTGGTCTACCCGGTCCGCGACGGCATCCCGGTCCTGCTCGTCGACGAAGCCCGCAAGCCGGCCTGAGCCCGTCATGGCGACCTGGTTCGACGAGTCCCGCCTGGACGACGAGATCGCGCTGGGCGCCGCCGACCTGCGGCTGCGCACCCTGGCCGAGACCGGGGCACGGGTGCGCCGCGAGGCCGGAGACGCGGCCTCGGCCGTCGCCGAGGCGGTCCAGCGCAGCTCGGAGCAGTCCCGTCCACGTGCGGTGATCGCCGCCGGCCCGGACTCGCGGCTGCTGCGCGCCGTGCTCGAGCCGTGGTGCCCGGTGCCGTTCGTGGCCTGGCCGGGGCCGGCGCTGCCGGGCTGGGCCGGGAGCCTCGACCTGGTCGTCGTGCTGTGCCCCGAGGGGTCGGACTCCGGGAGCGCCTCCGCAGTCGCCGAGGCCGCCCGTCGCGGCTGCCAGACGGTGGTCGCCACCCGGCCCGGGTCGCTCGTCGCCGAGCACGCGGCCGGGCGCTGGACCACGGTCCTGCCGACGACCACCAGCGACCAGCTCGCCACCGCGGTGGTGATGCTGACCTACCTCGACGGCGTCTCCTTGGGCCCGCGCACCGACGCCGAGCAGGTCGCGAGCGCCTTGGACGAGGTCGCGATCGCCTGCTCGCCGCACCGCGACCTCGCCGTCAACCCGGCCAAGATGCTCGCGATCGCGCTGGCCGACTCCAGCCCCCTCGTGTGGGGCGGCTCGGTGCTGGCGGCCCGTGCCGCGCGCCGCGTGGCGGAGTCGATCCGCCGCACCAGCGGACGCACCGCGCTCGCCGGTGACGCCGAGCACCTGCTCCCGGTGATCGAGGCGGCCCGCCAGCGCGACGTCTTCGCCGACCCGGTCGACGGGGCCGGCGTCGACCGGCACCCCACGCTGCTGGTGCTCGACGACGGGACCGAGGAGCCGGCCGTCCTGGAGCAGCGCGCCCGTCTGCTCGCCGCGGCGGCGGCCCGCGGCGTACGCGTCGAGACGCTGACAACCGAGGCACCCAGCGAGGTGGCACGCTATGCCTCCTTGCTGCTGAGCGGCACGTACGCCGCGGAGTACCTGCGCCTGGGCCTGGTCGAGGACTAGTCGCCCGGGGCCCGGGTACCGAGCCACGGTGAGGGATGCACCGACCGCTGTGAGTCCACCTGCACGCGACCCGTGGTTCGACAACGCGAAGATGGCGCTGGTGACCCTCGTGGTCGTCGGGCACGCCTGGGTGCTGCTCGAGCCGTCGCCGCTGCGCGACCACCTCTACGACTTCCTCTACGCCTGGCACGTGCCGGCGTTCGTCTTCGTCACCGGCTACCTCTCGCGCTCCTTCACCTGGGAGCGGCGCCGGCTGTGGCAGCTGGTGCGCACGGTCGCGGTGCCCTACGTCGTGTTCGAGTGCGCGATCGCGCTCTTCCGCATCCACGTCGGGGGAGAGGAGATGGAGAACCTCTTCCGCGACCCGCACTGGCCGATGTGGTACCTCGCCGCGCTCTTCTTCTGGCGGCTGCTGACCCCGGTCTTCGTCGACCTGCGCGGCGGCCTGGTGGTGGCGGTGGCGATCAGTCTCCTGGCCGGCAACTGGGCGGGGGACACCTTGGACATCGCCCGGGTGCTCGGGCTGCTGCCGTTCTTCGTGATGGGGCTCAAGGCGAACCCCGAGCGCCTCGAGCTGCTGCGCCAGCGGTGGGCGCGGGTGTGCGGGGTCCTCGTGCTGCTCGCGATCCTGGTCGCGACCCGGTGGACCGACTCCTGGGCGAGCACGGAGTGGTTCTACTACCGCTCGCTGTACGACGACGTCGCCGACACCACCGTCGAGGCGACCCTCACCCGCGCCCTGCTGCTGGTGATCGGCACGCTGGGCGCCTGGGCGTTCTTCGCGCTGGTGCCGCGCGGTGGTGGCTGGTTCGCGCAGATGGGCGCCTGGTCGCTGGTGGTCTACCTCTTCCACGGGTTCGCCGTGAAGGGCGCGGACTACGCCGGCTGGGGCGAGGTGGCCTTCCCCGGTCCCGCCGTGGCGATGACCGTCACAACGCTCGCGGCGGTCGCCGTGGCCTTCCTCCTCGCCTGGCGCCCGGTGGCGGCGTTGCTCAACCACGCCGTCGACCCGTTCGCCTCGGCGCAGCGGCAGGTGGACCGCGCCCTCGACGCCACCGCCGCCCGTCAGGACGCCGACGTCATCGCGGAGGCGGTGCTGGAGGCGGTCCTCCCGGACGGCGCTACTGTTCGGCCCATGCACGATGAGGACCTCGCCGCCCGCCGAAACCCGGACCGCCGATCGTGAGCGGCGGGCTTTTCGCGCTCCTCGACGACGTCGCGGTGCTGGCCCGGATGGCCGCCGCGTCCGTCGACGACGTCGGCGCCGCCGCCGGACGCGCCACCATGAAGGCCGCCGGCGTGGTCGTCGACGACACCGCGGTCACCCCGCAGTACGTGCACGGCGTCGCCGCCGAGCGCGAGCTGCCGATCATCAAGCGGATCGCGATCGGCTCGATCCGCAACAAGATCCTGTTCATCTTGCCGGTGGCACTGCTGCTCAGCCAGTTCCTGCCCTGGCTGCTCACCCCGATCCTGATGCTCGGCGGCACCTACCTGGCCTTCGAGGGCGCGGAGAAGGTCTGGGGCTGGGTGCGCGGTCACGACCATCACGCAGCGCCGGCCGCGGTCGCCGGGCAGGACGCCGAGGAGACGATGGTGTCCGGTGCGATCCGCACCGACCTGATCCTCTCGGCGGAGATCATGGTGATCTCGCTCAACGAGGTGGCGGCGGAGGGGTTCTGGTCGCGGCTGATCATCCTGCTCGTGGTCGCGTTCGCGATCACGGCCGTCGTGTACGGCGTGGTCGCGCTCATCGTGAAGATGGACGACGTCGGCCTGCACCTGGCGCAGCGCCGCTCCGCCCTGGCCCAGTCCGTGGGTCGTGGGCTCGTCCGCGGGATGCCGATGCTGCTCTCGGTGATCTCCATCGTCGGCACCGTCGCGATGCTGTGGGTCGGCGGGCACATCCTGCTCGTCGGTCTCGACGACCTCGGCTGGCACCCGCCGTACGAGTTCGTGCACCACCTCGAGGAGGACGTCCACCACGCGGTGTCCGGCATCGGCGCCGTCCTGGGCTGGCTGGTCAACACGGCTTGCTCCGCGGTCTTCGGGATCGTCGTCGGCGCGGTCGTGGTGGCGGTCGTGCACCTGCTGCCGTCGCGTTCGAAGAAGCCGGCGGCGCACTGAATCCGACCGGCCCGACGACTGAGTACGCGTACCGATGCGTTCCGGCAGCCGGGGCGTCGAGGATGGGCACATGAAGAAGCCTCTTGTCCTCACCCTCTCGATCCTCGGCGGCCTGCTCGCCCTCACCGCGCTCTCGGTCGGCGCCTTCGCGGCCTACCTCGCGATCAGCGGCACGCCGCTGATCGATGAGTGGCAGTGCAAGGACGGCGAGGCCCCGGTGCTGTGGGACGACGAACCGGGCTCGTTCTGCGAGGTCGAGGGTCGTGAGCTGCCCGCGGGCGCACACTGGGACCCCCTCGGCAACCGGCCCCTGCAGTGCGAGGACCGCTGGGGCTGGGTGCAGGTGGTCCCGGCCGAGGCCGGCTCGGGCGGTGAGCCCGACTGCTACCCCGACGACGAGGAGCTCCCCGAGGGCTGGCAGCGCGTCGACGCCGGCGCGTGAGGCGAGGCCGGCGGGCCGGATCCGGTGCGCGACGTGGTGGGGGCCGTTAGCGTCGGTCCATGGTGTCCTTGCTCAGCACCGAGCTCGACGCGGCGGTGCCCTCCGCCCTCGAGATCACCGTCGTGGTCGCGTCGCTGATCTCCCTCGTGCTCACCGTGGCGACGGTGGTCCTGGCGATCGTGCAGATCCGCCGGCGACGCTGCACCACGACGGTCGGCCTCGTGGTGATCGTGCTCGCGCTGCTGCTTCCGATCGTCGGTGCCATCATCGGCCTTTTCGTCCTCGCCCCCGGTCGCCGCGCGGGACCACCCGCCGGTGCGGGCTGAGCCCCGGTGAACGTGTCGTAGACAAGGCCCGGCCGTGGGTCGAGCCTGTCGAGACCCAGGCAGGGGGTGTGGCCCCGCCGGCGGGGTGCGGGCGGGGTCCGGTGCGGTGGATCTACTCGTCCAGCGGGTTCGCGGTGACGAGGCGCGTGGTGCCAGCGTCCTTGATCAGGTGCAGGCCGTGGGGCGAGCGCCAGAGGTACGTCGCGGCGTCGGTCTTGTCGTAGGTCCACCCAGTGTGGGTCTTGGCCCGGTGATGTCGCCGGCACAACGGCGCCAGATTGCAGGAGCAGGTCGGGCCGCCGCTCGGGTCTGTGCCGTGGGCGACGACGTGGTCGGTGTCGCAGCGCCGGGCGCGCCGATCGCACCAGGGAAACGCGCAGACCGGCTGGGCGAGACGAGTCTGCTCGACGAGCCGGTCGGGGATCGCGTAGGCGTCGGTGTGGTGGTGGGCCTCGAGGTCGATGACCGGCTTGATGACCACCTGGCCTTCGCCGCTGCACCAGTCGCGGACCTGATCGGTCGGCACGATCGACCGGGTCTCCTCGACGTGGGCGATGCCGGCCTCGTTACGGCTGATCGCGGCGTGCGAGAGGTGGACGTGGATGACGACCTGGCGAGCCTTGACCACGGGTGCGGCTCCGTCGCTAGCCTCAGCCCGGAGGTCGAAGGCCAGTTGGCGCCGGGCAAGCTCGCCGGCGGCCATCGAGCGGCGTACGTCGAATGCCTCGGCGGAGCCGAGGGCGGCGAGCTCCTCCGGGCCCTGGGAGATTGCGGTGTCGAGGTCGATCGCGTCGGCGAGGTCGAGGATGCCTTCGACGTGGGCGGTGCCGTGGTGGGTGGCCTGGTCGGTGTGGACGTCGAAGCGGCGCCCGTCGGCAGCCTCCCGGCGCTGCTTCTCCGCACCCTCGGGGTCGAAGGCGAGTCGGGACTGGTCGACGAGCCGCTCGATCCCGGCCCAGCTGATCTTTCCCGCGAAGGCGGCGAGCTGGCGGTCCACGGAGTCGGCCCCGTCGAGGGGCAGGGTGGTGGTCAGCTGCGCGAGTCGCCGGGCCTTCCACAGCGGGACCTTGCCGGCGCGGACCAGCTTCCAGGTGCGCTTGAGGCGATGCGCGAGCTCCAGTGCGTCGCCGACCAGCGACCTGGCCGCATCGGTGGACATGCCTAGAGCGGCCTCCACGACGTCGATCTCCGCCCGCTGGGCGGCAGCCCGGCGGCGCTGTGCGAACGCCAGCACGGCGGCTGGGGTGTCGCAGTCGGGGAGTTCGGGGGAGGCCATGCCTCATTCTACTCGAACATGTGTTCGAGGAGCAGAAGTCGCGCGAGACTGGAAGGTAAAGACTTCAGTGACGGGGGGGGGGTGCCGTCGGCCTTGGTCTCGACAGCCTCGGCCGAGGGAACAGCGCCACTGGTCTCGACGCCCCCGGCCGACGGCCGCCGGCCGACCTCACCCGAATGGGCCAGGGTTCGGCGAGGATTCCCGATCGGTGCGGGGCGCGGCCTAGCCTGTCGAGACCCGCGCACCCAACCTTCAGGAGCACGCGATGGACTACAAGGTCGCCGACCTCAGCCTGGCAGACTTCGGACGCACGGAGATCCTGCTCGCCGAGCACGAGATGCCGGGCCTCATGGCGATGCGCGAGCGGTACGCCGACGCGCAGCCGCTGCGTGGCGCGCGTATCGCGGGCTCGCTGCACATGACCATCCAGACGGCCGTGCTCATCGAGACGCTGGTCGCGCTGGGCGCCGAGGTGCGCTGGGCCTCGTGCAACATCTTCTCCACCCAGGACCACGCCGCCGCCGCGATCGCGGTCGGCCCAGAGGGCACCCCCGAGGACCCGCGCGGCGTGCCGGTCTTCGCCTGGAAGGGCGAGACCCTGGAGGAGTACTGGTGGTGCGCCCAGCAGATCCTGCGCTGGCCCGCCGGCCCCGACGGTGAGCCCCGCTTCGCGAACATGATCCTCGACGACGGCGGCGACGCGAGCCTCTTCGTCCACCTCGGCGTCGAGGCCGAGAAGACCGGTCAGGCCCCCGACCCGGCGAGCGCCAGCAGCGTCGAGGAGCGGATCATCTTCGAGGCGCTCCAGGCCTCGCTCGCCGAGAGCTCGGACCGCTGGACCCAGATCGCCGCGGCGATCCAGGGCGTCACCGAGGAGACCACCACCGGCGTGCTGCGTCTCTACGACATGATGCGCGAGGGCACGCTGCTCTTCCCGGCCATCAACGTCAACGACTCGGTCACCAAGTCCAAGTTCGACAACAAGTACGGCTGCCGCCACAGCCTCGTCGACGGCCTCAACCGCGCCACCGACGTGCTCATCGGCGGCAAGGTCGCCGTCGTCTGCGGGTACGGCGACGTCGGCAAGGGCTGCGCGGAGTCGCTGCGCGGCCAGGGTGCGCGCGTCATCGTCACCGAGATCGACCCCATCTGCGCGCTCCAGGCGGCGATGGACGGCTACCAGGTCACGACCCTCGACGACGTCGTGGAGACCGCCGACATCATCATCACCGCGACCGGCAACCGCGACGTGGTGTCGATCGACCAGATGCGTCGCATGAAGCAGAACGCGATCCTCGCCAACATCGGCCACTTCGACAACGAGATCGACATGGCCGGCCTCGAGGCCTACCCGGGCGTCGTGCGCAAGAACGTGAAGCCGCAGGTCGACCTGTGGACGTTCCCCGAGGGCGAGGGCAACGCGATCATCGTGCTGTCCGAGGGTCGGCTGATGAACCTCGGCAACGCGACCGGCCACCCGTCGTTCGTCATGTCGAACTCCTTCACCAACCAGGTGCTCGCCCAGATCGAGCTCTTCACCAAGCCCGAGGAGTACCCGGTCGGCGTCTACGTGCTGCCCAAGCACCTCGACGAGGAGGTCGCCCGGCTCCACCTCGGCGCCCTCGGCGTGAAGCTGACGACGCTCTCGGACCGCCAGGCCTCCTACCTCGGCGTCGACCCGGCGGGGCCGTACAAGTCGGAGCAGTACCGCTACTGAGCGGTACGGATCAGGCCACGTGAGCGACTAGTGGCAGGATTGAGCCCATGAGCCAGTCCGCCGGGAGTGCTGCCCACGTGCCCAGCGACTACACCACCAAGGGCCGCGTCCTCGTCGTCGACGATGACGCGGCCCTGGCGGAGATGCTGACGATCGTGCTTCGCCAGGAGGGTTTCGACAGCCGCATGTGCACGCGCGGCGACCTCGCGCTCGCCGAGTTCCGTGACTACCGGCCCGACCTGGTGCTGCTGGACCTGATGCTGCCCGGCAAGGACGGCATCGACGTGTGCAAGGAGATCCGCGCCGAGTCCGGCGTGCCGATCGTGATGCTCACCGCCAAGAGCGACACCGTCGACGTGGTCGTCGGGCTGGAGTCCGGTGCCGACGACTACGTCGTGAAGCCCTTCAAGCCCAAGGAGCTGATCGCGCGCATCCGGGCGCGCGTACGCCGCCACGACAGCACCGCCGGCCACGAGTCGCTGACCATCGGCGACCTGGTCATCGACGTCGCCGGCCATGCGGTCACCCGCGACGGTCAGCAGCTCAACCTCACCCCGCTGGAGTTCGACCTCCTCGTCTGCCTGGCCCGCAAGCCGTGGCAGGTCTTCACCCGCGAGGTGCTGCTCGAGCAGGTGTGGGGCTATCGCCACGCCGCCGACACCCGCCTGGTCAACGTGCACGTCCAGCGCCTGCGCTCCAAGGTCGAGCACGACCCCGAGAACCCCGAGGTCGTCCTCACCGTGCGGGGCGTCGGGTACAAGGCCGGTCAGTAGCAGGCCGGCGTGCTTCGGGTCCGAGCCCCTCGCACCGTCCTGGCAGGGATCCGCCGCGCACTCACCTTCTGGCGCCGCTCGATCCAGGCCCGGGTGGTGGCCAGCACGCTCGCGCTGACCGCGGTGGCGGTCAGCATCGTCGGGTGGGTGCTGCTCCAGCAGACCCGTGACGGGCTGCTGGACAACCGCGTCGACGCGGTCGTGGCCGAGGTCGGCAACGAGATGCTGGAGGCACGCAACCGCCTCGAGGCGGTGCCGGGCACCAACGCCGACGCGACCTCGCAGCAGGCGGAGCTGGTCGAGCCGATCATCGCGCGCGGCGTCGCCCGCGACTTCGCGGTCGTGCTGGCCGGGCCCCTGGGCGAGAACACCGGCCGGATCTCCGACGGCGGGGCACGCTCCTCACCCGGCCTGGACCGCTCGAGCGTGCCGGGATCGCTGGAGGACCACTTCTCCGAGCGCGCCGGCACCGCGTGGACCTACACCACCATCCGCACCGTCGACGACGACGACAACGTCGTCGACGAGGAGCCCGGCATCGTCGTCGGCTCCCAGGTGACCCTCGTCGCCGACGGCGGCACCTACACCCTCTACTTCCTCTTCCCCCTGGACGAGCAGCGCGAGACCCTCGGGCTGGTCACCCGCGCCCTGCTGACCGCGGCCGGCCTGCTGCTGGTCCTGGTCGCCGGCGTCACCTGGCTGGTCACCCGGCAGGTCGTCAGCCCGATCCGGATGGCACGCGAGGTCGCCGAGCGGCTGGCCGCGGGTCGCCTGCAGGAGCGCCTCCGGGTCACGGGTCAGGACGACCTGGCCCGGCTGGCGACGTCGTTCAACCAGATGGCCAGCAACCTGCAGCGCCAGATCCGTCAGCTCGAGGAGCTCAGCCGGGTGCAGCACCGCTTCGTCTCCGACGTCTCCCACGAGCTGCGTACGCCGCTGACGACCGTGCGGATGGCCGGCGACGTCCTCTACGACGCCCGCGACAGCTTCGACCCCACGACGCGGCGTGCCGCCGAGCTGCTGCAGAACGAGCTCGACCGCTTCGAGACGCTGCTGGTCGACCTGCTCGAGATCAGCAGGTTCGACGCCGGCGCGGCGGTGCTCGACGCCGACGACGTCAACCTCGTCGACATCGCCCACCGGGTGGTCGACGCGACCCGGCCGCTGGCCGAGCAGCGAGACGTGCGCGTCGTCGTCCGCGCGCCGGACCACCCGTGCCTGGCCGAGGCCGACATCCGCCGCATCGAGCGGATCGTGCGCAACCTGGTCACCAACGCCATCGACCACGCCGACACCGCGGGCAGCGGCGACGAGATCGTGGTCGAGGTCGCCGGCGACGACCACGCCGCCGCGATCACGGTGCGCGACCACGGCGTCGGCCTGGCGCCGGGGGAGTCGGCGCTGGTGTTCAACCGGTTCTGGCGCGCCGACCCCGCGCGCGCCCGCAGCAGCGGCGGGACCGGCCTCGGGCTGTCCATCTCCCTGGAGGACGCGCACCTGCACGGCGGGTGGCTGCAGGCGTGGGGGCGTCCGGGGGAGGGCGCACAGTTCCGGCTCACGCTGCCGCGCCACACCGGCCAGACGCTCACCCGCAGCCCGCTGCCGCTGGTCCCCGCCGACGCCCGAGCCAACCCGGAGGTGGCCCGATGACGGAGTGGGTACGACGCGGCGCCGCGGTCCTCGCCGCGCTCCTGGCGGTCACCTCGGCGAGCGCCTGCGTGCAGATGCCCGAGGACGGCCCGATCGTGCAGAGCGAGGAGGTCGGGGTGGGCGCCGAGGGGGAGGGCTACACCTACGACCCGCTCCCGCCGCAGCCCGACGCGACTCCCTCGGAGGTCGTGCGGGGGTTCCTCGACGCGATGATGGCCGCGCCGATCCAGGCCAACTCCGCGCGCCAGTTCCTCACCCAGGACGCCCAGGCGTCCTGGAGCCCGGAGCGGGCCACGATCACCTACGTCGAGCGCGGCGCGCCGGTCGGGAACGGCTCGCGCCTGCAGGTGGAGCTGCCCGCGGGCGGCGACATCTACGACTCTCGCGGCGCCTGGCGCGGCTCGCTGGGCCCGGCACGCCGGGGCCTGGACTTCGAGGTGGTCATCGAGAACGGCGAGTGGCGCATCGCCCGCGCGCCGAACGCGATGATCGTCTCCGAGCAGTTCTTCCAGCAGCGCTTCCGCAGCGTCGCGCTCTACTACTTCGACCCGACCGCGCAGATCCTCGTCCCGGAGCCGGTCTTCGTCCCCGGCGGCGAGGAGCTGGCGACGACCCTGGTCGACGGTCTCCTCGCCGGCCCGGCACCCGGGCTGAAGCAGGTGATGCGCAGCTTCGTGCCCGCCGGGCTCGATGCGGGGCTCTCCGTCCCGGTCGCCGACGGGGTCGCCGACATCGCGCTGGTCGGCGCCGCCGGGCGCCCGGCGCCCGAGTCGCTCACCCGGCTCGTCACCCAGCTGGCCTGGACCCTGCGTCAGGTGCCGGGGATCGAGGCGTTCCGACTGCGCGTCGGCGACGTCCCGGTGCAGCTGCCCAACGGCGACACCGTGTTCTCCGTGGAGTCCGGCGCCGAGTTCGACCCGGCCGGCTACCGCGCGAGCGCCGCGGTCTTCGGGCTGGACGCGGGCCGGCTGGTCTCGGGGCTCCCGGATGCACTGGGACCGGTGACCGGGCCCTTCGGTGTCACCGACTACCGGCTGCGCGGCGTGTCGGTGGACCTGGATGCCCGCACCGCCGCCGCCGTCACCGCCGACGGCACCCGGGCGCTGTCCGCCCCGGTGAGCGAGGGCGAGCAGGACGAGGCCGAGGAGCCCGGCGACCCCGAGGAGGGGGAGGGGTCCGACACGGTCGCCTCGGTGCGGACCCTGGTGTCGGACGGTGAGGACCTGCTCGACCCCGTCTGGGACTTCGCCGGCCGGCTCTGGCTGATCGACCGGACGTCCTCGGGCGCCCGGGTGCGGCAGGTCGCGGGTGGCCGGGTGCGTGAGGTCGTGGTGCCGGGGATCACCGGCGCCGACGTCTCCTCCTTCCTCGTCTCGCGGGACTCCTCGCGCCTGGTGGCCGTCGTACGACGCGGCCGGGCCGACGTGCTCGCGGTGAGCCGGCTGCGCCACGACGAGCAGGGCACGCCGTTGGGCGGCACCCGGGCGCGGCTGATCCGGATGGACCCCGACTCCTCACCGCGCATCCGCGACATCGCGTGGGAGAGCCCGGCCCGCGTCGCGGCGCTCACCCGGGTGGCCGGACAGCTGTGGGAGGTCCGCACCGTGTCCGTGGACGGCGCCGCCTCGAGCATCGACAGCGTCGCCACCCTGGAGGGGCGGGTGCTGAGCATCGCCGGCTCGCCGGGCGTGGGACCCGGGATGTTCGTGGTCACCGGCGACGACGAGGCGATCGACATCTCCGGCGCCATCGCGCGCACGCTCACGATCGATCCCGAGGTGAGCGACCTGGGTTACGTGGGCTGAGATCGGTCCACAACCGCGCGCCCGGTGCTTGCCCGGCCGCCCGTCCCGGTGCTGGGCTGGGCGGGTGCGCGACGCGGTGAGCGACCTGCTGCTCGGCAGCGCCTGCGTGGGCTGCGCACGGCCCGGACGACTGCTGTGCCTCGGCTGCCGCGACACCCTGCCCGGCTCCGCCCACCCCGCGTGGCCCAGCCCCGTGCCGCCCGGGCTGGTGACGCCGTGGGCGACCGGCGCCTACGAGGACCTGCTCCGCGCGCTGGTCGTGGGCCACAAGGAGCGCCGGATGCTCGCGCTGGGCCGTCCACTGGCCGGACTGCTGGCGACCGCTGTCGCCGCCGCGGCGGGGCTCGGCGATCCCGTGAGCCCCGGGGCGCTGGTGCTGGTGCCGGTGCCCTCGCGGCGCGCGAGCGTGCGCAGCCGCGGCCACGACCCGACGTACGCCATGACCGCCGGGGCGGCCGCCCGCCTGCGGCGCCAGGGGTACGCCGCGCTCGCGGCGCGGCTGCTGGTCTCCCGCCCCGGGGTCGTGGACCAGTCGGGCCTCGGCGCCTCGGAGCGGGCGGCCAACCTGGCCGGCTCGATGGCCTGCCCGAGCACCGGGCTGCGCCGGCTGGCGCTGCGCACCCCGAGCGCGCGCGTGGTCGTGTGCGACGACGTGCTGACCACCGGCTCGAGCGCCCGGGAGGCCCAGCGGGCGCTGGAGTCGGTCGGTCTGGCGGTGGTCGGGGTGGCCGTCGTGGCAGCCACCCGGCGCCGGTTTCCGGGCGTCGGTGTGACCACCTAGTGAGACCACCCGGCCGGAGGGACCCCCCTCCTTTTGTGCGACCCCCGGACTGACTACCGTCTAGTCATGGAGTCCGCCCGGGTCCGTGGTTGCGTCGGCGGCACACCTGTGTGTCCCCGACAAGCCGATGCCAGTCGCAGGCGAAACGGTCCACGTAAGTCCGTCCGCGAGGACGGACGATCACGGTGCGGCTTAGAAGTAAGTCCTGCCCCGTTCGCGCCGTCAGATGCGGCGTGCCCCGGGAGAAGGCCAGTAGTGGCAGAGAAGCTGCGAACGTCTCAGCAGGCGATTGTGGGGACGAAGACCAGGTCGGCCGGGCGGACTCCACCCTCCCCGACCCGCTCCGGGACGTCCGCCGTGCGGCCGGCGTCCCGGCCTGCCCGCAGGAGGGTCGGGTCTCGATGAAGGCAACCAACTGTGCAACGGGAGGTTCACATGGAAGTTGTGGTCACTGGACGCAACTGCGAGATCTCGGATCGATTCCGGGAGCACTGCGAGGACAAGCTGGCCCGGTTGGAGAAGCACGACCACCGGATCATGCGCATGCATGTCGAGGTGGACTGTGAGCCGAACCGCCGCCAGCAGGAACAGGGCGTCCGGCTCGAGCTGACCGCGTTCTCCAAGGGCCCGGTCATCCGTGCCGAGGCCGCCGCCGCCGACAAGATGGCGGCGCTCGACCTGGCGCTGGACAAGATGGCCTCGCAGATGCGCAAGGCGGCCGACCGTCGCCGCGTGCACCGCGGCGCGAAGGCGCCCGCATCCGTGGGCCAGGCGCTCGCGGCCATGCCGACCGTTGAGCCCGAGGAGCCCGAGGCCGCCGATCCGGCCGAGCGGAAGGTCGGGCCGATCACGGTCACCGGTGACGGTCCGCTGGTGGTCCGGGAGAAGACCCACCCGGCCACCCCGATGACCCTCGACCAAGCGCTCTACGAGATGGAGCTCGTGGGCCACGACTTCTACCTGTTCGTCGACAAGGAGAGCGACCGCCCCTCGGTGGTCTACCGCCGCCGCGGCTACGACTACGGCGTGATCTCCCTCGACGTCGAAGAGGGCTGAGCAGCACCGAGACCGACCGTGCGGCGGGGTGGCCCGGATCGGGCCACCCCGCCGTCGTGTCCGCACAGATGGGCAGTTCGGGGGCAGTCAGAACGCCCGGTGGCATGTCATGATGCCGAGATGACGGGGACTGTGACGGGAACGGTGACCGGCCAGGAGCCGGTGCGGGTGCTGGTGGTCGACGATCAGGAGCTCTTCCGCCGAGGACTCACGATGCTCCTGACCATCGAGTCAGGCATCGAGGTCGTGGGCGAGGCGGGCGACGGGCTCGAGGGCACCGACCTGGCGGCCACCACGGCCCCCGACGTCGTCCTGCTCGACGTGCGGATGCCCCGCCGGTCCGGGATCGAGGCCTGCCAGGCCATCAAGAACGCCGTCCCGTCGGCCAAGATCATCATGCTCACCGTCTCCGACGAGGAGAGCGACCTCTACGAGGCGGTCAAGAGCGGGGCCTCGGGCTACCTGCTCAAGGACTCCTCGATCGATGAGGTCGCCCAGGCGGTGCGCGTGGTCGCCGACGGCCAGTCGCTGATCAGCCCCTCGATGGCGGTCAAGCTGCTCGACGAGTTCAAGCAGATGTCGCGCCCCGAGCGCGACCCGGTCCCGGGGCTGCGGCTCACCGACCGCGAGCTCGAGGTGCTCCGGCTGGTCGCCAAGGGGATGAACAACCGCGAGATCGCCAAGGAGCTCTACATCTCCGAGAACACCGTGAAGAACCACGTGCGCAACATCTTGGAGAAGCTGCAGCTGCACTCGCGCATGGAGGCCGTGATGTACGCGGTCAAGGAGAAGCTGCTCGACCTGCCCTGACTCCCGATGGACTCGCTGAGCTCCGCCCAGGCCCGCCGGGTCGCACTCGCCGCCCAGGGCTTCCTCGATCCCGCGCACGCGGCACCCTCCATGCGCACCCTCACCCGGGCCGTCGCCCGCACCGGGGTGCTCCAGGTGGACTCGGTCAACGTGCTCCAGCGCGCCCACCTGATGCCCGTCTATTCCCGCATCGGGCCCTACGACACCGCCTTGCTGACCCGCGCCGCCGAGCAGCGTCCGCGCCGGCTGGTGGAGTACTGGGCCCACGTGCAGGCGCTGATGCCGGTCGAGCTGTGGCCGCACATGCAGCACCGGATGGCCGGCTACCGCGAGCAGCGCGGCAAGTGGGGCTTCGGCGCCGACCACGACCTCGAGGACGCCGTACGCCGCGAGGTCGCCGCCCGCGGCCCCTCGACGGCCCGGGAGATCGACGCGATCCTGGGCGGCGGCCCGCGCACCCGCGAGCACTGGGGCTGGAACTGGTCGGAGACCCGCAAGGTGCTCGACCACCTGTTCATGAGCGGCCAGCTGGCGGTGGCCGGGCGCAACCCCGCCTTCGAGGTCCGCTACGACCTCCCCGAGCGGGTCCTGCCCGCCCACGTGCTGGCCGCGCCGGTGCCCTCGCGCGCCGAGGCGGCGCGCGAGCTGATGCGCCGCGCGGCGCGCTCCCACGGCGTGGCGACGCTGCCGTGCCTGCGCGACTACTACCGGATGCCGGTCGCCGATGCGCGCGCCGCGGTGGCCGAGCTGGTGGAGGACGGAGAGCTGCAGCCGGTGCGGGTGGAGGGCTGGGGGCGCCCGGCGTACCTGCACCGCGACGCCCGGCTGCCGCGCCGGGTGGAGGCGCGGGCGCTGCTGAGCCCCTTCGACCCGTTGGTGTGGGAGCGCGAGCGCACCGAGCGGCTCTTCGGGTTCCGCTACCGCATCGAGATCTACGTGCCGGCCGCGCAGCGGGTGCACGGCTACTACGTGCTGCCGTTCCTGCTGGGCGAGGAGCTCGTGGCCCGCGTCGACCTCAAGGCCGACCGGCGGGCGGGTCGGCTGCTGGTCCAGGCGGCGTACGCCGAGCCCGGTGCGCCGGCGCGCACCGCCGTCGAGCTGGCCGCCGAGCTGCGGGTGCTGGCGGGCTGGCTGGGCCTCGACGCGGCCGATCCGGTGGCGGTCGCTCCGCGCGGCGATCTCGCCGTCGCGGTGGCCACGGCCCTGCGCGGGTCGGGCGGATCGTGACCGCGAGTCCGGCGGAATGGTTAGGGACGCTCACCTCGGCTGGGTAGAGTGGCGCAGCGCGCCGCAACCATCCCAAGGAGCTACCCACTCGTGCCTGCCATCATCGACCGCCTCCTCCGTCTCGGAGAGGGCAAGATCCTCCGTCAGCTCGAGGCGGTCGCCAAGGCGGTCAATGCCATCGAGGACGACTTCGTGGCGATGAGCGACGCCGAGCTCCGCGCGATGACCGATGAGTTCCGCAAGCGGCTCGCCGACGGCGAGGACCTCGACGACTTGATGCCCGAGGCCTTCGCCACGGTGCGCGAGGCCTCCAAGCGGGTCACCGGCATGCGCCCCTTCGACGTGCAGATCATGGGCGGCGCCGCGCTCCACCTCGGCAACATCGCCGAGATGAAGACCGGTGAGGGCAAGACCCTCGTCGCGACGCTGCCGTCGTACCTCAACGCGCTCACCGGCAAGGGCGTCCACGTCGTCACGGTCAACGACTACCTCGCCAAGTACCAGTCCGAGCAGATGGGGCGCATCCACCACTTCCTCGGGCTCACGGTCGGCGTGATCCTGCCCGAGATGCGCCCGGCGCAGCGGCGCGAGGCCTACGCCTGCGACATCACCTACGCCACCAACAACGAGCTCGGCTTCGACTACCTGCGCGACAACATGGCGGGCTCGATCGAGGAGTGCGTGCAGCGCGGCCACTACTTCGCCGTCGTCGACGAGGTCGACTCGATCCTCATCGACGAGGCACGGACCCCGCTCATCATCAGCGGCCCGACCCAGGACGAGGTCAAGTGGTACGGCGAGTTCGCGCGGATCGCGCGCAAGCTCGACAAGGACGTCGACTACGAGGTCGACGAGAAGAAGCGCACGATCTCGGTGCTCGGCCCCGGCATCACCAAGGTCGAGGACCACCTCGGCATCGAGAACCTCTACGAGTCGGTGAACACCCCGCTCATCTCCTTCCTGAACAACTCCATCAAGGCCAAGGAGCTGTTCCGCAAGGACAAGGAGTACGTCGTCATGAACGGCGAGGTGCTCATCGTCGATGAGCACACCGGCCGCATCCTGTCCGGGCGCCGCTACAACGACGGCCTGCACCAGGCGATCGAGGCCAAGGAGTCGGTCCAGGTCCGCGAGGAGTACCAGACCCTCGCCACCGTGACCCTGCAGAACTACTTCCGCCTCTACGAGAAGCTCTCCGGCATGACCGGCACGGCGATGACCGAGGCCAGCGAGTTTGACAAGACCTACAAGCTCGGCGTCGTCCCGATCCCGACCAACAAGCCGATGCAGCGCATCGACCAGCCCGACCTCGTCTACCGCACCGAGAAGGCGAAGTACGAGGCGGTCGCCGACGACATCGCCGAGCGGCACGCCAACGGCCAGCCGGTGCTGATCGGCACCGTGTCGGTGGAGAAGTCCGAGCTGCTCAGCGACCTGCTGCGCACCCGCGGCATCCCGCACAACGTGCTCAACGCCAAGGTCCACGCCGACGAGGCCAAGATCGTCGCGATGGCCGGTCACCGCGGCGCGGTCACCGTCGCCACCAACATGGCCGGTCGAGGCACCGACATCATGCTCGGCGGCGCGGTGGAGTTCCTCGCCGACCAGGAGCTGCGCAAGCAGGGCCTGGAGCCGTCGGGGGAGAGGACCGAGGCCTACGAGGCCGCCTGGCCGTCGATGGTCGAGCAGATCCGCGCCCAGGTCGAGGCCGAGCACGACGAGGTGAAGGCCCTCGGCGGCCTCTACGTCGTCGGCACCGAGCGCCACGAGTCGCGCCGCATCGACAACCAGCTGCGCGGTCGTTCCGGTCGTCAGGGCGACCCGGGTGAGTCCCGGTTCTACCTCTCCCTCGAGGACGAGCTCATGCGGCTGTTCAAGTCGGAGTGGGTCGACCGGGTCCTGCAGATGCTCAAGATCCCCGACGACGTGCCGATCGAGAACAAGCGGGTCACCAACGCGATCGCCAACGCCCAGGGCCAGGTCGAGTCGCAGAACTTCGAGTCCCGCAAGAACGTCCTCAAGTACGACGACGTCATGGACCGCCAGCGCAAGGTCATCTACGCCGAGCGCCGCGAGGTGCTCGAGGGCGCCGACCTGCGCGAGCAGATCCGCTCGTTCCTCGACGACGTGGTCACCGGTGTCGTCACCGGCGCCACCCAGGAGTTCGCGGAGGAGTGGGACCTCGAGCAGCTGCTGGTCGACCTCGGGCAGATCTGGCCGGTCTCGCTGACCCGCGAGGACCTGCTGGCCGAGGTCGGCGGTGACCAGGGCGCGCTGCAGCGCGAGGAGCTGATCGAGACGCTCAAGGCCGACGCCCACGCGGCGTACGACGCCCGCGAGGCGGAGGTCGGCGAGGAGGTCATGCGCGAGCTCGAGCGTCGCGTGCTGCTCTCGGTGCTGGACCGCAAGTGGCGCGAGCACCTCTACGAGATGGACTACCTGCGCGAGGGCATCTACCTGCGCGCCTACTCCCAGCGCGACCCGCTGGTGGAGTACCAGCGCGAAGGCTTCGACATGTTCGCGGCCATGATGGACGGCATCAAGGAGGAGGCCGTCGGCTTCCTGTTCAACCTCGAGGTCACCGTCGAGGAGGAGCCCGACGGCGCCGTCGAGGACGAGGTCGAGGTCGAGGAGCCGATGCGTCAGCCGGTGCCGGCCGAGGTCCCCGCTCAGCAGACCCCGCAGATCAAGGCCAAGGGCCTCGACGCCCCCCGCGCGCCCCAGCAGCTGACCTACTCCGCGCCGTCCGAGGACGGCGAGGCCGAGGTCCACGCGGAGGCCGTCGACGACGAGTACGCCGGGGTCGGGCGCAACGCCGCCTGCCCGTGCGGCTCGGGCAAGAAGTTCAAGCAGTGCCACGGCCGCCCCGGCGGTCCCACCGGGCTCACCGCGCGGGTCAGCTGAGCCGCTCGCACACCTGACGCAGCACGCAGCACCTCACGCCACGGCGCGGGTCCGGCCACGAGGCCGGGCCCGCGCCGTGGCTCGTCGGTGGGTCAGGAGAAGTCGAGGGCGGTGCACAGCCAGCGGGCCCGGGTCTCGTGGCGGGGACGGCGCAGCTCGAAGCGCGCGGCCACCGCACGCGAGCGCTCGCCGTAGCGCACGTGGATGCCGGTCTCCACGACCGTGCGCTCCACGAAGCAGGCGCGGACGCTGAGCACCCGGGGCCGCACGGGTTGCACCCGGGCCGTGCCGGGCTCGTGACCGCCCGCACGGGCCACCAGCAGCGCGCGACGCTCCAGGTCGGCGTACACCGACCGGGTGGTCCAGCGCAGCAGCTGGGTGGCGGGGCGGTCGCCGCCGACGATCTCGACCGCGGCCTGGGCGAAGCGGTGTGACCACTGCTCGACCTCGCGGCGCCAGTGCAGGTCGATCGGGACCACCTCGCCGCCGGGACCGCCGGCTCCCGGCGCGGCCTCGTAGCGGGCGAGCGGGGTCGGCGCCGGCGGGTCGCTGGCCGGCAGCAGGTCGAGGGCCAAGGTGCCCTGCACGCTCGCGACCGGGACCGCGCGGGGCGTGCCGAGGGCCCGGACCGCGGCCTGCGGAGGCTGCGACAACGACGGGTGTGACGAGGGGTAGGACATGGTGCTCTCCTTCGCAGGTGGTGGGCTCAGCGCGGCATCCGCAGTCGCTGTCCGGGATGGATGAGGTCGGGGTCGGGGCCGAGCCGGTCCCGGTTGAGCGCATGCAGGGCTCGCACGTGTGCCTGCACGGCGCGCTCGCTGGGGGCGGTGGTGGTGCGCGCGAGGTCGGCGCGGGCCAGCGACCAGAGCGTGTCCCCGGGCGCCACCACGACCGTGTGCTGGGTGCTCGCGTGAACCGGGTCGCCGGCGCGCTCGGGGCGGACGCCGCCGCTGGGGCGGTCCGGGAGCGGCAGGCCGGCGAGCAGCGTGGCGGGGACCGAGGGCCCCGGGTCGGCGGTGGCCGCCCCCGCCGGGACCGTGAGCCCGCCGGCGACCACGACCCCGCAGGCGGCCAGCACTGCGCGGCGCGCGACGCGGGGCACCCCGGGCACGGCGGAGAGCCGGACCCCCGCGAGCGCCTCGACGCTCACTACGGTGGTCACCAGCCAGGCCCAGGCCGCGCAGAGGAGCAGGAGCCCCGCGCAGCAGCCGACCAGCAGCTCCTCGAAGGACCGCTCCGGGGCGTGGCGGAGCGCGGCCGTGACCTCGCTCGCCAGGGTCCGGTGCGCGAGGAGGGCGAGGCCGGTGGCGCTCGCCCAGACGACGAGGGCGCGGGTCCCGCGCCTGAGCGCGTCCGGGGAGCTCGAAGAGAGGCGCATCGCGAGTCCTCGCAATCCATGCGTTTGCTTGCGTTTGCGTCAGACAACGCCGCTTTGATGCCTCGGTCAACGCCGTCTCCACAAGATGTGGGAGGCGGCGGCGACGGCGCGTGGATGTGAGCGGCGTCACGGTCGGGGGTTGACAGGCGTCGGGCGCGAGAGAAAGGTGCGGCGAACCACCCCGGCAGCAGGGAGCGAATCCGTGGCCACAGGAACGACTGTCAGCATCCTTCCGTGCGGGGCGATGACCGCCGACCTCACCTGGCTGCTCCTGGCGCCGGGGCGAGCGATCCGCACCCGGCACAACAAGCACCTGCCGGCGGAGTGGACCGACGTCCCGAGCCACTGCGTGCTGGTGAACACCCCCGAGGGCAAGCTGCTGTGGGACACCAGCTGCCCGCGCGACTGGGAGGAGCGCTGGGAGCCCACCGGGCTGCAGGACTTCTTCCCCTACGACAAGGTCTCCGAGGACGAATACCTCGACTCCCGCCTCAAGCAGCTCGACCTGACCCCCGGGGACATCGACTTCGTGGTCTTCTCCCACCTGCACTTCGACCACGCCGGCAACGCCCAGCTGTTCAAGGAGACCGACGCCCGGCTGATCTGCAGCGACGTGGAGAAGGAGTTCGCCTTCGGCTTCGAGGGAGCCTTCACCGGCGCCCACCTCAAGGCCGACTACGAGGACCTGGAGTTCGAGACCGTCTCCGGCGACGTGGAGTTCCTGCCCGGTGTCAGCTTCATCCAGACCCCCGGCCACACCCCCGGCAGCATGTCCATGCGCGTCGACCTCCCCGAGACCGGGACGATGATCTTCACCGCCGACGCGATCTACATGGGCGACAGCTTCGGACCCCCGTCGGTGCCCGCTGCCATCGTCAACAACCTCGAGCAGTGGTACGCCTCGGTCGAGAAGCTGCGCGGGATCGCCGCGGAGTCCGAGGCGACAGTGGTGTTCGGGCACGACCCGGGCCAGATCCGCCAGCTGCGGGTGGCGCCGACCGGGAGCTACCGATGAGCGCGGGCCAGGCGCAGGAGCTGACCGAGGAGACGATCTTCACCTGGGGTGCGCCGCCCCTGAAGTTCGGCGCGGGGGCGATCGACGAGATCGGCTTCGAGATGTCCCAGCACGACGTACGCCGCGTCCTGATCATCACCGACGCGACCGTCAACGCGACCGGCATCCCCGCGCGGATCGCCGACTCGCTCTCCGCGCAGGGCATCGCCTCCGAGGTCTTCGACGGCGTCCACGTCGAGCCGACCGACGACAGCATGGACAAGGCGGCCGGCTACGCCCGCGAGCAGGGGCCGTGGGACGGGTTCGTCGCGGTCGGCGGAGGCTCGGCGATCGACACCGCCAAGGCGGTCAACCTGATGACCACCGACGGTGGCGAGCTGATGGACTACCTCAACAAGCCGATCGGGCGGGCGACCGCGCCGCGGGGCCAGCTCAAGCCGCTGATCGCAGTGCCGACGACCGCCGGGACCGGCTCGGAGAGCACCGCGATGTGCGTGCTCGACGTGCTGTCGATGAAGGTCAAGACCGGCATCAGCCACTGGCGGCTGCGCCCCACCCTCGCGGTGATCGACCCGCTGGTGACGCTGTCGCTGCCCCCGGAGGTCACCGCGGCCGCCGGGATGGACATCGTGTGCCACGCGGTGGAGTCCTACACCGCGCGCTGGTATCAGACCTTCGACCGCAAGCAGCCCGAGGAGCGGGTGACCTACTGCGGGTCCAACCCGATCTCCGACCTGTGGTGCGAGCGCTCGATGGGGCTGCTCGCGCAGTCCTTCCGCACCGCCGTCCACGACGGGAACGACCTCGAGGCCCGCTCGAACATGATGCTGGCGGCCACCTTCGCGGGCATGGGCTTCGGCAACTCCGGGGTGCACGTGCCGCACGCGAACGCCTATCCGATCGCGGGCATGGTCAAGGACTACCGGCCGGCCGGCTACCCCCAGGACGAGGCGATGGTCCCGCACGGCCAGTCGGTCTCGCTCACCGCGCCCGAGGCGTTCCGGTTCAGCTTCGTGAGCGCCCCCGAGCGGCACCTGCGCGCCGCCTCGCTGCTCGACCCCGGCCACGACCGCCTCGACGACGCCACCGAGCAGCTGCCGGCGGTGCTCACCAGCCTGATGCGCGACATCGGGATCCCCAACGGCATCGGTGCGGTGGGCTACACCGAGGACGACATCCCCGACCTGGTCCCGGGCACGATGAAGCAGCAGCGGCTGCTCGCGACCTGCCCGCGGCCGGTGACCGAGGACGACATCGCGGCGATCTTCACCCGCTCGATCGAGAACTGGTAGCCCGCGTGCCCACCTACGACTACCGCTGCGGCCACGGCCACCGCTTCGAGCGGCTGGTCCCGATCAGCGACCGCGACGGCCAGTGCTGCCCGGCGTGCGGCGCGACCGGGACCCGCCTGCCCGGGGCAGCGGCGATCGGTGGGGTCGCCAGCGCCGGGCTCTCGCGCGAGCAGATGCCGCAGACCTGGAAGGGCACGGGCGGGGCGGACCGGGAGTACGTCCGGCACCTGCGCCGGCAGTGGGACGGGCGCCAGCGCCTCGAGGAGAAGTACCCCGAGCTGGCCGGGGACCGGCGTCCGGTGGTCGCCCACGAGGGGCGCTACCACGACGCGCCGCTACGGGCCGGCGACACCCCGCTGCCCGCCTCGGCGCCGACCAGCGAGGACTGAGCGGCGATGAGGGCGCCCGGCGCGGACCCGCGGCCCTGCCTGATCGACGGCGTGGCGGTGCCGACCGCCGAGGCGATCGACGTGCTGGACCCCTCGACCGGGCGGCTGCTGGACCGGGTGGCCCGCGGCGGCGCCGAAGAGATCGACCGCGCGGTCGCGGCGGCCCGCGCGGCGTCGCCCGGCTGGCGTGCTCGGAGCGCGGAGGCCCGGGCGGGGGTGCTGCGGCGTACCGGGGAGCTGATCCGGCGCGACCTCGAGGACCTGGCCGTCCTGGAGAGCCACGACACCGGCAAACCGCTGGCCCAAGCGCGCGCCGACGCGGCCGTCGCCGCCCGCTACTTCGAGTACTACGCCTCGGTCGTGGAGGCGTTCTTCGGCCACACCCTGCCCGACCTGGACGGCTACCTGGCCTGGACGCGGCACGAGCCGTACGGCGTGACCGGGCACATCATCCCGTGGAACTACCCGCTGCAGATCGGCGCCCGCACGATGGCGCCGGCGCTCGCGGTCGGCAACTGCCTGGTCGTGAAGCCGGCCGAGGAGGCACCGCTGAGCGTGCTGCGGATCGGCGAGCTCGCCCTGGAGGCCGGCCTCCCGCCCGGTGTGCTCAACGTGGTGCCCGGGCTCGGGGCGGAGGCGGGTGCCGCGCTGGCCGCCCACCCCGGCATCGACCACCTCTCCTTCATCGGCTCGGTCCCGGTGGGGGAGGAGGTGGCCGCGGCCGCGGCGCGCAACATCGTGCCGGTCGCCCTCGAGCTCGGGGGCAAGTCCCCGCACGTCGTCATGCCCGACGCGGACCTCGACCTGGTGGTGCCGACGGTGGTGCGGGCGCTGCTGCAGAACGCCGGGCAGACCTGCTCGGCCGGCTCGCGGCTGCTGGTCCACGTCGAGGTGCACGAGCAGCTGATGGAGCGCCTGGACGCCGCGCTGTCGGCGGTGCGCATCGGGCCCGGGCCCGCGGACCTCGACCTCGGGCCGCTGATCTCGGCGCGGCAGCTGGCGCGGGTGCGGGGCATGGTCGAGGTGGCCGCGGGCGACGCGGAGCCCCGGATCGGCGGCCCCGGGCGGGTGCCGACCCCCGCCGAGGGCTTCTTCTTCCCGCCGACCGTCTTCGACCGGGTGGACCCGGCCGCTGAGATCGCCCGCGAGGAGGTGTTCGGCCCGGTGCTGGCGACCTCGGTGTTCAAGGACGCCGCGGAGGCGGTGACGCTGGCCAACGGCACGGCGTACGGCCTGATCGCGGCGGTGTGGACGACTGATCTGGACACCGCCCACCACCTGGTCGCCGAGCTGCGGGCCGGGCAGGTCTACGTCAACGCCTACGGCGCGGGCGGCGGGGTGGAGCTGCCGTTCGGCGGGTTCGGCAAGTCCGGCTACGGACGGGAGAAGGGCTTCGAGGCGCTCGCCGAGATGTGCCAGACCAAGACCGTGGTGGTGCGGGTCCCGCCTCGCCGCGACCCGCCCGATCCGGACGCGCGGTGAGCGCCGCCGCCGAGCGGCCGTGGCTCTCGCTGTACCGCGAGGGCACCCCGGCCTCGATCGTGCCGGAGCACCGCACGGTGCTGGAGGCGTTCCGGGCCACCGTCGGGCGTGACCCCGAGGCGGTCGCGATCCGCTACTTCGACGGTGCGCTGAGCTTCGCCGAGCTCGACGCGCGCTCCGATGCCCTGGCCGCCGCGCTCCTCGCGCGTGGCTTCGAGCCGGGGGACCGGATCGCTGTCTACCTGCAGAACGACCCGGCGCTCGCGGTCGGCTACCTCGCGGCCTGGAAGGCCGGCGGCGCCGCGGTGGCGGTCAACCCGATGAACCGGCACGGTGAGCTGGCCTACCTGCTGCAGGACTCCGGCGCCACCGCGCTGCTGTGCCTGGCCGAGCTGCACGAGAGCGTCGCCGCGCAGGTGCTGGCCGAGGAGGAGCACCGGGTGCGCACCGTGATCACCTGCTCCCCGCGCGAGGACCAGACCCGCGACGACCCGCGGGTGCTGCCCGACGACGTCGCGCGCCCGGTCGGCACGCTCGACCTGCGCGCGCTGCTCGCCGAGCACGCCGGAGCCGCCCCGACGCTGCCCGCCCCGGGACCCGACGACGTGGCCGTGCTGACCTACACCTCCGGCACGACCGGGCGGCCCAAGGGGGCGGTGAACACCCAGGCCAACCTCGCCTTCAACGCCCAGACCTACCGCGACTGGGTCGGCCTCGACACCGACGACGTCGTGCTGGGCGTCGCCCCGCTGTTCCACATCACCGGGATGGTCGGGCACCTGTGCGTCGCGCTGCTCACCGGCTGCCCCCTGGTGCTCACCCACCGCTTCGAGCCGCAGGTGGTCCTCGAGGCGATCCGCGAGCACCGCCCGACGTTCACGGTCGGTGCGATCACGGTGTTCCTCGCGCTGGGCGGCGCCGAGGGCTCGACCCGGGAGGACTGGTCCTCGCTGCGTGCCGTCTACTCCGGCGGGGCGCCGATCGCGCCCGCGGTGACCGACCGCTTCGAGGAGCAGACGGGGCTCTACATCCACAACATCTACGGGCTCACCGAGACCACCAGTCCGTCGCACGCCGTACCGCTGGGCACACGGGCGCCGGTCGACCCGCGCTCGGGGGCGCTGTCGGTGGGGGTGCCGGTCTTCGACACCACGGTGCGGATCCTCGCCCCGGACGGCAGCGAGGCCCCGGTCGGGGAGCTCGGCGAGATCGCGACCTCAGGGCCGGGCGTGGTGCCCGGCTACTGGGAGCGCCCCGACGCCACGGCCGAGTCGCTGCCGGGCGGCGAGCTGCGCACCGGCGACGTCGGCTTCATGGACGAGGCCGGGTGGTTCTATCTCGTCGACCGGCTCAAGGACATGATCAACGCGGCCGGCTACAAGGTCTGGCCCCGCGAGGTGGAGGACGTGCTCTACGGCCATCCCGCGGTGCAGGAGGCGGCGGTCGTCGGGGTGCCCGACGACTACCGAGGCGAGAGCGTCAAGGCGTACGTCTCGCTGCGGCCCGGCGCCACCCTGAGCGCCGAGGAGCTTGTGGACTGGGCGCGCGAGCGGATGGCGGCCTACAAGTACCCCCGCTCGGTGGAGTTCCTCGAGGAGCTGCCGAAGACGACCACCGGCAAGATCCTGCGCCGCCAGCTGCGCGACGGCACCACCTGACCGCCGACTCGGGGAGGGGTCAGCCGGCGCCGAGGATGGCGAGGACCAGCGAGACCGCGGGGACGAGCCACAACAGCACCAGCGCCGAGACCTCACCGACTCCGTCAGCGGAGGCGGGATCGGAGCGCTCGAGCGCGGGGGAGGTCATGGTCTCTCCTGGGTGTCGGGGTCTGGGTGAGGCCCCGGGCGTCGGCCCGGGACACCGTGCAGCCCCTGACCGGTGCCCGACCGCCCCGTGGGCAATCCCCGGCGACAGCCGTTTGCCGAAGATCACGCCGGGGGAGGAGCCGGACATGGCCTGGGAGGACGAGCTCTTCGCGATGCTCGAGGACCTCGAGCAGCAGGCCGGCGCGCTGTACGACGCCGAACGGGCCCCGGAGCTCGCCGACCGCGCGCGTGCGGAGTACCGCTCGGTGACCCTGGCTGGGCGGCTGATGGCGTCGCTGGACCACGAGGTCGTGCTGGAGGTGGCCGGGGCGGGGGTGGTGACCGGCCGGCTGGCGCGGGTGGGGCCGACGTGGTGCCTGGTGTCCGCGCCGGGCCAGGACCGGCTGGTGGTGCTCGACGCGGTCGAGGCGGCGGAGGGGCTCTCGGAGCGAGCGGTCCCCGAGGTCGCCTGGTCGCCGGTAGCCCGCCTCGGGCTGGCCTCGGCGCTGCGCCGGCTGGCCGAGGCGGGGGAGTGCTGTGTGCTGGTGACGCGCGGCGCCGCGACGTACGACGGCAGGCTGCGGCGGGTCGGGGCGGACTTCGTCGAGGTCGAGACCGGCGCGGCGGGACGCGTGCGGCTGCTGGCCTTCAGCGGGCTCGCGGTCGTGCGCGCCCGCGCCGAGGACTGAGTCCCGGGGGATCCGGGCTCAGGTCGCCTCGGCGTCGTACGGCGGGAGCTCGCCGGCGGCCAGCGGGCGCAGCCCCCGGCGCTTCGGGGCCGCGGGGGCGGGGTCCTCCATGGCCTCGACGATGTGCTTGCGCACGATCGCCCGGGGGTCGAGGTCGGTCAGCTCGAGGTCGGCGTACTCCGGGCCGAGCTCCTCGCGCAGCTCATCGCGTGCGGCGTTGGCGAAGGTCTTCGCCTTGCGCAGCATCTGCCCGGCCTGCTTCGCGAGCATCGGCAGACGCTCCGGGCCGACCACGATCACCGCGACGAAGGCGATGACGGCCGCCTCGGCCAGCCCGACCCCGAACACGGCTCAGAACTTGCTGGTCGGGGTGAGCCCCAGCTGGAGTCCGGCGAGACCGCGGCCACGACCTGCCAGCCGCTCGGCGATGGCGCTCAGCGCGAGCGCGGCCGGGGCGGTCGGGTTGCTCTCCACGATCGGCTTGCCGGCGTCGCCGCCCTCGCGCAGGGTGGTGTCCAGCGGGATCCGGCCGAGCAGCGGCACGTCGGCGCCGACGCGCTGCGACAGCGTCGCGGCGACCCGCTCGCCGCCGCCGGAGCCGAAGATCTCCAGGCGGTGGTCCTTGCCCTCCTCGGCGCAGTGCGGGCAGGGGAGGTAGCTCATGTTCTCCACGACGCCCACGACGCGCTGGTGCATCATCGAGGCCATCGTGCCGGCGCGCTCGGCGACCTCGGCGGCCGCCTCCTGCGGGGTGGTCACCACGACCACCTCGGTGCTGGGGAGGTGCTGGCCCAGCGAGATCGCGATGTCGCCGGTGCCCGGCGGGAGGTCGAGGAGCAGGACGTCGATGTCGCCCCAGTAGACGTCGGCGAGCATCTGCACGAGCGCCCGGTCGAGCATCGGGCCACGCCAGGCCACGACCTGGTCGCGGCGCGGCTTGAGCATGCCGATGGAGATCACCGAGACGCCGCTCGGCGTCGGGACCGGCATGATCAGGTCCTCGACCTGGGTGGGCCGGGCGTCGGCGATGCCGAGCATGGCCGGGACCGAGTGGCCGTAGATGTCGGCGTCGACCAGGCCGACCTTGAGGCCGAGACCGGCCATCGCGACCGCGAGGTTGACGGTGACCGAGGACTTGCCGACGCCGCCCTTGCCGCTGGCGATCGCGAAGACCTTGGTCAGCGAGCCGGGCTGGGCGAAGGGGATCTCCCGCTGCGCCTTGCCGTCGGCGAGGACGGTGCGCAGGTTGGCGCGCTGCTCGTCGTCCATCACGCCGAGCTCGAGGGCGACCCCGGAGATGCCGGGCACCTTCGTGACCGCGGCGGTGACGTCACGCTCGATGGTGCTCTTCAGCGGGCATCCGGCGACGGTCAGCAGCACCTTGACGTCCACCCTGCCGGTGTCGTCGACGCTGACGGCGTCGACCATGCCGAGGTCGGTGATGGGCCGCTTGATCTCGGGGTCGTTGACCGTGGCGAGCGCGGCACGGACCTGCTCCAGCAGAGAGGTGCTCATGATCCCCGATTCTAGGTGGTGGGCGGCTGTGCGCCGTCATTGGTGCGCTGCACCGATCCCGGTGGGCCGCCCCGGTCCTCGTCGCGGTCCCCGGCCTGGTCGTCGGCGCGTTCGTCCGCGCGCTCGTCGAGCTCGTGGAGCAGGGCGCGCAGCTCCGAGCGCAGGTAGTCGCGGGTGACGACCTCGCTGACGCCCATCCGCAGCGAGGCGACCTCGCGGGCCAGGAACTCCATGTCGGCGTGTGCGCGCGCGTCGGCCTGCCGGTCCTGCTCGGCGATCACCCGGTCGCGGGCCTCCTGGCGGTTCTGCGCCAGCAGGATCAGCGGCGCCGCGTAGGAGGCCTGCAGGCTGAGGATCAGGGTGAGGAAGATGTAGGGATAGCTGTCCCACTTCCAGGAGTCCGGGGCCAGCCAGTTCCAGAAGATCCAGACCGAGACGAAGACCGTCATCCAGATCAGGAACCGTGCGGTGCCCATGAACCGGGCGAACTGCTCGGCGAAGACCCCGAAGGTGTCGGAGTCGTACGACGGGCGCCGCATCAGGGTCCGCCGGGTCTCGCGCGGGGTGTCCAGGCGAGCGGAGCGGGTGCCGCGGGACTCAGCCACGGCGCACCGCCTGGTCGCGCCAGCCCTCGGGCAGCATGTGGTCGAGCAGGTCGTCGACGGTGACCGCGCCGAGCAGGTGGCCGTTCTCGTCGACGACCGGCGCGGCGACGAGGTTGTAGGTCGCCAGGTGCGCGGCGACCTCGTCGATGGTGGCCGCGGGGCGCAGGTTCTCCATCGAGTCGTCGAGGGCGCCCGCGACCAGGGTCGAGGGCGGCTCGCGGAGCAGCCGCTGGATGTGGGCGACCCCGAGCAGGCGCCCGGTGGGGGTCTCCAGCGGCTGACGGCAGACATAGACCAGCGCCGCCAGCGCGGGGGTCAGGTCGGGGTTGCGCACGTGGGCGAGCGCGTCGGCCACCGTCGCGTCCGGGCCGAGGATCACCGGCTCCGGGGTCATCATCGCGCCGGCGGTGTTCTCCAGGTACGACATCAGCCGCCGGACGTCCTCGGCCTCCTCGGGCTCCATCAGCTCCAGCAGGGCGGAGGCGGTCTCCGGGGGCAGCTCGGCGATCAGGTCGGCGGCGTCGTCGGCCGACATCTCCTCGAGCACGTCGGCGGCCCGCTCGTCCTCCAGGCGGCTGAGGATCTCGACCTGGTCCTCCTCGGGGAGCTCCTCGAGGACGTCGGCCAGCCGCTCGTCGTCGAGGGCGGCCACGACCGCGGCGCGCCGCTCGGCGGGCAGCGCGTGGATCGTGTTCGCGGCGTCGGCGGGACGCATCTCGTTGAGGGCCAGCAGCAGCTGGGTCGCGCCCTGGCTGTCGTCGCGGCGGGTGAGCCCCTCCAGGTCGCGCCAGTCCACGATGTAGGTCTGGCCGCGTCGGCGCAGCCCCTTGGCGGGCTCCTGGACGGCGACCCGGCTCAGCACCCAGTCACGGTTGCGGGCCTGCTCCATCGCCACGTCGTACACCGTGCCGACGACGCCGGTGGGGATCACCCGCACCTGCCGGTCCAGCATCTGCCCGATCACCAGCGTCTCGGTGGAGCGCTGCTCGAAGCGACGCATGTTGAGCAGGCCGGTGGTGTAGACCTGCCCGGCATCGATGTTGGTGACCCGGGTCATCGGGACGAAGATCCGCCGCCGGCCGAAGACCTCGGCGACCATGCCCAGGACACGGGGCTGGTGTGCCTCCGAGCGGATCGAGACCACGAGGTCGCGCACCTTGCCGACCTGGTCGCCCCGAGGGTCGAAGATCGGCAGTCCGACCAGACGTGCCGCATAGACGCGGGAGGGCGTGGTGCTCACAGGGCGTCAGGCTACCGGTCCGCGCGGCATGGACGCCGCTCCCCGGCGCGAGTCCCGCGCCGGCCACGACGAGGGTGCGGCGCGCCACGTAGAGTGAGGCTCCGCAGCGGGGGCTCGGGAGGAAGTGCACGGGATGTCAGGACGCAGGCGCAGTACCCATCCGGGACGCGGTGCCCGGTCGGCGGGAACGGCGCTCGTCGTCCTCCTCGTCGCGAGCATCTGCCTGGGGATGCTGGTGTGGGCCGGTAGTCGCGGCAGCGCCCCGGAGGAGTACGTCGCCCGGGTCCTGCCCGCGCCCGATGCTCCCTCGAGCCCCAGCGAGAGCGCCGGTCCGCCACCGCCTCAGCGCATCGTGCCCGGGGTGCGCTTCGTCCGCGCCCCGGACCCGGCGAAGCAGAGGCGCGCCCGCGAGCTGCGCCGCCTCGCCGAGGCCGAGGCGCTGGCCGACCAGCAGTTCAGCTTCCGGGTCAGCTCCTTCAACATCCTCGGCCACGGCCACACCACCGCCCGCGGCAACAAGCCCGGCTACGCCGACGGCCCGCAGCGCATGCGCTGGGCCATCGACATCATGAACGGCGCCGGGATCTCGGTGGCGGGGCTGCAGGAGTACGAGACGCCCCAGCACCAGGTGCTGGTCTCGACCCCGGGCTGGGAGGTCTTCCCGGGTCTGCAGCTCGGCAACCCCGCCCTGGCCAACTCCATCGTGTGGCGCAGCGAGGTCTGGGAGCTCGTCGAGGGCCACACGATCGACATCCCCTACTTCGGCGGTGCGCCCAAGCCGATGCCGTACGCCCTGCTGCGCCACCGCGAGAGCGGACGCGAGGTGTGGTTCGCGAACTTCCACAACCCGGCGAGCACCCGCGGCCCGGCCGGGCACCTGCGTGCCGAGGCGACCCGGCGCGAGACCGAGCTGGCCGCGCGCCTCACCGCCGACGGCACCCCGCTGGTGCTGACCGGCGACATGAACGACAAGGCCGACTTCTTCTGCACGATGACCCGCGGCGCTCCGATGCGCGCGGCCAACGGCGGCTCGACCGGCAGCACCTGCTCGCTGCCGCCGGACCCCAGGATCGACTGGATCATGGGCTCGCTCGACATCACCTTCAGCGACTACGCGGCCGACCGCGGCGGGCTGGTGGCGCGCACCACCGACCACCCGTTCGTGCACGCCACCGCCACCGTCGGCTGAGGCCCGGCCGGCCGGGCTCAGCTGGGCCCGACGAAGACGTTGAAGGCCTGGTTGGCGTTGAACCGGCTGCCGGGGATCGCCGGCAGGCGCAGCAGGGCGTTGGCCAGGTTCGCGACCACACCGGTGCGGATCGGCTGGTCCCGGGCGCCGTACCCGACCTGCTGGCTGCCCGGCGAGACGTAGTCGGGGTTGATCGAGTAGAGCTCGGCGCCGGCGACCACGTTGCTGCCCCACACCAGCAGCGGCACCCGGTAGTGCACGGGGCGCAGCGGCTTCCCGGGCTTGCGCTGGGCGCCGGAGTCGGAGGTCACGATGACGACCGTGCCCGCCCGCAGTCGCTCGTCGGCCGCGATCGTGTTGAGGACCGAGCCGATGGTGCGGTCCACCCGGGTGAGCGCGGCCTGGTACTGCTTGCTGTGCCAGCCGTGGGTGCGCCCGGCGGTCGCCACCGAGCCGAGGTGCGCGACGGTGTACTCCGGGGCGTCGCCGGCGAGCATCGAGACCAGGCTGCGGCCCAGCGCCGCGTCGTCGGCGAGGCGCAGGACGGTGTCGATCTTGTTGCGGCCGTTGTCCACGCCGTACGGGTCGGCGCCGCCGTTGACGGCGTCCCAGCTGCGGGCGATGAGGCCGGTGCGGGGGTGGGTGGACAGCAGCGCGGTGCGCAGCCCGAAGTTGTGGACCAGGTCGAAGGTGCTGGAGACGTAGCGGCCGGAGGCCTGCTGGACGGTGGCGCCGGTGTCGCGGTTCCACACGACGCCGTGGCCCTCCGCGGTGGCCTTCACCCGGCGCCCGGTCACCATGCTGATGAGGTTCGGCAGACCGGTGATCTTCTCCACCGTGGTGCGGGCATTGAAGGTGAAGGCTCCTTCGCTCTGCATCCGGGCCAGGTGCGGCGCGCTCGCGCCGGCCTTGCGCACCCCGCGGGAGGTCAGGCCCTCGACGTCGAGGACGACGACGCGCTCGACCGGGTTCGCCTGGACCGCCGGAGCGGGCAGGTTGACCAGCGCGGAGATCAGCGGGTGGTCGCTGGCCTTGCGGACCATGGCGTCCTGGAGCACCCGGTAGCCGGTGAAGGGCGCGTCGGGGGTGCCCAGCACCCAGTCGATGCGCGGGGAGGGAGGCAGCGTGCACACGCCGTCCACGTTGCTGCCGCCGTTCGCGGCGACCATGCCGGTGCCCGCGGTGAAGGGGCAGAAGAAGTTGGGCTTGTCGTTCATGTCGCCGGTGACGACGACCGGGATCTCCGGGGACTGCGCACGCAGGTCGTTGACGAGCTTGATCATCAGCCGCACCGCCTTGTCGCGCAGGTGCTGGGCCGGGCCGCGGGTGCTGGCGGGGTTGTGGGTGTTGAAGACGTACATCAGCTGACCGGTCTGGACGTGGCGCAGCAGCACCAGCGGACGCGGCAGCATCTGACCGCCGAAGTAGGGCAGGTTCACGTGGGTGCCGGAGACCAGGCTCCAGCGGTCCTTGCGCCACGCGATCGTGTTGTTGATCTGGGCGTTGGTGCCGCGTGCGTTCGGGAACATGCCCCACGTCGAGCCTCGCAGCGCCGCGAACCGCGTGTACTGCGGGCGCTCGAACTCCTGGAAGCCGACGATCTCGGCGCCCTCGGCCTCGATGGCCTGGATCGCCCGGGTCATCCGCGGACCGCTGGGGTCGTACTGGGGCTTGTTGCCCTTCGCGGTGGTGTGGCCGTGGCCGAGCACGTTGAAGGTCGCGACCCGCGACACGGTGGCGGCGGCGGGCTGCTCGCTCAGGCGCGCGCGCTTGGCGCTCGCCGGCCCGGCGGCCAGGACCAGTCCCGAGGTCAGGAGGAGCAGCGCGAGCGCGGCGGCTGCCGCGCGCAGGGGACGTCGGGGACGGGGGTGGTTCGGGGTCATCTGGCCTGCCTCTGCCACGGGGTGTCAGGTGGTCGTCGCACGCGGCGGGAGGGGTCGCTGGTGCTCGCGGGACCAGTGTGACCAGTGTGAACACCGGCGCGCCAGCGCTTCGGATGAACTACAGGAGTGTAGTTCTCGCGGCCACGCTCAGCCGGGTCGCGTGAGCCCGTGTGAGTCTGGTCATGTCGCGCCGAAACTACTCGCCGGTACGCTCCGCGGGGTACGCCGTACCAGATCCAAGCCATCGTCCGACCGCACCGCGGGCGGGCCACAGCGGAGGAGAGTGACCATGGGTCGCCTGTGCGAGACCGAGGGACTGACCGAGGACCAGAGCGAGATCCTGAAGGCGGTCCGCACCTTCGTGGAGGAGAAGATCCTTCCGGTGGCCACCGAGCTGGAGCACGCCGACGAGTACCCCACCGAGATCGTCGAGGGCCTCAAGGAGCTCGGCATCTTCGGGCTGATGATCCCCGAGGAGTACGACGGCCTGGGGGAGTCGCTGCTGACCTATGCCCTGTGCGTGGAGGAGATCGCCCGCGGCTGGATGAGCGTCTCGGGCGTCATCAACACCCACTTCATCGTGGCCTACCTCCTGATGAAGCACGGCACCGAGGAGCAGAAGCGCAAGTACCTGCCGAAGATGGCGACCGGCGAGATCCGGGGCGCGTTCTCGATGTCGGAGCCCGCGCTCGGCTCGGACGTCGCGGCGATCACGACCAAGGCGACCCGCACCGATGACGGCTATGAGATCACCGGGCAGAAGATGTGGCTGACCAACGGCGGCTCCTCCACCCTGGTCGCGGTGCTGGTCAAGACCGACGAGGGCGCCGACAGCGTCTACAAGAACATGACGACGTTCCTGGTCGAGAAGACCCCGGGCTTCGGCGAGGTCGCGCAGGGCGTCACGGTGCCCGGCAAGATCGACAAGATGGGCTACAAGGGCATCGACACCACCGAGATGGTGTTCGAGGGCCACCGGATCTCCGCCGACCAGATCCTCGGCGGGGAGTCGGGCAAGGGCTTCTACCAGATGATGGACGGCGTCGAGGTCGGCCGCGTCAACGTCGCCGCCCGCGCCTGCGGCATCGCCAACCGCGCCTTCGAGCTCGGGGTGGCCTACGCCCAGCAGCGCGAGACCTTCGGCAAGCCGATCGCCGAGCACCAGGCGATCCTCTTCCGTCTCGCGGAGATGGCCACCAAGGTCGAGACCGCGCACGCGATGATGGTCCGCGCGGCCCGCAAGAAGGACTCCGGGCAGCGCAACGACGTCGAGGCCGGGATGGCCAAGATGCTGGCCAGCGAGTACTGCAACGAGGTCGTCGAGGCGTCGTTCCGCATCCACGGCGGCTACGGCTACTCCAAGGAGTACGAGATCGAGCGGCTCTACCGCGAGGCCGCGTTCATGCTCATCGGCGAGGGCACCAGCGACATCCAGAAGATGATCATCGGGCGCAGCGTGCTGAAGGACTACAAGCTCAAGGCCTGAGCGGCACGGGGCACCCGGGCGGCCCCGGCGTCGGCGGTCAATTCCGTCGACGCCGGGGCCGCTTGCTGCGATGGTGGACGGGTCCGGGCCGTTCGGTCCGGACCGGACCGCGACACCGGGAGGCCCCCATGACCGGAGCCAACGACGACCTCAAGGCGGCGATGCGCGAAGCGCTCGACCGCAAGCACGCGAACGACCGGGGAGTCCCCCAGGAGGGACCGACCAAGGAGAAGGCCCACGGCTCGGAGGTCGTGGGCGGTGCTCCGAAGATGCACCGACGCAAGGCCGGCGGCGGCGGCAGCTAGCCCCGCGCCCGCGCTCGGCCGGTCGTCCCGGCCGGGCGCGTGAGCCGGGGCACAACGCGCTGCGCGCGCGGGTCGCGAGCGGGCAGGATGGGCCGACCACGCCCGCGACGTTGAAGGAGTCCCCGTGCAGTTCGGCCGCAGCTATGAGGAGTTCGAGGTCGGTGCGACCTACAAGCACTGGCCCGGCAAGACGGTCACCGAGTACGACGACCACCTCTTCAGCCTGCTCACCATGAACCACCACCCGCTGCACATCGACGAGAACTACGCCGTCGAGACCACGCAGTTCGGCAAGAACGTCGTGGTCGGCAACTACATCTACTCGATCCTGCTCGGCATGAGCGTCGCCGACGTCTCCGGCAAGGCGATCGCCAACCTCGAGGTCGAGTCGCTGCGCCACGTCGCCCCCACCTTCCACGGCGACACGATCTACGGCGAGACGACCGTGCTCGACAAGTTCGAGTCGAAGTCGAAGGACGACCGCGGCGTGGTCTACGTCGAGACGATCGGCTACAAGGCCGACGGCACCGTCGTGTGCATCTTCCGCCGCAAGGTCATGGTCCCCAAGCAGAGCTACCTCGACGCCCGAGGTGGCGAGCAGCCGGGACGTCCGACCCCGGTGCCGGACAAGAACTGGCCGGGCCCGGCCGCCGGCTGAGCCGTCCCGGTCGCCTGCTGGCCGCGGCTCAGGTCGCGGCCAGCAGCATGCCGGCGAGCGCGATCTCGATCGCCGCCCCGTGGATGTCGCCGGTGACGCCACCCAGGCGGCGCATCGCTCGACGGGCGAGCGCTGCGACGAGCACCAGCCCGACCAGCGCGCACACGACGCCGCGCCACCATCCCAGCCCGGTGAGCGCCGTCACCGCGGCGAGCAGGGCGGCCAGGGCCGTCCACGCCGCGAGCGGGACGCCCGGGTGCAGCGTGCCGGCGTACGACGCGGTGAGGCCGTCCGGGCGGGCCGCGGGGAGGCCGCGGCTGCACAGCAGCGCGGGGGCGATCCGCGAGGCGCACACGAGCGCGCCGGCGAGGACCGGTCCCCACTGCCACAGCGCCAGCGAGGCGAACGAGGCCGCCTGCACCCCCAGGGTCAGCGCCAGCGCCGCCGCGCCGGCCGGGCCGGTGTCCCCGCGCTTCATCACCGCCAGCGCGCGGTCGCGGTCATAGGAGCTGGTCAGCGCGTCGGCGGTGTCGGCCAGCCCGTCGAGGTGGAAGGCGCGGCTGCCGAGCGCGAGCGCGGCGGTGGCCGCGACGCCGAGCGCCAGCGACGCCAGGCCGAGCTCGCGGCCGAGGAACAGGACCGCCGTCACGAGCAGCCCCAGCGGCACCACTGCCAGCGGGGCCAGGAGCAACCCGGTGAGCGCCACCCGCCGGTCGACGACGCGCGGCGGCGCCACCGGCACCGCGGTGAGGGTGCCGACGGCGAAGCGTGCCGCGTCGACCAGCACCACGCCGGTCGTGCGGGCTCCCTCGCCGCTCAGGGCATGACCTCGCTGAGCAGCGCGACGTCGCGCAGCACCAGCGCCGCCGAGCGGAGCACCGGGAGGGCGAGCAGCGCGCCGCTGCCCTCGCCGAGGCGCATGTCGAGGTCGACCACCGGCACCAGGCCGAGCTTGTCGAGGGCGACGGACTGGGCCGGCTCGGTGGAGCGGTGGCCGGCGAGGAACCAGGCGGCCGCGCCCGGTGCGAGCCGGTCGGCCATCACCGCCGCGGCGACCGAGATGACCCCGTCGAGCAGCACCGGGACGCGTGCGCGGGCCGCCGCGGCGAGGAAGCCGGCCTGGGCGGCGATGTCGGCGCTGCCGAGTGCGGTGAGGGTCTCGATGGGGTCCTCGGCGCGCAGGCCGACCCGGTCCAGCGCCTGCTGGATCACGGCGGTCTTGCGCTCCAGGCCGGCATCGTCCACCCCGGTGCCGCGGCCGGTGACCTCGGCGGCGTCCAGCCCGAGGGAGGCGGCGAGCAGCGCGGTGGCCACCGTCGTGTTGCCGATGCCCATGTCCCCGCCGACGAGCAGCTGGGCGCCGGCGGCGATCTCCTCCGCCGCCACCGCCTCGCCGACCCCGAGGGCGGCGCGCGTCTCGGAGTGGGTCAGCGCGTCCTCGACATGGATCGCGCCGCTGCCCGCACGGATCTTGCGCGAGGACACCGCGGCCGGTAGGTCGTCGAGGTCGGTGGCGACGCCGAGGTCGAGCACGCGCAGGGCGACGCCGTGCTGGGCGGCCAGCACCGAGATGACCGCGCGTCCGGAGGCCATCGTGCGGACCATCGAGGCCGTGATCGCCGTGGGGTAGGCGGACACCCCGTGCTGGGCCACGCCGTGGTCGCCGGCGAAGACGACCGCGCGGACCTCGCTCAGCGGGGCCGGCGGCACCTGCCCCTGGGCCGCGGCCAGCCAGATCGCGAGGTCGCCCAGCCGACCGAGCGCTCCGGCCGGCGTGGCGAGGTCGGCCAGTCGGCGCTCGGCGAGCGCGCGGTGGTCGGCAGAGGGCGGATGAACGGTCGGCACGGGTGCTCCTCGGGCGGGCGGTGTCGCGGACGACAGGGCACCCGAGGCTATCGCTGCGCGGCGGCTGTTGGCCGGACCGGGCACCGCGTACTGCTGCGCCCCTTGACCGGGGCGGCGCGGGTCACGACGGTAGTCCCATGTCCGTGCCCGGCTGCCCGCGCTGCGCCACGCCCGTGGCACGCGACGGCGCGAGTGGCTGGAGCTGTCCCGAGCACGGCCTGATCGCGCCGCTGTGGCGCGCACCGGAGGCGTCGTACGACGCGTTCGCCCAGCACCTGGTGCACAGCCGGGGGTTCCCGACGTACCTGCCCTGGCCGCTGAGCCCCGGCTGGGCGATCACCGACGTGGCCGCAGCGGGCGAGGCCGGCCGGGTGCGCGCGACCATGACCGGATGCTCGGGCGCGAGCGACGCCGACGGCCCGGTCGACCTCCTCGTGGTGGCCGAGGAGCCCGGGGTCGGCCTCGGTGCCCGGGTGGCCGGCACCCGCTACGCCGACCCCGGCACGGAGATCGGCCGCGGCCCGGCGGCGGCCTCGGTGCGGATCGGCAGCCAGACCGTGCGCCTGTGGACGGTCTCGATCAGCGCCGAGCCGGGGGAGTGGGACCGCAGCGTCGTGGCCGGCGAGGCGGACGGTCGCTGGCTGTGGATCGTCGTGCGACCGGCGCCGGCGGTCCTGCTGCTGGGCCGGGACCTGGTGCTGCGCGACGTGTCCGGGATCGGGGCGCCGCTGGTGGACCTGCCCTACGGCGGGCCCCACCCGCTGTGGTGATCGCGCGTATCACAGCGTGAGGAGCGCCTCCGGAATCGGTCCGTGCCCCGGGACGCACCTAGAGTCCTGCCGTGCGCATCGATCTCCACACCCATTCCCGGGCGAGCGATGGCACCCAGACCCCCACCGAGCTGGTGCTCGCAGCCCGCGCCGCCGGGCTCGACGTGCTCGCGATCACCGACCACGACACCGCCGCCGGCTGGGACGAGGCCGCGGACGCCGCCCGGTCGGTCGGGATCGAGCTGGTGCGCGGGATGGAGATCAGCACCAGCCACCGCGGCCACAGCGTGCACCTGCTCGCCTACCTGCCCGACCCGACCTACCCGCCGCTGGTCGCCGAGCTGGACGCCGTGCTCGAGGGCCGCCGCGGCCGGGTGCCGGAGATGCTCTCCCGCCTGCGCGACCTCGGCATCGACATCGACGCCGACGACGTGCGCCGCGCCGGCCACGGGACCGCGGCCACCGGCCGTCCCCACGTCGCCGACGCCCTGGTGACCAAGGGCGTGGTGGCTGATCGCACCGAGGCGTTCGACCGCTTCCTGGGCTGGGGCCGCCCCGCCCACGTCGTGCGGTACGCCGCGGAGCTGGTCGACGTCCTCGGCCACGTCAGCGCCGCCGGCGGGGTGAGCGTCATCGCCCACCCGTGGGGTCGCAGCCGGCACCGCTTCCCCGACCGCGACGACCTCGCCGAGCTCCGGGCCCACGGCCTGGCCGGGATCGAGGTCGACCACCAGGACCACGACGCCGCCACCCGCGCGGAGCTGCGCGGCCTGGCCCGCGAGCTCGACCTGGTCATCACCGGCGCCAGCGACCACCACGGCGCCGGCAAGGTCGACCACGAGCTCGGCGTCAACACCACGCATCCCGACGAGTACGCCAGGCTCCTGGACCTGGCCGCCATCGCGTCCGCGCGCAGCGGACGCCCGACCCCTGAAGTGGTACGCCCGTGAGCTCTGTCCTCGACACGGTCCTGGTCGTCGAGGTCTTCGTGACCCTGTTCGTGATCATGGACCCGGTCGGCACGATCCCGATCTTCTTGTCGCTGACCAGCGGCCGCGCGGAGGGGTACGCCCGCCGGGCGGCCCTCACCGCGGTCGTCGTCTCGTTCTTCGTGATCGTCGCCTTCGCCCTGTTCGGCCAGTCGATCCTGTCCTACCTGCACATCTCGCTGCCCGCGCTGCAGTGTGCGGGCGGTCTGCTGCTGCTCCTGATCGCCCTCGAGCTGCTGACCGGCAACGACAAGGAGCCGACCTCGACCACCGGCAACGTCGCGATCGTGCCGCTGGCGACGCCGCTGCTGGCCGGCCCCGGCGCGATCGTGGCGGTGATGCTCTTCGTCGAGCGCGTCGACGACACCGCCACCTTCAGCGCGGTGGCGATCGGCATCGTCGCGGTGCACCTCATGCTGTGGGCGGCGATGCGCTTCTCGCTGCCGATCCTGCGCCTGATCCGCGAGTCCGGCGTCCTGCTGGTCACCCGAATCGCCGGTCTGCTGCTCTCCGCCATCGCGGTGCAGCTGATCGCCGACGCGGTCCGCGCGTTCATCGCCGGCGAGGGCTGAGCGCGCTCAGCGGCGGCCGAGCGACTGCAGGCGCTGGAGCAGGCGGTTCGGGACCACCCGGGCCGCGGTGGTGATCGCCTTGTACTGCAGGCTCGGCACCGAGTAGACCCGACCGCGCGCGTGGTCGGCGAGCGCGGTGGCGACCAGCTCGTCGGCATCGAGCCACAAGAAGTCGGGCGCGGAGTCCTGGCGCACGTCCATGCGGGAGTGGAACTCGGTGCGGGTGAAGCCCGGGCACAGCGCGGTGATGGTGACGCCGCGGTCGCGGTACTCCTGCGCCGCCCACTCGCTGAAGCTGTTCACCCACGCCTTGGCGGCCGAGTAGGTGCCGCGGGGCAGGAACGCCGCCACGCTGGAGACGTTGATGATGCCGCCGCTGCCGCGCGCCGCCATCGGGCCGAGGGCGGCGTGGGACAGCCGCATCACCGCGGTGACCAGGACGTCGAGCATCGCGGTCTCGGCGTCCACGTCGTTGTCGAGGAAGCGGCCCTTGAGCCCGAACCCGGCGTTGTTGACCAGCAGGTCGACCGGCCGCGCCGGGTCGCGCAGCCGGTCCTCCACGACGCGCAGCTGGGCGCGGTCGGCGAGGTCGGCGGGAAGCACCTCCACGTCCACGGCGTACGACGCGCGCAGGGTGGCGGCCACCTCCTCGAGCCGCTCCCGGTCGCGGGCGACCAGGACCAGGTCGTGACCACCGCGGGCCAGCTGCTCGGCGAAGGAGCGTCCGATGCCGGCGGTCGGGCCGGTGACGAGCGCGGTGCGGCGGGTCTGACTGGCGGGGCCGGCGGTGCCGGCGGGGGCGGCGGGGGACGTGGAAGCGGCGACGGGAGCGTCCTGGTCGTGAGACATGCACAAGTCTTACCCCAGCCTCCCTCCTCGCACGGGGGCGTTCCGGCATGATGGCGAGCGTGAGCACCACACTCGCGCTCGCCAACCAGAAGGGCGGCGTCGCCAAGACCACCTCGGTCGCCTCGATCGGTGCCGCGCTCGTCGAGCTCGGCCACTCGGTGCTGCTCGTCGACCTCGACCCGCAGGCCTGCCTGACCTTCTCCCTCGGCATCGACCCCGAGGACCTGGAGCTCTCGGTCCACCAGGTGCTCACCCAGGGCCTGGACCCGCTCGAGGTCATCGTCGGCACCGAGGACGGCGTCGACCTGCTGCCGGCCACCATCGAGCTGGCCCGCGCCGAGGCCGAGCTGCTCACCCGCACCGGACGCGAGCAGGTGCTCGCCGGGGTGCTCAGCGACCTCGACGAGGCGCTGGCCGAGACCGAGGAGGGCGGCTACGACTGGGTCCTGCTCGACTGCCCGCCCTCGCTGGGCGTGCTCACGGTGGCGGCGCTGACCGCCGCCGACGGCGTGCTGGTGCCGCTGCAGTGCGAGACGCTCTCGCACCGCGGCGTCGGGCAGCTGCTCGACACCGTGCACGACGTGCGCCGCTTCACCAACCGCGGCCTGGAGGTGTGGGGCGTGCTGCCCACGCTGTACGACGGGCGCACCCAGCACGCGCGCACGGTGCTGGAGACGATCTCCTCGACCTACGACCTCGAGGTCGTCGAGCCGCCGATCCCCAAGACCATCAAGTTCGCCGAGGCGCCCGCGGTCGGGCGCTCGATCCTGCGCACCAGCCGCACCAGCAAGGGCGCGGCGGCGTACCGAGCGGTCGCCGAGAGCCTCGTGCAGCGCTCCCAGCGCCCGAAGGCCGCCCCGAAGACTGCCCGGAAGGCCGGGCAGCAGTCGTCCCGCTCCTCCCGGGAGTCGTCCTGATGGCCCGACACCGCGCGCCCCTGCGTCCGCGCTACGGCCGGATCTCCGCCCTCGCGGCGGCCCTCCTGGTGACCCTGGTGGCGGTGCTGGGCGGCACCGGTGTGCTGCCCGACGGCCCGGGCGGCTCCGCCCCCGAGCGCGCCGAGCAGGCGTCGGCACCGGTGGCCGAGGACGCAGACCCGGCGTCGGCCGGCCGGGCCGCGGACGAGCACACGAGCGCTCCCGAGCGCGCGGCGTACGCCGTGGTCGACGCCGCTGCCTATGCCGCCGGGCTCTCCTTCGACACCTCGCTGCCCCCGGGGTCCGGCCAGGGGCGCCGGGTGGTCTACAGCGAGAGTCGGCAGCGGGTGTGGCTCGTCGAGGACGGCGACCGCGTCGCGCACACCTACCTCGTCTCCGGCACCGTCCACGACAACCTCGAGCCGGGCACCTACGAGGTCTACTCACGCTCCGCGGACGCGGTGGGCATCGAGGACTCCGGCACCATGAAGTGGTTCGTGCGGTTCACCCAGGGGCCCTCGGGCGCCGCCATCGGCTTCCACGACATCCCGGTCAAGGACGGCGTGCCGCTGCAGGGCGTCGACGAGCTCGGTACGCCGACCTCGCACGGGTGCATCCGCCAGCGGCGCTCCGACGCCCGGATGCTGTGGGACTTCGCTCCGCTCGGCACCACCGTCGTCGTCACCCGCTGAGGCCCCGGACGACCTTCGAACGCCGAAGGCCCGGGCCTCGACGAGCGAGACCCGGGCCTACCGGAGAGATGTCGACTCAGGCGTCGGCGGGCGCGTCCTGCGACGCGGTGCCGCTGTCGGCGCCGGTGCTCGAGGAGCCCTCGGCGCCGCCCGAGCCGCCGGTGGAGCGGCGGCGGCGACGGCGGCGGTTGCGGCTCGCGCCCTCACCGGGAGCGGACTCACCGGCCGCCTCGGCGCCGGCGGCGGACGCGGCCGGCGCGGACTCGGACGTGGTGGCCTCGGCGCCCTCGGCGACGCTCTCACCGCTGCGGGTGCGGCGACGGTTGCGGTCGCGGTCGCGGGCCGGGCGCTCGCTGCGCTCCTGGCGCGGCGCGCGGTCCTTGCGCTCGACCGGGGCCGGGGCCACGATGCGGCCCTTGACGCCCGGCGGCACGCCCATGTCGTGCAGGAAGTGCTCGGAGGTGGAGTAGGTCTCCAGCGGAGAGTCGAAGGGCAGGTCCAGCGCCTTGTTGATCATCTTCCAGCGGTGCAGGTCCGCCCAGTCGACGAAGGTGACCGCGATACCCGAGGCGCCCGCGCGGCCGGTGCGGCCGATGCGGTGGACGTAGGTCTTGTCGTCCTCGGGGCAGGTGTAGTTGATGACGTGGGAGACGCCGCGGACGTCGATGCCGCGCGCGGCGACGTCGGTGGCCACCAGCACCTGGATCTTGTCCTCGCGGAACTTCGTCATCGCCTTCTCGCGGGCGATCTGGGCCATGTCGCCGTGCAGCGGGCTGGCCTTGAAGCCGCGCTCGGTGAGGTCGTCGGCCACCCGCTGCGCCTGGCGCTTGGTGCGGGTGAACACCACGATCTTCTCGACGTCCTCGGCCTGGAGGATCAGGCCGATCATCTCGCTCTTGTCCAGGTCGTGGGCCTGGTAGATGAACTGCGCCGTCGTGGGGACGGTGGCGTTCTCGTAGGAGGACTCCGCGCGGATGTTCATCGGGTGGCGCATGTGGGTGCGCGCCAGGGCGACGATCGCCGAGGGCATCGTCGCGGAGAACAGCATCGTCTGCCGGGTCTCGGGGGTCATCGACAGCAGCCGCTCGACGTCGGGCAGGAAGCCCAGGTCCAGCATCTCGTCGGCCTCGTCGAGCACCAGGGCGTGCACGTGGGACAGGTCGAGGGCCTTGCGGTTGGCCAGGTCGATCAGCCGGCCCGGGGTGCCGACGACGATGTCGACGCCGGACTCGAGCGCCTCGAGCTGGGTGTCGTAGCCGACGCCGCCGTACACGGTCAGCACGCGCAGGCCGATGTCCTTGCTGGCCAGGTGCAGGTCGCTGGAGACCTGGAGCGCGAGCTCGCGGGTCGGGGCGACGATCAGCGCCTGCGGCTTGCCCTGCGGCAGGTCGGCGTACGCCGGGTCGCTGGGCGCGATGCTGCGCTGCATCACGGGGATGCCGAAGGCCAGCGTCTTGCCGGTGCCGGTGCGGGCCTGGCCGATCAGGTCGGTGCCGACCAGGGCGACCGAGAGGGTCATCTCCTGGATGGCGAAGGGAGCGGTGATGCCGGCGCGCTCGAGCGCGTCGCAGATCCCGGGAAGAACCCCGAGCTCGCGGAAGGTGGTGGTCAGTGTCTCGTCTCTTTCTAAGCGGTTCAGCCGTCAGACCGAAGGGGAATCGGTGCGGCGGACCTCATCGAGAAGAGCGGGTAACCCCTGACGACGGCGTCGGCCGCGCACATGCAGGCGGCGCCCGGTTCCTTCGGCACTGCGGGAGCGGTGGGGAAGGGGACGCCACGGGACTTTCGCCGGCAGTCTATCGGTAGGGTCGGAGCATGACTGCATCCCCGCCCGGACCGGACGGCCCGCTCGCGCTGGAGGACCCGGCGTACCGGGAGGCGGTGGTCGACCTGCTGGGTGCGGTCGCGTACGGCGAGATCAGCGCCTTCGAGCGTCTCGCCGAGGACGCCCGGCTCGCGCCCACCCTCGAGGACAAGGTCGCGATCGCCACGATGGCGGCCGGTGAGTTCGGCAAGGTCGGGCTGCTGCAGCGGCGCCTCGAGGAGCTCGGCGCGGACCCGTTCGCCGCGATGGCGCCGTTCCGCGCGCCCATCGACTCCTTCCACGAGCACACCGCGCCGTCGGACTGGTACGAGAGCCTGATCAAGGCCTACGTCGGCGACGGGCTCGCCGACGACTTCTACCGCGAGGTGGCGGCCTACCTCGACGTCGACACCCGCGACCTGATCGTCAGCTCGCTGGAGGAGACCGGCCACTCGGCGTTCGTCGTGGACCGGGTGCGCGCCGCGATCGCCCGCGACCCGCGCCTCGGCGGTCGGCTCGCGCTGTGGGGTCGCCGGCTGGTGGGCGAGGCGCTGATCCAGGCCCAGCGGGTGGCGGCCGAGCGGGACTCGCTCTCCGCGCTGCTCGCCGGCGGCACGGATCGCCCGGGCCTGGACCTGGCGGCGATCGGGCGGATGTTCGCCCGGCTCACCGAGCGGCACGCCGAGCGGATGGACACCCTCGGCCTCGCCAGCTGACCTGCGGGGACGACGCCCCGGTCGTGGACCTCAGCGCCGCCGGCGGCGCATGTCGGTGAGCACGGCGGCGGCGCCGACCAGCGCGAGCGCGCCGGCGATCTGCCAGCCGTGGCGCCACCAGTCGAGGCCGGGGGTGCTGGGCGCCCAGATGTAGGTGTAGGCGGCGTTGCCGAGGGCCACGCCGCCTACACCGCACAGGATCGACAACCACAGCGGCACGGCGTCGACCTCGACGGGATCACGGAGCTCGCCGTGGTCCCGCGAGGTCAACAGTGTGCCGAGGAGCCCGACGACGGTGCCGCCGACGAGCGCCCAGAGGATGTCGCTGACGAGCATCGGGTCGCGGCTGACGTCAGCCGCGGAAGCCGACCTGGCCGACGACGCTGGAGCCGACCTCGACGTAGGCCACCTTCGAGGCAGGGACGATGACGGTGCGGCCCTTGACGTCGGTCAGGGTGAAGACGGAGTCCGCCGCCACGGCCTGGGCCAGGAGCTCCTGGACGTGGTCGCCGGTGACGTCGGTGTCCACGACGAGCTCGCGGGGCGCGTGCTGCACGCCGATCTTGACCTCCACAGGTCCTCCTTGTGATGCGGGTGATGGGGTGGTGCTTCGGGATGGGGGTGGGCCGGAGCCCGGGTCACTCGGTGCGGGGGTAGCCGCGGATACCGCGCCAGGCCAGGCCGGCCACCAGCGCCGCAGCGTCGGGACGCGAGATGCCGCCGGCCTCCGCGAGCCAGAACCGCGCGGAGACCTGGGCCATTCCGACCAGGGAGACCGCGAGCAGCCGGGCGGCCGGCTGGGGCAGGTCGGTGTCCTCGGTGATCACCTCGGCGATCATCGAGGCGCACTCGGTGGTGACCCGCTCGGTGTGCTCGCGGACGGCGGGCTCGCTGGTCAGGTCGGACTCGAAGACCAGCTTGAACGCGCCGGACTCGCTGGCGACGTAGTCGTAGAAGGCGTCGATCGCGGCCGCGACCCGCACCTTGTTGTCGTGGCTGCCCTCCAGCGCGCGGCGGCAGTTGTCGATGATCGTGTCGCACGAGGCGTCGAGCAGCGCGAGGTAGAGGTCCAGCTTGCCGGGGAAGTGCTGGTAGAGCACCGGCTTGGAGACCCCGGCACGCTCGGCGATGTCGTCCATCGCGGCCGCGTGGTAGCCCTGGGCCACGAAGACCTCGAGGGCTGCGCCGAGGAGCTGGGCGCGTCGCTCGCGGCGCGGCATCCGTGCGCCGCGGGGGCGCCCGCCGTCGACGTCGTACTGCCCTGCGCCCACGTGTGCTCCTCAACGAGTCCGATCCCGAGTGTCGTCGCCAGACCCTACCGGCCCGTAGCCAGGGTCCGGATGACGGGACGCCGTGCCGAGGCGCTGAGGGGGAGGAGGGAACATGGTGCTGTCGTGCGGCGTTGTGCCGTGGACGGTCGCGGCCCCGGTCGCCGTCGTCGACGACTACCAAGACGAACCTGTGCAAGGAGCATGTCGTGTCCTTTACTCCCCTGGTGGAGCCGGCGGACGAGCTGACCATCGACGAGGTGCGTCGCTACAGCCGCCACCTGATCATCCCCGACGTCGGCATGACCGGGCAGAAGCGGCTGAAGAACGCCAAGGTGCTGGTCATCGGCGCCGGCGGCCTCGGCAGCCCCGCGCTGCTCTACCTGGCCGCGGCCGGGGTCGGCACGATCGGCATCGCCGAGTTCGACGAGGTCGACGAGTCCAACCTGCAGCGCCAGATCATCCACGGCCAGAGCGACATCGGCCGGCCCAAGGCGGAGTCGGCCCGCGACGCCATCCAGGAGGCCAACCCCTACGTCAACGTGGTGGTGCACAACGAGCGCCTCGACAACGACAACGTGCTGGGAATCTTCGAGGGCTACGACCTCATCGTCGACGGCACCGACAACTTCGCCACGCGCTACATGGTCAACGACGCGGCGTACTTCTTGAAGATCCCCTACGTCTGGGGCTCGATCTACCGCTTCGACGGCCAGGCGTCGGTCTTCTGGCCGCACGCGACCGACGAGAACGGCGAGTCCGTCGACGCGCCGTGCTACCGCTGCCTCTACCCCGAGCCGCCGCCGCCGGGCATGGTCCCCAGCTGCGCCGAGGGCGGCGTGCTGGGCGTGCTGTGCGCCTCGATCGGCTCGATCCAGGTCAACGAGGCGATCAAGCTGCTCACCGGCATCGGCGACCCGATCGTCGGCAAGCTGATGATCTATGATGCCTTGGAGATGGAGTACCGCAAGCTGCGGGTGCGCAAGGACCCCAACTGCGCGCTGTGCGGCGAGAACGCGACCGTCACCGGCCTGATCGACTATGAGTCCTTCTGCGGTGCGATCTCCGACGAGGCCGCCGACGCCGCGGCCGGCTCGACGATCTCGGTGGTCCAGCTCGAGCAGATGCTCAAGGAGCGCGAGGAGGGCACGCGTGACTTCGTGCTCGTCGACGTCCGCGAGCCCAACGAGTACGAGATCAACAAGATCCCGGGCTCGGTGCTGATCCCCAAGGGTGAGTTCCTCAACGGCTCCGCGCTGGAGAAGCTGCCCTCGGACAAGCAGATCGTCATGCACTGCAAGAGCGGCGTGCGCTCGGCCGAGACGCTGGCGATCGTGAAGGGTGCCGGCTTCACCGACGCCGTCCACGTCGGTGGCGGCGTGGTCGCCTGGGTCAACCAGATCGACCCCAGCCAGCCGGCGTACTGATCCCCTGGGCAGGTCCCACCTGCTGCTCACACTGCCCCGCCCGGTCCGCCGGGCGGGGCAGTGTCGCGTCCGGGGCGCGCCGTAACCCGGGCCCGCCTCGCGCGTTGGAACCGCAGACGTCGCGAGCGATCCTCTGAACCCGCTGGGGGGCGGGGAGGGCGCTCCGGGCCGAGTCGGCCCGGAGCGCCACCACCCGGTGGGGGTGGCCTACGGTCGAGGAGTGCGCCACCCCGAGGACTACGTCGAGGCCGTGCTGTCGCTCGTCGAGCAGGTCCCGCCCGGCCGGGTCACGACGTACGGCGCGATCGCGGAGGCGCTCGGCAGGTTCGGCCCCCGCCGGGTCGGCGCGGTGATGGCCGAGCACGGCGCGGCGGTGCCGTGGTGGCGCGTGGTGCGCGCGGACGGCACCGTGCCCCCGGCGCTGGTGGACCGGGCGCGGGAGCACCACCTGGCCGAGGGCACGCCGTACCGCCCCTCCGGCGCCGTCGACCTGCGCATAGCCCGTTGGCCGGACCTAGACCCCGCGCCCCGCGGGCAGTAGGTCCCGCCGACTGCGCACCTCCGCCTCTGCCTGCGCAGACCCTGCGAGACGCATCGTGGAGTCATCAGAGAACGACAAGCCCGAGCAGAGCAGGAGGAGCAGCCATGAACATCCACACCCCGCACCGAGGTCAGCAGCACGGCACCACCTCGCTGCCGGCCCCGGACGTCGTCCACCCCGATCCGGTCGCCCCGGAGACGCCCAACGCCCGTGCCGCCCGCTACATCGGCGCCGTGCTCCGCATCAGCCTCGGCTGGGTCTTCCTGTGGGCCTTCGTGGACAAGCTGTTCGGCCTCGGCTTCGCCACCGAGCGCGACGCCTCGTGGATCAACGGCGGCAGCCCGACGGAGGGCTTCCTCTCCTTCGGCACCTCCGGCCCCTTCGCCGAGACGTTCCGGAGCCTCGCCGGACACACGATCGTCGACGTCGTGTTCATGGTCGGCCTCGCCGGCATCGGACTGGCCCTCATGCTCGGCATCGGTGTCCGCATCGCCGCCGTCTCCGGTGCGCTGATGATGGTCCTCATGTGGGCGGCCGCGCTGTGGCCGGCGAACAACCCCTTCATGGACGACCACCTCGTCTACGCCGGCCTGCTGGTGATGCTCGCCCTCCTCGACAGCGGACGCACCCTCGGTCTTGGCGGACTCTGGGCCCGCCAGCCGCTGGTGCAGCGCCAGCGCTGGCTGATCTGACGCCGTCCGCTCCGATCCGCAGCCGCAGCCCCCGGGACCCTCGTCCCGGGGGCTTTCGTCTGCGTGGGCGCTCAGCGGAACCGGCCGGCGTACTCCGCCACCCGGCGCAGGTCGGCGACGCGTTGCTCCCAGGTGATGCCGACGACGCTCAGCACCGTGCCGGCCGCGGCGATCAGGACCCACTGCGGCGGCGCGGCGGCGTACGGCGCCAGCTCGCGCAGCACCAGCAGCAGCCCGACGCCCGACCCGACGGCGAACGGCGCGTGCCAGCGCTTCCGCACCCCGCCCAGGACGAGCCCCAGGCAGGCGAGCCCGAGCAGGGCCGCGCGCACCGAGGCCGGGTCGCCGACCAGGACGATCAGCAGCGTCGGGACGGTGCCCAGCACCAGCCCGGGCAGGAGCACGCGGGCGGTCGGCAGGCTCGGGTCGCGGTGCAGTGCCCGCAGGCCGAGGAGCACCAGCACCACCGCGCTGGGCAGCGTGTAGGCCTCCGGCGTGCCGACCCCGGCGTCGGCCAGCCGCACCCAGGTCGCCGCGGCGAGCAGCACCCCGCCCACCGCGCTCAGCTCGCGCCGGGCGTGGATCAGGCCGACACCGGTGACCAGGGCGCCTGCCACGCTCAGGTGCACCGCGAGGGACCACGCCGCGTCGGGTGCGGCGAGCACACCGGCGGATGCGACAGGGAGCGCGAGCGCCGCGGCCGCCACCAGCAGGTCGAGGCGGGGCCGGGCCAGGGCGAGCAGCCCGAGGACCAGCAGCACCACCAGGCTCACCACGTGCAGCGGGCTGCCCGTGAGGTCGCCGAGCGCCAGCACCAGCAGACCGGCCGCCCACGGCAGGACCGCCGCGCCGGGGGCCCGGTCCTGGGCGGTGATGGTCCCGGTGAGCGCCACCAGGACCAGCAGCGCGCCGGCAGCCAGGGCGGCGCTCGGCAGGCCCACGAGGGCCGCGGCGGCCAGCACGGTGACGCCCGCGACCTGCCACGTCGTACGTGCCCGGCGTACGCCGAGCGCTCCGGCGATCAGGCCGGGCACGAGGAGGGCAACGACGACCGGCCACCGGGCGGTGCTCTCGAGCGCCACGGTGCCGGCACCCGCGAGGGCGAGGGCCAGGGGGCCGGGCCCGAGGGCACGGCGATCGCGCAGCGCCGGCGCAGCCGCGAGCGCGGCGAGACCGAGGCCCGCGACGGCCGGAACCAGCAGCGCGGGCGCCAGGGGGAGGGACACCGGCGGCATCGGGGCGGAGGCGGGCGAGCCGAAGAGGTTCACCTCGGCCAGGGACCGGGCGGCGGCCGCGGACAGGAGGGTCAGCGCCACCGAGGCGACCGGCAGGGCCGAGGCGACCGCTGCGGCCAGGGGCGCCGGCGCCCAGCGGCGGGGGACCCGGGTGAGCACGCCGCTCCAGACGAGCAGGGCGCCGAGTGCTGCGGTGCCGGCGGTGGAGGCGGGCTCGTCGACCACCGGCAGCGCGAGCACCGCGGTCAGCGTCAGGGCACTGGTCGCCGCGCACAGCTGCGCGAGCGAGCGGTGGCCCGGCACGGCCGCGATCCCCAGCAGCGGGAGGGCGGCGGTGAGGAGGAGGACGGGTCCCGTGGTGCTCGTCCAGAGCGCGCCGAGGGTCGGGTCGTCCAGGCCCCTGGCCGCGCCGGCGCCCAGGAGCGCGAGCCAGGCGGGGACCGCGGCCAGCGCGGCGGCGATCGTGAGCGGTGCCGCGCCGACGCGTCGGGCGCCGGCTGCCACGGCGAGGAGCAGGAGCACCGCGCCGAGCGCGACCGCGCGCACCGAGCCGGTCGCCGCCGCGGTCCCGAGGGCGCACACCAGGATCCCGACCGGTACCGCCAGCTGCGGGGCGACGAGCCGCGCGGGCGGGAGCAGCAGCACCAGCCCACCCGCGGCGAGCGCGGCGCCCGCGGTGGCGAGCGTCTGTGCGCCGGAGGCGCCGGGGGCGCCGGGCAGCCAGCCGGCAGCCGCCGCGCCGAGCACGTCGAGCGCGAGCAGGCCGAGGGCCACCACGCTCAGGGACTCACCGGCCACCCGCAGGCCGCGGTGCGCCGTCCAGGCGCCGGCCCCCGCGCTTCCCGCGGTCAGTGCGAGCAGCACGCCGGTGCGCCCGCCGACGCCGAGCCACGACCAGGCGACGGCCAGGAAGATCACCGCGGCCACCAGCAGGCACAACGCGCCGAGGGAGAGCAGCACCGCCGGCACGGAGGCGGCGCGGACGCCGGTGCGGCGCGGCGTACGAGGTTCACGGGCAGGTGCCGGGTACGCCGTCGCGCCCTCGAGGCGCGAGCCCGCCGCCACCGGGGTGGGGGCCGGTGCGGGGCTGCGGCGCAGCGTGACCAGCAGCGAGTCGGCCTGGCGCAGCGTGGCCTGGAGCTGTGCTGCGACCGGACCGGTGAGCGGCAGCGCGCACGCACCGCACCGCAGCGGCACCGGGCCGAGGGGCGCGGCGCAGTCCGGGCACGTCGTGGGGTCGTAGAAGCGAGGCATGGGGTCATGCCACCAGAGGAGGAGCGGCCGCGGGGAGCGTTCGAGTGCTCAGCCCGCCCTGGGTACGCGTACTCAGGCGGCCGGGCCGTGGTCGGGGTCTCTGCGGTCGGCGCGCCCGAGGGACGGACCAGATCGGCGGACCAGTGAGTAACCAGGAGACTGAGCGACGTGCTGTACCGCGCCCTCCACTCGATCGTCCCGCCCCTCGCCCGCGCGGTCTGGCGCCCGACGGTCCGGGGCCTGGAGAACGTCCCGCGCAGCGGCCCGGTGATCCTGGCCAGCAACCACCTGAGCTTCGTGGACTCCGTGGTGATCCCGGTGGTCGTGCCGCGCACCGTGGTGTTCCTGGCCAAGTCCGACTACTTCACCGGCACCGGCATCTCCGGCGCGATCAGCAGGGCCTGGTTCGAGGGGCTCGGCATGCTCCCGGTGGACCGCGACGACTCCCGCGCCGCCATCGCCAGCCTGGACACCGCGCTGGAGGTGCTCGGGCGCGGCGAGGCGTTCGGGATCTACCCCGAGGGCACCCGCTCGCGCGACGGTCGCCTCTACCGGGGGCGCACCGGCGTCGCCCACCTCGCGCTCACCGCCGGCTGCCCGATCGTCCCGGTCGGCCTGGTCGGCACCGAGCGGGTCCAGCCGGTCGGGGCGCGGCTGCCGCGGATCGTGCCGATCACCGTGGAGTTCGGCCCCCCGATCGAGGTGGCCGGCCGCTTCGACGGCATGCCCCTGGGCAAGGCCCGGCGTCAGGTCACCGACGAGGTGATGTCCGCCGTGCAGAAGCTCAGCGGGCAGGAGTACGCCGGGGTCTACAACGAGCGGACGCCCGAGGTCTGAGCCGTACGAGGTCGCCGTGGGTCGCGGGGCCGGTGGTCGAGCTCGTCGAGACTGGCCACGCCCAGACCGCGGCAGTGATCGATGCCGCACCGGCGGGGTGCAGGAGGATCTCACCATCGCCGCTCACACCGCCGGCTACACCGAGCTGGTCGAGCTCGCCGAACCCGCGCACCCCTGCGGGCGTAGGCGATCGAGGACACCGGCAGCTACGGCGCCCGCCAACTCAACCGTGCCCTTGCGCCGTCGCGATGACCCGCCAGAAGCGTCGAGGCGAGAGAGGCCTCGACGGTCGCGTGCTGGCGCTCGCTGCTCGACCAGCGGTGGTGGCCCGCCACCCGGTCGAGCGTGTCTAGACCTCACAACCCCGCAACCCCGTCGGTCGAACTCGTCGAGCAGGCGGTCCGAGATGCCTGAGATCTCGGTGGAGAAAGCCTTGTCCTCGAACGTGCGTTCGAGTAGAATGAGGCATGGCCGATTCCGAGCTCCCCGACTGCGACACCCCAGCCGCCGTGCTGGCGTTCGCACAGTCGCAGCGGGCTGCGGTGCAGCGGGCCGAGTTCCTGGTCTTGGAGGCCGCTCTGGCGTGGGCGGCGATGCACCCGGCCGAGTCGGTCTCGACGCAGACGCCGACCGTCGGGTGGATCTTCGGCGAGGTGGCGGTGCCCCTGGGTGGTGAGGGGACGCCGCTGGTGGCGGAGTTCGCGCCGATGGCGGCGCTGGGGATGTCGACCGATGCTGCCCGTGCGTTGATCGGGTCCGCGCTCGAGCTGGCGCACCGGCTGCCCCGGACGTGGAAGCAGATGCGTGCCGGCGAGGTCCCGGTCTGGAAGGGTCGCCGGATCGCGCAGCTGACGTTGAGTCTTCCGCCGGACGGTGCCGAGTTCGTGGACCGCCAGCTCGCCGGGACCGTCGGAAAGGTCGGCTGGGCCACCATCGAGCGGCTCGTCGACCAGGCCCGCGTCACCTTCGACCCCGAGGGTGCCGAGAAGCAGCGCCGCGAGGCCGCCGACGGACGCCGCTTCGACGTGCACACCGGCGAGGCGACCCATGACGGCACCGTGCGGGTGGAGGGCGAGCTCGACCTCGCCGATGCGCTCGATCTGGACACCGCGATCCGCCAGGGCGCGGAGGAGCTGGCTGCTCTGGGCGCGACGGAGTCGTTGGACGTCCGACGGTCGATGGCGGCCGGTGAGCTGGCCCGGCGTCAGCTCGCCCTGGACCTGATGGCCGAGGCGGGTGTGGGCGCCGCGTCGGTGGTGAAGCCCCGGCAGGTCGTCATCCACGTGCACCTGTCGCACGCCGCGATCTCCCGTGACGAGGCCGGCATCGCGACGGTCGAGGAGACCCGGTCGATCGTGTCGACCGAGCAGGTCCGCGACTGGTGCAGCGGTGATGCCCAGGTCGTCATCAAGCCGGTGATCGACCTCGAGGCCCATCACCACACCGACGCCTACGCGGTCCCGGACCGGCTCGTCGAGCAGACCGGTCTGGCCCAGCCGGTGTGCGCGTTCCCGTGGTGTGAACGCCCCGCTCGGCGCTGCGACACCGACCACGTCGTCGCCCACGGTGCGGACGGGCCGACCTGCAGCTGCAACCTCGCCCCGCTGTGTCGCCGACATCACCGGGCGAAGACCCACATGAGTTGGACCTACGACAAGACCGACGCCGCGACGTACCTCTGGCGGTCACCCCACGGGCTGCACCTGGTCAAGGACCGCGGCGAGACCCGGCTCGTCACCGCGCACCCGCCGGACGACTGAGGCGTCGGTCGCGCCTGTCGACACGGCGCTCGACCAACAGCGGGCTTGCTCGACCCAGGCGCGGCCACGTGACGCGCTTGGACGACCGCTGCCGTACGGCGCGGAGGGCGTCCAGCCGATCGCGCGTAGGGGCGATGGGGGGAACGGGACAGCGGTGCTGCGCAGTCGGCAGATGACTGCGCAGCACCGCTGTCCGGTGCGAGTCGGGAACGCGTCGCCGCGCACCCGGTGACGCACCACGCGCAGGGACAGCAGCGGGGCGGCGGGGTCGACGAGCTTGGCCTACGGCGCCGAGGCGAGCTGCCGCACGCTCATGCGCCGGCGGCGCGCTCGCGGGTGCGCTCCGCGAGACGGGCGAGCGCCTTCGGGAAGATCTCCTCGGGCGGGGTGACCAGGCCGGCGCCGACCTGGCCCACGCCCGCGACTTTGCCGGCCATGCCGGTGTTGATCTGCGGCAGGATGCCGGTGCGGCAGACGCGGGTCACGTCGATGCCGGTCGGGGTGCCCTGGAAGTCCAGGACGGGCACCGACCAGCGCGGGTTCTCCGCGAGGGCGATCTCGTGCATGCGCCGGGTGGTGGCGAGGGCGTCGGGCACGGTGCCGCCGACGAGGCGGACGATCGCGGGGGCCGTGGCCATCGCGAAGCCGCCGATGCCCGCGGTCTCGGTGATCGCGGAGTCGCCGATGTCGGGGTTGGCGTCGTCCGGGCCGTAGTCGCCGAGGAAGAGCCCGTCGGCGAGCTGGGCGGGACCGGTGAACCACTCATCGCCGGTGCCGGCGGTCTGGATGCCGAAGTCGGTGCCGTTGCGCGCCATCGCCACGACCATCGTCGAGCCCTCGATGCCGCGGGCCGCGTCGAGCGCGAGCTTGCAGGCGGGCATCGCGAGGTTGAGGAAGAAGTGGTCGTTGCCGCCGATGAAGCGCAGGCCCTCGGCGACGTCGGCGGGGCTGAGGCCGCCCCGCTCGCTCTCCAGCACCATCACGGGGGCGAGGTCGCGCAGCAGCATCAGGGTGCCGGCCCGGTTGCGGTTGTGCGCCTCGTCGCCCATCTGCAGCATCTGGGTGAGGATGCCGGTCACGTCCACGGGACCGGCGGAGTCGCGCACCGCGCGCACCGAGCCCTGCAGCAGCGGGCCCAGCACGTCACGCATCCAGCGCAGCCGCTCGAGCACGTCGGGGGAGTAGGCGCCGTAGCGCAGCACCTTGCCCAGGCCCTCGTTGAGCGAGCAGTGGGTACGCCGCCCGGTCTCGACGTCCTCGAGGACGAACATCCACATGCTCGGGGTGACCACGCCGGCCATCGGGCCGACGGTGCCGCGGTGGTGGCACGGCTCGAGCGAGACCGACGAGCCGGCCTCGAAGAGCGCCGCGGCGTCCTCGGGGTCCTCGACCAGGCCCTCGAAGGCGGCGCCGCCGAGCAGCGCGCCGCGCAGCGGTCCGGACGCGCGGTCCCAGGTGATCGGCGGGCCGGCGTGCAGGAACTGCCCCGGCTCCAGGCCCAGCGCCTCGGAGGCGGGGACGACGTCGACGAGGCGAGCCGTCACGCCGTGGTACGCCGCGACCGCGCGAGCGTTGGCGTCACGGCGCAGCGGGTCGGCGGCGACGGTGGCCAGGTCGGCCTCGGTGCCGGACAGCGGCGGGCGCCAGTCGACCCGGGCGACGTCGATCGCCTGGCTGGCGACGGCGTCGGCGAGCAGGTCGGCGCCGACGTTGACGACGGAGGACACGGGGGCGGTGGGGGTGCTCATGCGCGGGCCTCCAGCAGCTCGAGGGCGCGGCGGGTCGCGCCGGCGTTGGACAGGTGGACCTCGGCGCCGGCCTCGGCCAGCAGCCGGACCTGGCGTTCGAGGTCCTGGGGGTCGGCACCGGTGCCGACCACCGTCACCAGCACCGGGGCGGCGACGGCGGCGAGGGCGGGGGCGAGCGAGCCGGCCGGGTCGTCCTCGGCGCCGTGGCCGAGCACGACGTCGAGCAGGACGACGCCGGTGCGCGGGTCGGCGCCGACCCGGGCGAGGTGCTCCAGACGCAGGGTCGGGTCGATCATCGGGTGCGCGCGCCCGGTGGTGAGCTCGTCGTCGCCGAAGTCGACGACGGCGTGGCTGTCGCCGGCCAGGGCGGCAGGCGCGCTGGTGACCTCCCCGAGGGCCTCGGCGGCGATCAGGCGGGCCTCGCCGGCCAGCGTGCCGCCGGCGAACAGCCCGCGCAGCAGCGGGCCGGTGGCGGCGGGGGCGCTGCCCCACACCGGCCAGGACGGGACCGGTACGCCGAGCCGGGTGAGCACCCGCTCCGCGGCGGCGGTGAGGTCGGGCTGTCCGGCGCCGAGCAGCGCGAGCTCCACGGGGGTGTCGAGCGCCGCGGCGTACTGCTCCAGGTCGGCGGCCACGGAGGCGGCCGGGGGCTTGGAGACCACGACGACGAGCTCCACGTCGGGGTCGGCGTCGAGGCGGCGCAGTCCCTCGCGGGTGGCCAGGCCGCCGACCTCGGCGGACAGGTCGCGACCGCCGACCCCGAGCGCCGAGGTGACCCCGACGCCCGCGTGGTCGAGCAGCGAGAGCAGCTGCTGGCACCCGGTGCCCGAGGCGGCGACGAGGCCCACCGGGCCGGGCTGCACGACGTTGGCGAAGCCCAGACCGACACCACCGACGACGGCGGTGCCGCAGTCCGGGCCCATCACGAGCAGGCCCCGCTCGGCGGCGATGCGCTTGAGCGCGACCTCCTGCTCGACCGGGACGTTGTCGCTGAAGATCATCACGTCGCGCCCGGCGTCGAGGGCGTCCATGGCCTCGACCAGCGCGTGCTGGCCGGGCACCGAGATCAGGGCGACCGCGCCCTCCTCGGCGTCGCGCAGGGCGGTGGCGGTGGTGCGGTGCGGGGCGACCTCGGCGCTGCCGGTCGATCGCTTGCTCGCCGCGCGCAGCGCCTCGTCGACCGCGGCGAGGGCGCCGGCGAGCGCGTCCTCGTCCTCGAGGTGGACGGCGACCACCATGTCGTTGGGCCCGGCGGCGTCCGGCACCGCGAACCCCATCGAGGTCAGCACCTCGATGTTGAGCGGCGTGGCCATCGCGACCTGGGCCGCGCGGACCCCGGCGACCCCCTGGACGGCGCGGCTGACCTGGAGCAGGGCGACGGAGTCGGCGTACGCACCCGAGCGCAGCTCGACGTGGGACGTGCCGGTGCCGGGACCGGTCGGGGAACTGACGGCTGTGCTCATGCAGCGACCTCCGCCCGGATGCCGAGGGCGGTCAGCGCGCGCCGGGCGCCGCGCAGCAGACCGAGGCCGGAGGTGTGGCCGATGGAAGCAAGGGTGGCGGCGGCCGCGGGCTCCCGGGCGGTGCCCAGGGAGCGCAGCCAGGCCGCGAACTCCGCGAGCACCTCGCCGCGCACGGCGCAGTCGAGGAGGGTCGCGGAGAGCAGGGTGGTGCGGTGCGCGAGCGCGCGGACCGCGTGGTCGACGTCGGGGGTGGCGATGCCGGCCGCCCGGTGGGCGCCGAGCCAGCCGCACAGCACGTCGTCGCCGTACGGCGTGAGGCCGTCGCCCACGCCGACCAGCGCCGCGACCTCCGCGTGTGACAGCGGCGCGGGCCCGTCAGCTGGTACGCCGGGGAGGCGGGGGACCCGGACGTCGCGGATCCGGCCGATGCGCAGCGCGACGTCGTCGAGGTGCAGCACCCCGCCGCGGATCTCGGCGCGCGCGGCGCGGGGGACGACGTCCCCGGCCACCTGGAGCGCGCACGGAACCGCGGTCGCGGTCGCGGCGACGACGCCGAGGCAGTGCCCCTGCACCTCGACGTACACGGCCTGCGAGCCGCGGTGCACGACCGCGACCGCGCCGTCGGGCTGGGCCGCGAGGGTGTCGCGGACGCGTGCCGGCGCGCTCGCCGCGATCACGGCGCAGGCCGTGGCGGACGAGGGGGAGAGAGGCACGTCCTCGACGCTAGTGGCGGGGCCGGTGGGGCAGAATGTGAGGATCTGCCAAGGATCGGGCTAGGGGAGTGCACATCTTGATAGACCATCACCGTGAGGACAGTGCCATCGCGGCGCTCGCCCGCGTCGACGCGCTCCACGCCGCGCTGACCCAGATCGTGCTCGAGGGCGGCGACCTGCGTGGCATCGCCGCGGAGGTGGCCCGGGTGCTGGGGGTCGGCGTGCTGGTGACCTCCAGCGACGGCCGCGAGCGGGCCGGCGCGATGCCCGACGACCAGCGGGCGCTGCTCGTCGCCGAGGACCTCGTCGACGACACCGGCCGGCTGCGGGTGGAGCGGATAGGCACCTCCGGCTCCCCGGCGGGCGCCGGCGAGGTGCGCTCGCTGCGCGTCGCGGCGAGCGGGGTCGACCTGGCCCGGCTGGTCTGCCTGCGCCCGGACGCCCCGATCGACTCCGACGACATCCACGCCCTGGAGCGGGCGGCCGCGGTGGCGGCGCTGCTGATCACCCGCGAGCAGGCGGTGACCGCCGTGGAGAACAAGTACCAGGGCGACTTCCTGCGCGACCTGTTCCTCCGCCGCGCGGGCGATGAGGACTACGTGGCCGAGCACGCCGAGACCTTCGGGTGGGAGCTGCGCCGACCCGTGGTCGTGGTTGTCGCGGAGATCGACCCGCTCGGCCCGGACGAGCCGCCGGTGTCGCGCGCGAGCCAGCGCTCCTGGCAGGAGCGCTTCGCCGCCGCTTGGAGCCAGGTGACCCGCAGCCTGGATCCCGGCATCCCGTGCGTGGACTTCACCTCCGAGGTGGTCGCGCTGCTGCCGGTCGAGCTCGGCCCGAACCCGACGGCGGAGGGCTACCCCGGTGAGGACGTCGTACGACGCACCATCACCGCGGTCACCGGGGACCGCGGCGGCGGGCGCCGGCCGTTCTCGGTCGGGGTGAGCCGGGTGGCCGCGAGCGTGGACGCTCTGCCGGAGGCCTACGCGCAGGCGCGGCGCGCCGTGGAGATCGGCCACCGGGTGCACGGCGGTGCCTCGACGACCTTCTTCGACCAGCTCGGGCTGCACCGGCTGATCGCGCTCGTGCCCGACCCCGCCGAGCTGCACGCGTTCACCCGCGACGTGCTGGGCCCGCTCGCCGAGGCGACGCCCGAGGCGGCCGACCTGCGCGAGACCCTCCAGGTGCTCATCGACACCAACTTCAACGTGGCCGAGGCCGCGCGCACGCAGTTCTTCCACTACAACACGATGCGCTACCGGGTCTCCAAGCTGGAGCGCCTGCTCGGGCCACTCTCCTCCGACCCACACCTGCGCCTCGATGTCGCGGTGGCGCTGCGCGTGCTGGAGATCACTGCCTGACCTCGCCTCGGCTCGCCGAGAAATCTGCGCAGGCGCGCCAGCCAATCTTTGCCAGCGAATCCGCATTCCGTTAGGCGAGTGTCGCCGTCGATGGTGTGTCCTGGACCTCATTACGTTGGCAGTCCTCGGGGCCAAGCCGCCACGAAGAGATGAGGGACAGCGATGTCGATGTTCAAGTGGGAGCTCGTCGATCCCGGGCCCGGTGAGGCGGTCGCGCCGCACCAGCGCCTCGCCTGGGGCAAGACCGTGGGCCTGGGCGCCCAGCACGTCGTCGCGATGTTCGGGGCGACGTTCGTCTTCCCGATCGTGATGGGCCTCAACGCCAACCTCGCGATCATGATGAGCGGCATCGCGACCATCTGCTTCCTGCTGATCGTCAAGGGCAAGGTCCCCAGCTATCTGGGCACGTCCGCCGCGTTCGTCGGCGGCGCGACCGCGATCTACTCCTACTCCGGCGAGGGCGGCCCCGGTGGCCCCGCCGACGTGACCGGGGCGATCCTGGTCGCCGGTGTGGTGCTCGCGCTGGTCGGCCTGGTCATCCACTTCCTGGGCGCGGACGCCGTCAATGCTGTCCTGCCGCCGGTCGTCACCGGTGCCGTGGTGATGCTGATCGGGTTCAACCTGGCGCCGGTCGCCACCCAGAACTACATGCCCGCCGACCCCTGGGCCGCGATCATCACGATGGCCGCCGTCATCTTGATGGCCGTCGGCCTGCGCGGCTTCTTCGGCCGGGTGGCCATCTTCCTGGGCCTGATCTTCGGCTACCTCCTCTCCTGGGTCTTCGACCTGGTGTTCGGCAAGACCTCGCTGCCGCTGCCCGGCGACCCTGACCCGGGTCCGCACTGGCGCGTCGACTGGACGGCCGTCAAGGAGTCCGCCTGGTTCGGGTTCCCCGGACGCACCGAGGACGGGCTGGTCGGCAACCAGAACCTCGCCGACAACCTGGGCGCCGTCGGCTGGCACACGCCCGCCTTCTCGTTCACCTTCGTGCTGCTGGTGCTGCCGGCCGTGATCGCCCTCGTCGCCGAGAACGTCGGCCACGTCAAGGCGGTCTCGGAGATGACCGGGGCCGACCTCGACCCGGTCATGGGCCGCGCGGTCGGCGCGGACGGCGTCGCGACCGTCATCGCCACCTCCGTCGGTGGCTCGCCGACCACCACCTACGCCGAGAACATCGGCGTCATGGCCGCCACCCGCGTCTACTCGACGGCCGCCTACTTCGTCGCCGCGCTGGTCGCGATCCTGCTCGGTCTGGTGCCGAAGTTCGGGGAGATCGTCAACGCGACCCCGCCGGCCGTCCTCGGCGGCATCACCCTGGTCCTCTACGGGATGATCGGCCTGCTCGGTGCCAAGATCTGGCGGGAGAACGGCGTCAACTTCGCCAACCCGGTCAACCTGGTGCCGATCGGCGCTGGAATCATCCTCGCGATCGGCGAGGCACAGCTGAAGTTCACCGACGACTTCGTCCTCACCGGCATCGCCCTCGGCACCCTGGTGGTCGTCCTCGGCTACCACGTGGCCCGCCTCGTGGCGCCGTCGGACCGTGACGACGGCGCGGTGATCACCGTGGGGCGTCCCGGCACCAACGTCGAGGACCACGCGGCACCCCACCACCACGACCACAAGCACTGATCGCTGCCGAAGGAAACCGTGAAGCCTGCTCCGTTCGCCTACCACCGACCGACCACCCTCGCCGAGGCTCTGGAGACTCTCGCCGGCGAGAGCTACGCGAAGGTACTCGCGGGCGGACAGAGCCTGGTGCCGCTGCTCTCGATGCGGATCGCGGCACCGCACGCCCTGGTCGACATCACCGCGATCCCCGGCCTCGACACCATCGAGGTGTCCGAGGCCGGGGTCCGCGTCGGGGCGCTGGTACGCCACGCCGACCTGCTGGCCCACCCCGACGTACGACGGGTGCAGCCGCTGGTCCCCGAGGCGCTCGCCCACGTCGCCCACGCCACGATCCGCAACCGCGGCACCACCGTCGGCTCGATCGTCCACGCCGACGCCGCCGCCGAGATGCCGGTGGTGCTGAGTCTGCTCGGCGGCTCGGTCGAGGCGGCGTCGACCGGGGGCACCCGCACGATCCCGGCCGAGGAGCTGTTCCTCGGCCCGATGGAGTCCGCGCTGCGGCCCGACGAGATCGCGACCTCCGCGTTCTTCCCCGCCCTGCCCGCCGGGGCGGGGGTGGCCTTCGAGGAGATCTCGCGGCGCCAGGGCGACTACGCCCTGGCCGGCGTCGCCGCGGTCGTGCACGGCGAGAGCGTGCGCGCGGGCTTCGTGTCGGTGAGCGACGTCCCCACGGTCGTCGACCTCACCGGCGTTCCTGACGACGAGCTGGGCGAGGCCGCACTGGCGCACCTCGACCCGGCCGAAGACATCCACGCCACCGCCGGCTACCGCGCGCAGCTCGTGCGCACCCTGGTCCGGCGCGTGGTCACCAAGGCTCGGGAGGCTGCGGCATGAGCGAGGAACTGCACCGGATCAGGTTGAGCGTCAACGGGGTGACCCGGGAGGTGGAGCTGCCCGCGCGGCGGCTGCTCTCCGACGCGCTGCGCCACGACCTCGGCCTCACCGGCACCCACGTCGGCTGCGAGCACGGCGTCTGCGGGGCGTGCACGGTGCTCGTCGACGGCCAGCCCGTGCGGGCCTGCCTGATGTTCGCGGTCTCCGCGGTCGACACCGAGATCACCACCGTCGAGGGCCTGACCCGCGAGGACGGCTCGCTCGGGCCGGTCCAGCAGGCGTTCGCTGAGTGCCACGGGCTGCAGTGCGGCTTCTGCACGCCGGGGTTCCTCACCACCGTCACCGCCTGCCTGCGCGAGAACCCCCACCCCTCGCACGACGAGGCCCGCGAGATGGTCGCCGGCAACCTGTGCCGCTGCACCGGCTACCAGAACATCGTCAAGGCCGTCGAGCGCGCCGCCGAGCTCGCCGACCCCCAGCATCCCGACGGCCAGCGTCCCGTCGGCCAGCAGCCCGACGCGCCCGTGGAGGTCCAGCGGTGACCACCAAGCTGATGGGTCAGAAGGTCCAGCGCACCGAGGACCAGCGCTTCCTGCGCGGCCAGGGCCGCTACGTCGACGACGTGCACGCCGACCCCAGCACGCTGCACGCCGCGGTGCTGCGCAGCCCGCACGCCCACGCCCGCATCCTCGACATCGACATGAGCGACGTCCTCGACGTCGAGGGCGTGCACGTCGTCTGGACCTACGAGGACCTCGGCCCGCTCTCCCCGGAGATGGCCGAGCCACTGCCGCTGCTGATCCCGCACCCCGACCTCACCCAGGGCCGCACCCAGTACGCCCTGGCACGCGATGAGGTGAACTACGTCGGCGAGGCCGTCGCGTTCGTCGTCGCCGAGGACCGCTACATCGCCGAGGACGCGCTGGACAAGATCAAGGTGACCTGGGAGGTGCTGCCGGCCGTCGTCGGCATCGAGGCCTCCCGCGCCGCCGAGCACCTGGTCCACGACGACGTACCCGGCAACGTCGGCGCGCGCAGCGAGCAGAACACCGGCGACGTCGCGGCCGCGCTGGCCCGCGCGCCGCACCGCCTCCACCTCGAGCTCGACATCGAGCGCAGCGCCTGCACGCCGCTGGAGGGTCGGGGCACCGTCGCGCGCTGGGACGCCGACACCAACCGCCTGCAGGTGTGGACCTCGACGCAGACCTCGACCGGCGTGCGCGCCGCGGTCGCGGTCAAGCTCGGTCTCGACCTGGGCCAGGTCGACGTGATCACCCCCGACGTCGGCGGCGGCTTCGGCGTCAAGGTGATGCACCCCTGGCCCGAGGAGCTCCTCGTCCCGCTCGCGGCCCGCCTGCTGGGGCGCACCGTGAAGTTCACCGAGGACCGCCGCGAGCACTTCATCTCCTCGGCCCACGAGCGCGGCCAGGTGCAGCACATCGACGTCGGCTTCGACGACGACGGGCGCATCATCGGCCTCGACGTGATGTTCTGGCACGACCACGGCGCCTACACGCCGTACGGCCTGATCGTCCCGATCATCACCTCGACCCAGCTGCTCGGGCCCTACAAGCCCGAGGTGTACCGGGTCGTCTTCGAGTCGATCTACACCAACACCGTGATCGTCACGCCGTACCGCGGCGCCGGCCGCCCGCAGGGCTGCTTCGCGATGGAGCGCACGATGGACAAGATCGCGGCGTACCTGGGCAAGGACCGCACCGAGGTGCGCGCCGCCAACTTCATCCAGCCCGACGAGTTCCCCTTCGACCAGGGCCTGATCTTCCAGGACGGCCGCGAGCTGGAGTACGACTCCGGCGACTACCCCGCCTCGCTGGTCAAGCTCAAGAAGCTGATCGGCTGGGAGGAGTTCCCGGCCCTGCGCGAGAAGATGGCCGCCGAGGGGCGCACCGTCGGCATCGGCCTGGCCTGCTACGTCGAGGGCACCGGCGTCGGTCCCTACGAGGGCGCCCACGTGCACATCGAGACCAGCGGCAAGGTCAAGGTCGCCACCGGCCTGACCACCCAGGGCCAGGGCCACGCCACGGTGTTCGCCCAGCTGGTCGCCGACGAGCTCGGCGTGCGCTTCGAGGACGTCGAGGTGGTCACCGGCGACACCCGCCGGATGCCGTACGCCGTGGGCACCTTCGCCTCCCGCGCCGCGGTGATGAGCGGCTCGGCGATCCACCTCGCGGCCAAGCGCGCCAAGGAGAAGGCGCTGCGGATCGCCGCGGACGCCCTCGAGGTCGACGAGGCCGACCTGGAGATCGTGGACGGCGTCGTTCAGGTCAAGGGCTCGCCCGGCACCCGCATGGACCTCGGCACCGTCGCGGTGCTGTCGAACCCGCTGCGCTACGCCTTCGACGAGGCGTCCAAGGCCGCGACCCAGTTCGCGGTCGGCGACCCCGGCAAGCCGCCGGTGGCCGAGGACGACGAGCCCGGCCTGGAGGGCAAGGACTTCTACAGCCCGCAGCGCGCGACGTTCGCCTCCGGCATGCACGCCGCGATCGTGGAGACCGACCCGGACACCGCCGAGGTCACGATCCTCAAGTACGCCGTGGTCCACGACTGTGGCCACCTGATCAACCCGATGATCGTCGAGGGACAGATCCACGGCGGGGTGGCGCAGGGCATCGGGGGAGCGCTCTACGAGCGGATGGCCTACGACCCCTCCGGGCAGCTGCTCAACGCCTCCTTCATGGACTTCTTGATGCCCTACGTCACCGAGATCCCCGACGGCATCGACATCGACCACCTCGAGACGCCGAGCCCGCTCAACCCGCTCGGCATCAAGGGCGCGGGCGAAGCCGGGGTCATCCCGGTCAGCGCGGTCGTGGCGGCCGCGATCGAGGACGCCGAGGGCTTCCCGATCACCGCCATGCCCATCTCGCCCTCCGACCTCCACACCCTGCGTCAGGAGCACACCCCGTGAAGATCGCCGGTTCCAACGTCATCGCCGCACCCGTAGAGAAGGTGTGGGACTCCCTGCTCGACCCGGCGGTGCTGGTCGCCACCATCCCGGGCTGCGAGCGGCTCGAGGCCACCGGTGAGAACGCCTACGACATGACCGTCAGCGCCGGCGTCGGCGCGATCAAGGGCACCTACACCGGCACCTGCCGGCTCTCCGACCTCGAGCAGCACCAGTCGCTCACCATGCACCTGCGCGGCGCCGGGGCGCCCGGCACCGTGGACGCCGCGGTCGCCGTACGCTTCGCCGCCGTCGACGGCGGCACCGAGGTCGCCTACGAGGCCGACGCGACCGTCGGCGGCATGGTCGGCGGCGTCGGCCAGCGGATGCTGACCAGCGTCTCCAAGCGGATGGCGGCGGAGTTCTTCGGCAACGTCGAGAAGGCCATCACCTCCGGCCTGCCCGCCGCGGCCCCGGCAGCCGTCCCGGCCGCTGCGGCTCCCGCCGAGCCGGGCGCCCCCGCGCCGGCGGCGCCCGCGGCCCAGCCCGGCGTCTTCACCGCCCCGGCCAAGGCGGCAGCCTCCGGGTCCACCGAGGAGTTCGTGAAGGGCATCGGCGTCGGTGCCGGCCTGGTGCTCGTCGGCGTGGTCGCCGGGGCACTGCTCGGACGGCGCCGGTGAGCGATCCGGTGAGCGCGCCCGTGCCCGACCTCAGCGTCGACTCGCCCGCCCGCGACATGCTGGCCGCGGTGCGCGCGCGCCGCATCTCCGCGCGCGAGCTGCTCGACCTGCACCTGGACCGGATCGCCGAGCGCAACCCCGAGATCAACGCGATCGTCTCGCTGGACCCCGACCGCGCCCGCGCGGCGGCGGCCGAGGCCGACCAGGCGCTGGCCGCGGGGGCGGAGGTCGGCCCGCTGCACGGGCTGCCGTTCGCGGTCAAGGACACCCATGCGGTCGGCGGCTGGCGCACGACGTACGGCTCGCCGCTCTTCGCCGACCACGTGCCGGAGGCCGACGAGCTGATCGTCGAGCGGGTACGCCGCGCCGGCGTCGTGCTGATCGGCAAGACCAACGTGCCGGAGTTCGCCGCCGGCTCGCACACGTTCAACCGGGTCTTCGGCGTCACCCGCAACCCGCACGACCCCGGCCGCTCGGCCGGCGGGTCGAGCGGGGGAGCGGCGGCGGCGCTGGCCTCCGGGATGGTGCCGCTCGCCGACGGCTCCGACATGGGCGGCTCGCTGCGCAACCCCGCGTCGTTCTGCGGGGTCGTGGGGCTGCGGCCCTGCACCGGCCGGGTGCCGGAGTGGCCGCTGTACAACCAGTGGGAGTCCACCTCGACCGGCGGGCCGATGGCGCGCGACGTGCGCGACCTCGCGCTCCTGCTGGGGGTGCTGGCCGGGCCGGACCCGCGCGCGCCGCTGGCGCTGCGCGAGCCGGGGTCGCTCTTCGCCGAGCCGCTGGCGGGCAGCCTGGCCGGCCTGCGGGTCGCGCTCTCGGTGGACCTGGGCGGCGCCTTCGAGGTCGACCACGAGGTGGCCCGGGTGGTGCGCGAGTCCGCGGCGGTGTGGACCGCCGGCGGTGCGCACGTCGAGGACGCGCACCCCGACCTGCGCGAGGCCGACGACACCTTCCGCACCCTGCGCGCCTGGCACTTCCAGGCCAAGCTCGGCCCGCTGCTGGCCGCGCACCCCGGCGAGCTCAAGGAGTCGCTGGCCGCCAACATCGAGGCCGGAGCGCCGCTCAGCGGGGCCGACGTGGCCCGGGCCTACACCCAGCGCACCACGCTCGCGGAGCGGATGAGGCTGTTCTTCGAGCGCCACGACGTGCTGGTGCTGCCGGTCTCGCAGGTGCCGCCGTTCCCGGTCGACCAGGAGTTCCCGACCGACATCAACGGACGCCCCCAGGAGACCTACCTGGACTGGATGCGCTCGGCGTACTTCATCACCGTCACCGGCTGCCCGGCGATCTCGCTGCCCGCGGGCCGCACCGCCGACGGGCTCCCGGTCGGCATCCAGGTGGTCGCCCCGCACGGCGGCGAGCGCCGCCTGCTCGAGATCGCCGCCGCCTTCGAGGACCGGGTCCGCGAGCGGGGCTGACCCGGCCCCCGGCGAGATAGTCCGCCACACCAGTGTCGTGTTTCGCGCGATTCACGACACTGGTGTGGCGGACTATTGCTGTCTCTGGGAAACCCCGCTCCACCGCTAGGCAGGATCTGCCCGAGAATCGCCGATCCGTGGGCAAGGTATGACATGGCTCAGGGCGTGCTGCACGGGCTTGAATCGACCCATGCCCGACGCGACGACCCCAGCGCAGCGCCGGATCCGGATCGGCATCGACACCGGTGGCACGTTCACCGATGTCGTGGCTCTCGATGAGGACTCCGGCGACCTGGTCACCACCAAGACCCCGTCCACCCCCAGCAACCCCGCCGATGGCTTCATGGCCGGCATCGAGAAGGTCCTCGGCCTGCTCGGGCTGCCCCAGGGCCAGGGCGACGCCATCGCGGCCGTCAGCCACGGCACCACCGTCGCCACGAACCAGCTCCTCGAGGGCAAGGTCGACCGGCTCGGCTTCATCACCAACACCGGCTACGAGGCGATGCTCGAGATCGCCCGCCAGTCCGTGCCCGACGGCTACGGCAACTCCTACTTCTGGGTCAAGCCCGACCGCATCGTGCCCCGCGACCTGGTCCAGGGCGTCGAGGGCCGCCTCGACTTCACCGGCGAGGAGGTGCGCCCCTTCGACACCGAGGGCGCGCGCCGCGTGGCCCGCTGGTTCCGCGACCGGGGCATCAACACCCTCGGCGTGTGCTTCCTGCACGCCTACGCCAACCCCGAGCACGAGGAGCGCATGCGCCAGGTGCTGGCCGAGGAGCACCCCGACGCGGTGGTCTCGGTCAGCAGCGAGGTGCTGCGCGAGTACCGCGAGTACGAGCGGGCGATGACCACCCTGGTCGACGCCGCCGTCAAGCCGCGGCTCTCGGCGTACGTCAACAACATCGCCCAGCGCCTGAACTCCTACGCCGGCGAGCGCCCGGTGCCGTTCTACGTGATGAAGTCCAACGGCGGCGTGCTCTCCGCGGCCGAGGTCGTGCACCAGCCGATCACCACCGTGCTCTCCGGCCCGGCGGCCGGCGCCCTCGGTGCGGCCCTGATCGCCCAGGTCGCCGGCTACGACAAGGTCCTGACCAGCGACGGCGGCGGCACCTCCACCGACGTCTCGGTCGTCATCGGCGGCGAGCCGACGCTGACCACCGAGGGCTCGGTCGGCGCGTTCCCCTCCAAGATCCCGATGATCGACGTGGTCACGGTCGGTGCCGGCGGCGGCTCGATCGCCTGGCTCTCGCCCGAGGGCACCCTCAAGGTCGGCCCGCACTCGGCCGGCGCCGACCCGGGCCCGCTGTGCTACGGCAAGGGCGGCACCGAGGTCACGATCACCGACGCCCACGTCTTCCTGGGCCGGATCCCCCCGCACCTGCTCGGCGGTGAGATCCCGCTCGACGTCGACGCGGCCCGCGCCGGCATCGAGACCCTCGCCAAGGAGCTCGGCCTCACCCCCGAGGCCTGCGCCACGGGCATCCTCGAGATCTCCGCGTGGAACCAGGCCAACGCGCTGCGTCAGGTCACCGTCAAGCGGGGCCTCGACGTGCGCGACTTCGCGCTGGTCACCTTCGGTGGCTCCGGCTCGCTGCTGCTGTGCCGCCTGATGGACGTGCTCGGCATCCCGACCGTCCTGGTCCCGCCGAACCCGGGCAACGTCTCGGCGTTCGGCCTGCTCACCGTGGACGTCAAGAACGACTACGTGCAGACCCACGTCCGCCTCGCCGAGGCGCTCGAGCCGGCCACCGTCACCGGCGTGTACGACGAGCTCAGCGGCCAGGCCGCCGTGGCGCTCGAGGGCGAGGGCTTCGGCCCCGAGGTGCGCTCGTTCGTGCGCACCGCCGACCTGCGCTACTTCGGCCAGGCCTTCGAGGTGCGGGTCCCGGTCCCCGAGGGCGACCTCGACGCCGCCGCGCTCCAGCAGGTCGCCGACGCCTTCCACGCCGAGCACCGTGCGCTCTACGGCTACGACTTCTCCACCGACCCCAGCCAGCAGGTGGAGTGGGTCAACCTGCGCGTCTCGGGCATCGGCCCGATCAAGCGCCCGGAGATCGCCCGCCACCCGCTCGGCGACGGCGGCCCCGGCGCGGAGCGCAGCCGCCGCGCGGTCTGCTTCGAGGCCGAGACCGGCCACGTCGACACCCCGGTGCTGTGGCGCCCCGACCTGGCCCCCGGCACCGTGGTCCAGGGCCCGGCGATCATCGAGGAGTTCGGCTCCACCGTGCCGCTGCACCCGGGCTTCTCGGCCCGCGTCGACGAGCACCTCAACATCATCGTCACGAGGGAGAGCAACTGATGTGCACCTGCAACGTCGGCGTGACCGCCACGCCTGACGCGCCCGTGCCGAACGAGGGCGGGAGCCGCCGCGCGCCCACCCAGTTCCCCTTCGGCCCGCTCACCGCGGACTCCGGCGCCAGCGCCGACCCGGTACTCGTCGAGATCGTCCAGGGCTCCCTGGCCGCGGTCGAGATGGAGGTCGAGACCGCCATCGGGCGCACCTCGCGCAGCCCGATGATCCGCGACGCCCACGACTTCCGCGCCGGCATCCACGACCGCAAGCTGCGCAAGCTCACCGGACGCTCCTACTCCGCGCTCGTGCACCCGATCGCCCGGGACTTCCCGATCGAGGAGATGCGCGAGGGCGACGTCTTCTTCCACAACGACGTCTACCTCTCCGAGGGCGGCATCGGCCACCTGCCCGACCTCTGCGTCACCGTGCCGGTCTTCGCCGGCCCCGAGGGCGAGCGGCGGGTCGTCGCGTTCGTGCAGGCCTTCGGCCACCACGACGACATCGGCGGCGCGGTCCCCGGCTCGATGCCGTCCGCGGCCACCAGCGTCTTCGAGGAGGGCCTCGCGGTCCCGCCGATCCGGCTGTGGGACGCCGGCGTGCCCAACCGGGCGGCGCTCAGCATCATGACCCGCAACTCGCGGATGCCGGACTCGCTGGCCGCCGACCTGGACGCCGAGTGCTCGGCGTGCCTGATGGGCGCGCGCCGCCTGGGCGAGCTCTTCGACCGCTACGGCATCGAGACCGTGGAGTCCTGCTTCGACGCGATCATCGAGCGCACCACCGCGACGTACCGCCGCGAGATCCTCTCCAAGATCCCGGTCGGCTCGTGGGTCTGGGAGGACTACGCCGAGCACGACGGCGTCGAGGAGCCGCAGCTGCACACCCAGCGGATCACGCTGACGCGCACCGCGGCCGACGACCCCGACGGCGAGCGGCTGATCATCGACTTCGACGGCACCGGTCCGCAGGCGAAGGGCCCGATCAACCACTGCGGCGACTACAGCGACGGCGTCTTCCTCAAGAAGTGGCTGGCGCCGATCCTGCGCAACCTCGCCGACACCCCCGAGCGGATGGCCGAGCTCGACGTCAACGAGGGCATCGTGCCGCTCATCGAGATGCGCTTCCCGCCGCCGGGCACGCTGCTCACGCCGGTCTTCCCGGCGCCGACCAACGCCCGCACGTTCGTGATCCTGCGGCTGCTCGGCGTGCTGGCCGGCGTGGTCGCCAAGGCCGTCGACGGCAAGATGCCGGCCGACCAGGAGACCATCCGCTACACCGGCGTGTACGGCGAGGACCTCGACGGCCGCCCGTACCTCATGCGCGAGGTGCTCGGCGGCGGCTCCGGCGGTCGCTACTACGCCGACGGCGAGGACACCATCCACGTCGTCCCGGACAGCCGCAACCTGCCCAGCGAGTTCACCGAGGCCCGCTTCCCGTTCCGTGTCGAGGCGCTGACCCTCGCCGTGGACTCCGGCGGCGCCGGCAAGTTCCGCGGCGGCCTGGGCTATGAGAAGCACATCCGGATGCTCAAGGACGCCCACTTCATGTCCATCGCGGACCGCTCGATCCTGGCCTGCTGGGGCGTGAAGGGCGGCAAGGCGGGACGGCCCTTCGAGGTCACCATCGACCCGGGCGGCCCGAACGAGCGCGAGGTCGACGCCCTCGCCGACGCCGAGGAGATCAAGGCCGGCGAGGTGGTCCGGATCCGGACCACCGGCGGTGGCGGGTGGGGCGACCCGCTCGAGCGCGACCCCGAGCTCGTGGTGCGCGACGTGGTGTGGCGCAAGGTCTCCGAGCACGCCGCGCTCGGTGACTACGGCGTGGTGCTCACCGGCTCGCTGGAGGACGACACGCTGTCCTACGACGCCGCGGCCACCGCGGCCGAGCGCGCCGCGCGGGCGTCCGAGCAGGGCGCGGAGGAGCCGTTCTTCGACCGCGGGCCGGGCTACGCCCACCTCGCGTCCGGGGCGCAGTTCGCCGCCGTGGACCTCGTCTGAGGCCAGGGCCGATGACACGCGTCGCGGTCCTCGGGGGACACGGCAAGACCGGACGATCGGTCCTCGCCGCCCTCGAGGGCCGCGGCGCCGTCGGCGTGCCGCTGGGCCGGGCCGACTGGCCCGACCTGGCCGGCGCGCTGCGCGGGTGCGACGCGGTGTATGTCGTCGCGCCCAACCTGCACCCCGACGAGCCGGCGTACGTCGCCGCGGCGATCGAGGCCGCACGCGTGGCGCGGGTGCGCCGGATCGGCTACCACTCGGTGGCCTCGCCGTACGCCCCGGCGCTGCCGCACCACGTGGGCAAGGCCGTGGCCGAGGACCTGGTACGCCGCTCCGGGCTGGCCTGGACGATCCTCCAGCCCGGCGCCTACCTGCAGAACCTCGACCTCACCGGCCCGGTGCGCCTGGCCTACCGCGCCGAGGCACCGTTCGGGTTCGCCGACCTGCGCGAGGTCGGCGAGGCGGTCGCCACCGTGCTGCTCGAGCCGGGCCACGAGGGCGCGACCTACGAGCTCGCCTCCCGGCGCAGCAGCGTCGCGGAGCTGGCCGCCGAGGCCGGCGTCGAGGTGGAGGTGGTGAGCCCTCGGCAGTGGGCCGCCACCGACGGCGCGGCTCTCGGAGAGCGCGAGCGCGAATGGCTGCTCGCGATGTTCGACTACTACGACCGCCACGGCCTCCCGGTCGGCACTCTCCCGCTCGCCGCGCTGCTGGGCCGGGACGCGGAGCCCGCCCGGCGCGCATGATGGCCCGATGAGCCACCGACCACTGACCGTCATCAC